>WFWG01000157.1 GCA_015491235.1 Ardenticatenaceae bacterium
CATCATCACAATTCGCCCCTCCACCCACTCGGCCCAGGTGTCCTCGTCCGCCCAGGCCAGGAATTCTTCGTAGCTCATGCGCCGCTCCCCTGGCGCCTCCGCCAACAGCTCCGCCAGCGCCCGCCGCACCGCCGGCGTCAGTGCCCCCGGCTGGCGCAGCACCGCCAGCACCTCTTGCACCCGCTCTTCCACCTCCGGCTGTGCTTCCGCTACCCGCTCCACAACTCACCTCCTCTCACGCCGAGACCCAAACCCCCGTCGTTTCTTGGTTACATTATACTTGAGCCGAAAAGGGGACCAAGTTGGTCTACCCTGAGTTTTCCGAAAACTTATCTCCCGGCAACAAGGCTTACTGACCCAACGGGAGCGTGAGTTCCTGGAGCACAAGCTGATCATTCGGCTGGACAGTCCCTGTAGCGTCGCGCACCGGTCCCAGCCGCTGACCGGTGGCGGGGTCGTAGAGTCCCACTTTCAGCACGTATCGGCCGGCCAGACCGTCGGGCAGGGGGACCGCATACGTGTCCGGGACCACCTCGCCGACCTGCCAGCTTGTGGTGGGGTGCCGGCCCTGTTGAGGGTAGTCATCCCGCTGGGTCACCACGCGCCCTTCGAGCGTGGTGAGGTGGACGAAGACTTTGTAGGAAAGGGGCAGGGGTCTCAACACCTGCCAGTGGAGTTGGACGTGCAGCGCGTCAGGTCTTTTTTGCAAGCTGTAGCCCAGCAGTCGGACAGACGGTGGTTCACCAAACGTGGCATTGACGGAGTGCTCCGGTGGCTCGGTCGGCGCGGCGGCCGGCGGAGGAGCAAGCGGCCGCAACACGCGCACACGCCCCACCGGGGCTTCTTGCTCCTTCAGGCGCACGACCCAGGCGTACTCGCCAGGCGGCGCATCGGCCGGGAGGAGCACGGAAAAAGTAAAACGCTGGGGCATGTACTCCAGGGTGGCCGTCTGGCGAGCGGTGGCAATCACTTGCTGAGACGAGAGGGCCACCAGGGAGACGGCTACTGGCAGCGAACGAGCAGGCCTGGCCCCTCCCAACGTCAGGGCCACGTGCAGAACCTCCCCAGCCCGGGCGCGGAAAAGGCCTTGCTCCCACCCGATCAAACGCACGCCACCGGCCTCCAGCAAGTGAGGGGGTGACGAGGCCCGCAGGCCAGGTCCTGTTGCCAGCAGGTCGGCCGCTCGCTCGGGAGTACGGGCAAAGAGTAAAAGCCGTTTGGTTCCGTAGCGCCACTCATGTTGGGCCACAGCGCGCTGGGTCAGCCACGTCTCGTAGAGGCGCTGGGGGTCAGCGCGTAGAGCATCCTCGTTCACCACAAGCCAGACGGCCTGGTTCTCTTCCCACAACGGGCGCAAGAGGTAATCTACACCCCCTGCTGTGGCCTCTTCCAGGTGAGGAGTCCCCACAAAGGGAGCCGGCCAATAGTAGGCGAAGACCGGCCACGGTTGGTCCGTGTGGAGCACCACCACGTCGCCGGGCTGCCAGTGAGCCCGCAGCGTAGCAGCCAGGGACCGGTAGTCGTCGGCCAGGTAGCGGCCCGCGTAGTAGTCGCGCAGGCTCCAGAGCTGAACGATCAGAACAAGGCCTACCCAGATAGCTGGAACGAGAAGCGCGCCCCGTGTCCCGAACCACCTGTGCCCGCGGCTCCACTCCCACAGCCTGTGGCCAGCCAGCGCCAGCAAAAGCGCGAAAGGGGGCGCAAAGGGCAACAGATAGCGCGCTTCCGGCTTGGGCACATAGCCCAGCGAGCGGGGCACGGCCGTAACCGCCCAGACGGCCAGCGGGGGGCCAACCAGCATCAGCAGGAGGAGAAGCCGTGCCGCCGAGCCTTCTCGCCATTCCTTTCGGCCAGCCCAGTCCGCTGCGACGGCAAGGCCAACGGCTCCAAGCAGCAGCCCCCAGGCCAGGGGAAGGTATGGCTCGATTTGGGTGGAACGCCCCAGGGTGAGGAGCACGGCGTAGAGGTTCACAAAGGCGCCCGTCGAAAAGTCGCTCTCCACCGACCAGGAGCGCAGGCGGGGAAAGGTGTACAGGGCCCACGGGAGGAAGAGCAGCAACACAGCTCCTTGGGCGCCGAGGCGAACCCTCCAGGAAAGCCCGCCGCGTTCACGCTTCTCCCCCAGCCAGTACAAGGTGACAATGGCCGGAACCAGCACCAGCAGGTAGAGCGTCCACAGCCCGGCAGCCGCCGCAAGCACGTAACCAACCACGCGCCAGGGCCTGTCCGCCCGCCAGCCCACCGCACACGCCAGGCTCAGCGTGACCAGCAGGCCACCCAGCATGTACATGCGCGCCTCCTGAGACCACCAGACGGCAAAGCGGGAAAAGGCCAGAAAAAGAGCGCCCAACATGGCAACGGACGGCCTGCTGGGAAAGAGGCGACGCCCCAGCACCCAGAGGGTCGCCACGGTCAGAGTGCCGCTGGCAGCCGACAAGAAACGGACAGCGAACTCATGATCCCCGACAAGGAGGCGCCAGCCGTGGAGCAGCCAGAAGTAGAGGGGAGGGTGAACGTCGCTGGCCGTCCACCGGGCGATTTGAGCCAGAGGTTGCCGGGCGGCCCACACGGCCAACCCCTCGTCCCACCAGATGTTAGCGTCTTCCAGCCGGTGAAGGCGCAGGGCAAAGGCCGCTCCCAGAACGAACAGCACAACCACCAGGTGAGCTTTCCTCGTCCGAGATTGGTTCGTCGGGGACGCCACGCTCACGGCTTCCCCCTCACCTCGATGGCGGCCAATGACAGGTAATGCTCCTGAGCATTGGCCTGAGGGTGCTGCACGGGCAGTCGCTTGCCCGTCTCTGGCTGGTAGAGGCCCAAGCGAAGCTCATACGTACCAGAAGGCGCAGCCGCCGTCAAGGGCACGTCGTACTCCATGACCACATACTCTCCAGGAACCCACCCGTTCGTGGGCAGGGTGCCGTTCCCCGGTTCCAGGTCCCGCTGGCCGTGAATCTGTCCATCTGGCCCTACCAGGTGTGTGAAGACCTTGTAGCGTTCCCTGGGACGCGCTAGTGCGCGCCAGACCAGCCGCACGCGGAGAGATTCACCGGGAACCAGAGTGAGTCGGTCCACCTCGAATCCGACCAACTCAATGTCGTTGCCGAAGAGGGCTCTCACGGTATGCCGAACTGGTGGCGGCGTGAAGATGCGCGCCCGGTCTTCCACTTGCAGGGAACCGATGCTGACACGCTCCTTGGCGCGGAGCAGGCCGCTCCACACCAGCGTGCGGTTGCCCTGTCGCAACTCCACCGCCAGCGTGTATTTCCCGGGCTGAGCGTCCGGCTGCACCATGAGGCGGTGAATGTCGCGGAGGAGGGCATCGGCCGGCCAGCGAGAAGTGGGCAGCCGTCGGGAAAGGCGGTCCTGGTCTTCAACCGCCCCGTCGGCCACGATGACCGGGTCCAAGTCCACCGGCACGCTCCCCACAGTCTGCCACAGGAGTTCCACCTCGAACACCTCTCCCTGCTCAAAGGCGCGCGCCGGCAGGTTGGCGCCCACCAGGCGCAGGGGGCCAGCCACACCGTTAAGAGTTTGCTCGACAGGGGGAAGGGGATGAGTAAGAGGGGTAGGGGCTACCTCCACAGCAACGGCGCGCACCTGGTCCGGGCTGACAGCCGTGGCAGCCGCCACAGGAAGGGACTGCCCCTTGTCGGGGCGGTAAAGTTTCAAGCGGACCTCATAGGTGCCCGGTGGAGTTCCTGGTGGGACGCGAATGTGTACCGGCACGGCCACTGGAGTTTCAGGTGAAAGGTCGCGTAAATCCAGCAAGGGCCCCAGCGGCGGGCGATCTTCCACAGCCCACTGGCGCCCGGTGGCGTCGAACAATCCCACCGAAAGGCGCACCGGGCCGTTCAACTGAGGGGTGGGCTGAAGGTAAAAGGTGAGATAAAGGGCTTCCCCCCCTCTGAGGCGCGAGGTAAGCCAGTCGAGGCCCACAAGGCGTACCCAAGGACGCTGAGTGTCAGGGTCAAGGAATTCGGCGCTGACCTCCACTTTCGGCTCTCCGTTGAGGGCAGCCGGCATGAGCCACCCTTGCAGGCGAAAGTTGCCCGGCCCGGAGAGCAGTTCGTCGTAGAAGAGGCGCCCGTTTTCCTGCAACCACTGGCGGATGAAGCCATCAGGGTCGGTAACCGTGTCGTAGGCCCGCAACACCCAAAGGCGCGGATGGCGGGCAGCGACTCGTTGCAACGCCGCGGCCGTCTCCGCCTCGCTGGTCAGGTAGAAGTCACTGTCGGGGCGCCCCCATCCCAGGGAAGGGGTACCTTTCAGGCTCCCTGTTTGGAGGACGATCAGCCCAACGGTTTCTGGGGGTCCCTGGTAGTTGACCAGCCGGCCCTGCCAGGCCACCGGGCCGCGAAAGTAGTAATTGACAGCCGGGTAGACGTACCCCGCGTTGACCAGCAGGGCGTCACCGGGATGCCAGTTAGCCTCCAGGTGGGCCATAGCGGAGCGAAAGTCATCGGCGCGGTAGAGCGGGTTGAACCAGAAACGCTGCAAGGAGACGACCGCCGTCCCTCCCCAGAAAAGAGCAATGAGAACCAGAAGGGCCGCGTAAACGGGGGCGCAGGCCCTCATGCGGCGTTGCAAGCGGCGGGCCACGTCCAGCACGCCCAGAACACCGGCCGCCAGCACGGCGTAAAAGGGGGCGGAGTAGGTGAAGACGTATCGCACGTGGTAGAGCGGCTGGAGCGTGAGCGAAAAGAGTTCGATGAGCAGAACCGGCCCCCACGTCCAACTCACGAAAAAGGCGCTGGCCCAGCCCCGGTGCCGAATGCGCGGGTGTGTGGCCAGCCTGAACGCGCCAACGAGGTAGAACAGCACGGCCAGAGCCAGCCAGCCCGTCACGTCCGTCGGCTCCACCGACTGGCCGAAGGCCAGCGCCGCCGCGCTCTCACGCAGCAAATCGGCGAACGGGGTGAGTTGGCGCCAAGGGGGGACGGGCGGGTCCGTGGCCTGCCGGTAGGCCACCGGTACCCACGGCAGCCAGAGGAGCACAGTCAGGCTGCCAGCCGCTGCCCAGGGGCGCAGGGCCGGCCAGAACGCAAAGCGGTTTCCCCGCAGCCACTCGACCAACAACACGGCCAGCACAAAGAAGGCCAGGGTCACCAGCCAGAAGGCGTAGTAGTAGAGCGTGTAGAGGCCCAACGCCGAGGTGAGCACCAGGACCCGCCAGGGGAGGGTGTTGAGCGTCGGCTCACCGGCCCGCCAGCGCTCCAGCAGTTGCCAGGCCGCGCGTCCACCCAGCACGGCCAGCAGGGCGCCGACGGTGTACATGCGCACCTCCTGGGCGTACCAGACGTGGTACGGGCTGATGGCCATCAGCATAGCGGTGACCAGAGCGATGTTGGGGCGGCAAGTCACCCGTCGCACCAACGCATACGTGGCCGGAATGAGCAGCAGGCCGGCCGCGTAGGAGAGCCAGGCCGCTGCAAACTCCGAACGCCCCGCCAGCCGGGTCCAGAAGTGAAGGAGAATGTAGTAGAGGGGCGGGTGGATGTCCCGTGCTGTGTGGGCCACCAGGTCTGGCAAGGGTTTTCCGGCCAAAAGGAGGCTAACGGTCTCGTCGTACCAGAGGCTGTCCGCCCCCAACCGGTACGCCCGCAGTGCGGCTCCAGCCAAGAGTACCAGGAGAAGGGGCAAGGAGCGGCGGAAAGCTGTGGCGTGTTTCGTTGCCGGGTGTCCGTTCGTCGGGTGTGGCATCACGGCCGCAGGGCCTCGCTCTCAACCGTGCAGGCGCCAGGCCAGATGAAACTCGGCCCGGCGCCTGCAGGTGTGGGTGGAGAAAGCCGCGCGCGAGCGCTGCTCAGGTTTCCTGTTTCTCCTTCTGGGCTTCGGCAATAATCTGCTGAGCGATGTAATCGGGCACGATTTCGTAGTGGCTGAATTCCATCGTGTAGACACCGCGCCCCTGGGTCATGGAGCGCAGGTCAATGGCGTAGCGCAACATCTCGGCCAGCGGCACCTGGGCCGTAATGACCGTCTTGCCGCGCTCCTGCTCCATGCCCAGCACGCGCGCGCGGCGCGTGTTCAAGTCGCCCAGCACGTCCCCCGTGTACTGCTCCGGCACGATGATGCGCACGTTGTAGATGGGCTCGAGCAGGACCGGCCCGGCCTTCTGGACGGCCAGCTTGAAGACCTCGCGGGCCGCAATTTGGAAGGCGATGTCCTTTGAGTCCACCGGATGCTCCTTGCCGTCGTAGACTACCGCCTTCACGTCCGTGACCGGATAGCCCGCGATGACGCCCTGTTCCATCACCGTGCGAATGCCCTTCTCGATGGAGGGCATGAAGCTGCTGGAAATCGCTCCGCCGAAGACCTCGTTGCCAAACTCGAACTCCTGACCACGCGGCAACGGCTCCACGCGCAGGTGGACTTCGGCAAACTGGCCGGCGCCGCCGGTCTGCTTCTTGTGGCGATACTGAGCCGTGGCAACTTTCGTGATGGTTTCCTTGTAGGGCACTTTGGGCGGCACCAACTCGATGTGAACACCGAACTTCTGCACCAGGCGGTTCTTAGCCACGTCAATGTGGGTGTCGCCGAGTCCGCCCAGCACCGTCTGGCGGGTTTCCACGCGCCGCTCCCACCGCAGGGTAGGGTCCTCTTCCGTCAGGCGGGTCAACGCTGGCCCCAACTTGTCCAGGTCGGACTGGGTCTTGGGCTCCACGGCGACGAAGTAGACGGGCGCGGGGAACTCGATGGGTTTGAGCTGGAGCGGCCGTGAGCGGTCACACAGCGTGTCGTTGGTCAGGGAGACGTTGAGCTTGGCCACACCACCGATGTCACCCGCCTTCAGCTCGTCCACCGGAATCTGCTCCTTGCCGCGCATCACGTAGAGCTGGCCGACACGCTCCTCCTGGTTGGCCCGCGCGTTCCAGACGCGGGAGTCGCTCTTCAACGTGCCGCTGAAAACGCGCAGGTAGGAAATCTTGCCCACGTAGGGGTCGGAAAGGGTCTTGAAGACGAAGGCGGCCAGCGGCCCCTCGGGATCACACGGCAGGGTGACCTCCTCGTCGCTGTCCGGAACGGTGGCCACTTCGGGCGGTGCCTCAACGGGCGAGGGGAGGAGATCCACGATGGCCGACAACAGGGGCAGAATGCCCACGCCGGAATCGGCCGACCCGACCAGCACCGGGACGATGTCCCCGCCCTTGACGCTGACCCGCAGGCCGCGCAACACTTCCTCGGGCGTGAGCTCTTCACCCTCGAGATACTTCATGATGAGCTCGTCGTCCGCCTCGGCCGCGGCCTCCATGAGGGTCGTCATGGCCTCTTGGACCTGGTCCCTCATGTCGTCGGGCACCTGGCGCTCCTCAGCCTTGGGGCCGTAGTAGGCCTTTCCGCGCACCAGGTCCACCACGCCCTCGAACTGGGCCCCGCTGCCGATGGGAAGCTGAAGGGGTACAAGGCGGGCCTCGAAGGTGTCGTTCAACTGTTGGAGGGTCCGCTCCCAGCGGGCCGTCTCGCGGTCCATCTTGTTGACGAAAATGAGGCGGGGCAAATTGCGCTCGTTGCAGTACTGCCACATCAACTCGGTGCCCACTTCCGGCCCGGCCGAAGCGTCTACCACGACGACAGCCCCCTCGGACACGCGCAGGCCACTTTTGGCGTCGCCCACGAAGTCGAGGAAGCCTGGCGTGTCCACCAAGTTGACTTTACAGTCCTTCCACTCCACAGGAATAATGGAGACGTTGATCGAAATCTGACGCCGCTGTTCCTCGGGGTCAAAGTCAGAGACGGCATTTCCCTCGTCAGTGCGCCCCATGCGAGTCGTGACACCGGTCAGGAAGAGGGCCGCCTCGGTAATCATGGTCTTGCCGGCCCCACCGTGGGATACCAGTGCCACGTTGCGAAGGCGCTCCGGTGCGTAGCTCTTCATAACTTTCCCCCCTTATACCAAGAACTTGTGGACGCGCATTTGCGAAAGGGAAAAACGGTTTAGGGAGACATCTTCCCCTTCCGGCTTTCCTGCATCCTCCTTAACTTCTGTCTACTTGCCAGGCTGCTGTATTCTATCACACGCCCCCAGGGGTGTCAATCAGTTGAAGAACGAAGAAAGGCCGATTTTCCGCGAAATGCTTGACAAACTGCCCCATCACTGTTATACTGGAAGCGCTTCCATTTTCCTGCCCTTTGCCCTTTGGGAGATCACCCGTGGCAGTTACGATCTACGACGTAGCGAAACGCGCCGGCGTAGGAATTGGCACCGTTTCCCGCGTGCTCAACGGGAGCCCTCAGGTGCGGGAAGAGACCCGCCAGCGCGTACTGGCGGCCATCGAGGAACTAAACTACCGCCCCAGCCCCATCGCCCAACGCCTCTCCCTCCGCAAGACCCTCACCATTGCCGTCATTGCCCCTTTCTTCACCCGCCCTGCCTTCGTCGAACGGCTGCGTGGGGTCGAAGCCACCATTGCGGAGAGCGAGTACGACCTCATCGTCTACAACGTCGAAACCACAGCCAAGCGGGATGCCTGTTTCCACGAAGTCCCCCTGAGCCACAAGGTGGACGGTGTGCTGATCATCTCCCTTTCGCCCAGCGACGAGGACGTAGCCCGATGGGAAGCCGCCGACGTGCCGATCGTGCTTATTGACGCCCATCACCCGGCCCTCAGCCGTGTGGTGGTGAACGACATGGCCGGGGGGTACATGGCCACTCAACACTTGATCGAGCTGGGCCACCGCAAGATTGCCTACATCAGCGACCCGTTGGTCAACCCCTTCAACTTCACCTCCAGCCGGGACCGCTACCAGGGGTACCGCCAGGCCCTGGCCGACCACGACCTGCCCTTCCGGCCTGAATACCATCAGGCGGGCGAGCACGGCCGCGCCCAGGCGCGTGCCCTGGCCCACCGTCTGCTGGACTTGGATGATCCCCCCACCGCCATCTTCGCCGCCAGCGACACCCAAGCCATGGGCGTATTGGAAGCGTTGCGCGAGCGCGGCCTCCGCGCCCCTGACGACGTGGCGGTCATCGGCTACGACGACATCGAAGTGGCCGAATATCTGGGATTGAGCACCATCCGTCAGCCCTTCTTCGAGAGCGGAGTTATTGGAGTGGAGCTCCTGCTGAAACGGATTGACGACCCCGCGCAGCCCCCTCAGCGTGTGGAGCTTCCCGTGGAGCTTGTCGCTCGCCAGACAACAACTGGATAAACCCGACGAGCAGACAAGGTCGTTTCCTGAAAACATACAGGAAAGGAGGTGTCAATCGGGAAATAAGGATCGTCGTTTTACAAATTTGCCGATTATTTTCCGTTTCTTTAACCTATCGGGGAGGAGAAAATGAGAATCAGAAACCGTTTTGTTTTGCTCATCACGGCGCTGTTGGTTGTAGGCGTTTTGACAGCCTGTGGAGGGGGGGCAACTCCCACGCCTCAGGTCATCGAGCGGACAGTGGAGGTGGTGGTCACGGCGACACCAGCGCCGATGGAGGCCGGGGAGGACATCGGAAAAGTCTTCATCCTGGGCCCCTTCCGTGGCCCAGAGGAAGCGGCCTTCAACCAGGTGATCGCCGTCTTTGAAGAGCAGAACCCGGGCATTGATGTCATCTACTCGGGCACGGCCGAGTTCGAAACGCTGATCACCGTGCGCGTCGAAGCTGGTGACCCGCCGGACATCGCCGCCTTCCCACAGCCCGGCGCGGTGGCGAAGTTCGCCCGCGAGGGGCAACTTGTTCCCCTCTGGGACGAGGCCCTGGCCGTGTACGACCAGAACTATGCCCCGGCTTGGAAGGAACTCTCCTCGGTGGACGGCGTGCCTTACGGCATGTTTCACCGGGTAAACGCCAAGGGGTGGATCTGGTACAACAAGCCAGCCTTTGAGGCTGCTGGGTTCGAGGTGCCCACCACATGGGACGAACTGATGGCCCTCACGGAGGAGATGAAGAAGACCGGCATCGCTCCCTGGTGCGACGGCATCGAATCCGGCGCCGCCACGGGTTGGAAGGGCACGGACTGGATCGAGAACATCATGTTGCGCACCCAACCCGTCGAGGTCTATGACAAGTGGGTCGCTCACGAGTTGAAGTTCAGTTCGCCAGAGGTCAAGAACGCCTGGCAAATCCTGGAGAGCATCTGGATGGACCCCGAGCTCGTCTACGGTGGACCCCAGACCATCGCTCTCACCAACTTCCGGGAGCCCGCGGCCTGGCTCTTCGACGATCCGCCCAAGTGCTGGCTGCACATGCAGGGCAGCTTCGTCACCAATTTCTTCCCCGAGGACGTGCAGGCGGACCTGGACAACCAGGTGGGGGTCTTCATGATGCCGCCCATTGACGAGTCGCTACCCTTCACCCTGGAAGTGGGCGGCGATCAGTACGTGGTCTTCAAGGGCCATGACCGCCCCGAAGTGCGCAAGTTCATCGAGTTCCTGGGTACCGTTGATTCCGTTGAGCCGTGGGCGAAGCAGGGCGGCGCGCTGTTCCCGCACAAGGGACAGAACCTCGACTGGTATCCAACAAAGTTGGAGCGCACGATGGCCGAGGCCATCACCAGCGCCACGGCTGCGCGCTTCGACGGCTCGGACAACATGGACTCGGCGGTCAACCTGGCCTTCTGGAAAGGTGTCACCGATTGGGTGAGCGGCAACCGCACCCTCGACCAAGTGTTAGCCGACATTGACGCCACCCTGCCGGAATAGCCGCCTTCCGGCCTGTTCCTCCTTCACGGGATGCCCGTTGACAGGCGTGCCCTGTCGGGTGTCCCACCAACGGCGGGGGTGCGGGGAAAATCTCCCCTGCACCCCCGCACGACAGCACATGCGCCGCTGGGGGCACGATCTGCAAGGGGAAGCAAAGGGCGCTCTGCTCCCCGGAAGGGGGAATTGAGCTACCGGTCGCATCACTCTGAGGAGCGAAGGCAATGCAACGTGTTGGGGAAATGCGAGGATTTCAGTGGTTGGCCGCCACCTTGGGGCGTCTGGCTGTGTCCCTGTTTGTTCCTGGCCTCACCTTTCTCGTCCTCTGGCGGGTCTTCATCTTCCTGCGCGATACTCAGGCGCCACAGTGGCTCACAGCGGGAATCGCCATCGTTTGGGGGGTGGGCGGGGTAATGGCCCTGTTTCTCCTCGCCAACCTGGTGGTCGAGCAACTCCCGGCGCGGTGGAAAACCCGTTTGACCCCTTTCGTCTTCGTCGGACCTGCCCTCGTCATCTTGAGTTGGTACCTGGCCTTGCCCACCGTGCGCACCTTCTACGCCAGCCTGCTGGACGCGCGCGGAGAACGCTTCGTCGGCCTTGCAAACTACGTGTACGCCTTCACCAGCGACGCCATGTTGGAATCCTTCCGCAACAACTTGCTGTGGCTGGTAGTGGGCACCGGCTTCAGCGTGGGATTTGGCCTGCTCATTGCCGTTCTGGCGGACCGCACGCACCCCGCTTTTGAAACCTTCATCAAGGCCCTCATCTTCATGCCCATGGCGATCTCAATGGTGGGGGCTTCTGTGATCTGGAAGTTCGTGTACGAGTTCCGACCGCCAGGCGCGGAGCAAATTGGCCTGCTGAATGCCATCGTGACGGCGCTGGGCAGGCAACCGAGAGCTTGGCTCCTGATGCAGCCCTGGAACACGCTGTTCTTGATCGTCATCTTGATCTGGCTCCAAACCGGGTACGCCATGGTCATCATCTCGGCGGCCATCAAGGGCATTCCCGACGAACTCCTGGAGGCGGCTCGCATTGATGGGGCCAACGAAGTGCAGATCTTCTTCAAAATCATCATTCCTTCCATCCGCGGCACGTTGATCACCGTCTCGACCACAATCGTCATCTTCACCTTGAAGATTTTCGACATCGTCCAGGCCATGACGGGTGGCAACTACGGCACTCAGGTGATCGCCAACGAGCAGTACAACCAGATGTTCCGCGCGTTCCACTTCGGGCGGGGGGCCGCCATTGCCATCGTGCTCTTCATCGCCGTCGTGCCGGTGATGTGGTACAACCTGCGCCAGTTCGCCCAGCAAACGGAGGCTTTCCGATGAACTCAAAACGAAGAAATTGGGCGGGAACAGTTTTCGTGTATGGCCTGTTGCTCCTGATCGCTGCTATCTGGACGATCCCGACCCTGGGACTGCTCATCAGTTCCTTCCGCCCCGGCGACGATGTAACCAGAACAGGGTGGTGGACTGTCCTCCGAAATCCGACCCAGGCCAACCTGACGCTGGACAACTACCGCATTGTGTTGGGAATGGTGGGCGACGATCCCCGGTTGCAAGAAGTGGTAAAACGGGGCCAGGAGAACATCAACTTGGGCACGGCGGTCGTGAACAGCCTGACCGTCACCATCCCGGCCACCGTGATCCCGATCCTGATCGCCGCCTTCGCGGCCTACGGCTTCGCCTGGATTCGGTTCCCCGGGCGCCGCTTCTTCTTCATCGGGGTGGTGGCCCTGCTCGTGGTTCCGCTCCAGATCGCCCTGATTCCCATCCTGAAGGATTACGTGCGCTTGAACCTAAGTGGCACGTTCCTGGGCATTTGGCTGGCTCACACTGGCTTTGGCCTCTCGCTGGCCATTTACCTGTTGTACAACTACATCAGTACCCTTCCCAGGGACATTCTGGAATCCGCCTTCATGGACGGTGCCTCACACTTCACGATCTTCACCCGCCTGGTTCTGCCCCTTTCCATGCCAGCGCTGGCTTCCTTTGCCATCTTCCAGTTTCTGTGGGTGTGGAACGACCTGCTGGTGGCCCTGGTGTTCCTGGGCGCTTCGCCGGAAGTTCAGGTGCTCACCCAGCGGCTGTTGGGCATGTTGGGCACCTTCGGGACAGACTGGCATCTGCTGACCGCCGGCGCGTTCGTCTCCATGATTCTGCCGCTGATCGTCTTTTTCGCGCTCCAGCGCTACTTCGTGCGGGGCCTGCTGGCTGGATCGGTGAAGGGATAACCCCCTGAAGTGGAAAGCGAGATCGCGCCCATGGACGGCACTCACCCTTATGCACATCGCATTCCTGAACCCACAAGGCAACTTCGACGCCCAAGATAGCCACTGGTCCGCCCACCCTGACTTCGGGGGCCAGCTCGTCTACGTGAAGCAGTTGGCATTGGCCGTGGGCGAAATGGGACACCGGGTGGACATTCTGACCCGGCAGATCGTGGACCCGCAGTGGCCCCAGTTTGCCGGCCGCTTCGACGCCTACCCCGGCGCGCCCAACGTGCGCATCGTGCGCCTGCCTGCCGGACCCCCCCACTTCCTGCCGAAGGAAGAGCTGTGGCCCCACCTGGTTCGCGACTGGGTGCCGAACATCCTGGCCTTCTACCGCGCGGAAGGCCGGCCGCCCGACGCCATGACGGCCCACTACGGCGACGGTGGGATCAGCGCCGTGCTCATCGAGGAGCACACCGGCGTGCCCTTCACCTTCACCGCCCACTCCCTGGGGGCCCAGAAGATGGACAAGCTGGGCGTTACCCCCGCAAACCTGGCCGAGCTGGACGCGCGCTATCGCTTCGCGCGGCGCCTGGTGGCGGAGCGGCTGAGCATGAACCGTGCGGCGGTGAACGTGGTCAGCACGCGCCTGGAGCGCTGGGAGCAGTACGCCCACCGCGCCTACCGAGGGGCGGTGGACGTGCACGACGACCGTCGCTTCGCCGTGATTCCGCCGGGGGTGGACCTGCGCGTCTTCGACGCCCACGCCCGCGCCCCAGACGAGGAGGCGGTCTACCGGCGCGTGCGGGAGCGCCTGGCGCGCGACCTGGCGCCGGCGCGCCGTGACCTGCCAGCCATCGTGGCCTCCAGCCGTTTGGACCCCAAGAAGAACCACGCCGGGCTGCTGCGGGCCTACGCCCAGAGCCCGCGGCTCCAGGAGCGGGCGAACCTGGTGCTCATCACCGGCGCCCTGGACGATCCGCTGCGTCGCGACGAAGGAACTCATGCAGCGGAGCGAGAGGTGCTGGCGGAGCTGCGCGCCCTGGTGGATGCTCACGACCTGTGGGGCAAAATCAGCGCCTTCGCCC
>WFWG01000158.1 GCA_015491235.1 Ardenticatenaceae bacterium
GTGCCGGGCAACCGCACGCCGCCGATGTCCCCCAGGAAACAGAAGTCCTCCAGCAAGAAGGCCACGTGGTGGTTGGCGTGGCCCGGCGTGTCGAGGGCCAGGAAGCGCAGGGGGCCGACCACGATTTCGTCGCCGTCGTGCAGGGCCGTAAGCCGGTCGGTGGGCACGGGCAAGAACTCACCCCACAGCCGGTCCATAGCGTCACCGTAGAGGCGGCGGGCGCTGGTCAGCAGCCGCTCTGGGTTGAGCATGTGGGGGGCGCCCACGTGGTGAACGTAGACGTGAGCACCTTGGCGGGCGAAATGGCCCGCCGCGCCGGCGTGGTCCAGGTGAATGTGCGTGAGGAGCACGTGCGTCACGTCGTCGAGGCGATAGCCCAGGCGTTCCAATCCCGCTTCCACGGCGTCCAACGTGGAACCGGGACCGCTTTCCACCAGCACCACCCCCCCCTCGTGGGGAATGGCGTAAACGGCAATCGTCATCGAGACGCCCTGGAAGGAGAGGTCAATCGTGTGAACGGCAAAGCCGGAGCGAGTGGTGTGTTGGGGCATGGGATGTCTCCTCCGTGTTAAAAATATCAGTGCTTGCGCCTTCAAGGTCAAGGACAAAAGCTCAAGAAGACGGTGATTAACAGGACCAACGCGGTAAAGGTGCGACGCACTTCGAGAAGTGCGTCGCACCTTTACATGTGCGTATATGCCTCACGACGCCTTCAAGAGCTGGCGCAGCACGGTGTGGAGGATGCCGCCGTTGCGGTAGTATTCCACCTCCACGGGCGTGTCGAGCCGCGCGATGACGGTAAAGGTCTTCTCCGTGCCGTCGGCCCCACGGGCCCGCACGGTCAACTCCTGGCGCGGTTGCAGGTCGTTGGTGATGCCCAGGATGTCGTAGACCTCGTCGCCCTTCAGGCCCAGCGCCTCGGCGTTTTCCCCTTCCTTGAACTGGAGGGGCAGCACGCCCATGCCCACCAGGTTGCTGCGGTGAATGCGCTCGAAGGACTCGGCCAGCACGGCCTTGATGCCCAGCAGGAAGGTGCCCTTGGCCGCCCAGTCGCGCGAACTGCCCGTGCCGTACTCCTTCCCGGCAATCACGATGAGCGGCGTGCCGTCCTGCTTGTAGCGCATGGCCGCGTCGTAGATGGACATCACCTCGCCCGTGGGGAAGTAGACCGTCCAGCCGCCCTCCTTGCCCGGCACCAGCTTGTTGCGCAGGCGGATGTTGCCGAAGGTGCCGCGCATCATCACCTCGTGGTTGCCGCGCCGGGCGCCGAAGGTGTTGAAGTCCTTGGGCTCCACCCCCAGGGAGATCAAGTATTGCCCGGCCGGGCTGTCCACCGGAATAGCGCCCGCCGGCGAGATGTGGTCGGTGGTCACCGTGTCGCCCAACAGCGCAATCACGCGGGCGTTGCGGATCTCCTCCAGGTCGGGCACCTCCAGCGGGAAGTCCTGGAAGAAGGGCGGCTCCTGAATGTACGTGGAGTCGGGGTTCCACTCGTAGATCTTGCCCTCGGGAATTTCGAGCTGGTTCCAGAGTTCGTTGCCCTTGAAGACGTCGGCGTACTGCTCGCGGAACATCTGGGGCTGGAGGGAACGGCGGATTTCCCGCTGAACCTCCTCCTGCGTGGGCCAGATGTCCCGCAGGTAGACCGGCTGGCCGTTGGGGTCGTGGCCCAGCGGCTCGGTGGCAAAGTCAATGTCCACCGTGCCGGCCAGCGCGAAGGCGATGACCAGCGGCGGCGAGGCCAGGTAGTTGGCCCGCACGTGGGGGTTGATGCGCCCCTCGAAGTTGCGGTTGCCGCTCAGCACGGCTGCCACCACCAGGTCGTTCTCGGTGACGGCGCGGGCAATGGGCTCCGGCAGGGGTCCGCTGTTGCCGATGCACGTAGTGCAGCCGTAGCCCACCACGTGGAAGCGCAGGGCCTCCAGGTAGGGCATCAGGCCGGAGGCTTCCAGGTATTTGGTCACCACGCGCGAGCCGGGGGCCATGCTGGTCTTGACGTGCGGCTTCACGGTCAAGCCCCGCTCGACGGCCTTCTTCGCCAGCAAAGCCGCCCCAATCATCACCGACGGGTTGGACGTGTTGGTGCAGGAGGTAATGGCCGCAATGACGGTGGAACCGTGGGTCAGAGGGACCTCGATGCCGTCGTCCAGCTCGACTTCCACGGCCTCGGGAGCGTAGAGGTCGCGCCGCTCCGGCTGGAGCGCCTCGTCGAGCTCACCTGCCTCCAACTTGCGGATGTACTCGGCGTTGCCGTCGGGCGGGATATGGCGGCCAAAGGTGTCGCGCATGGTGATCCAGAAAGACCGCTTGAGTTCCTTCAGGGGAATGCGGTCCTGCGGGCGGCGCGGGCCGGCCACGCTGGGCTCCACAGTGCCCATGTCCAGTTCCAGCGTGTCGCTGTACTCGGGGTCCGGCGAGTCGTCCGTGCGGAAGAGCCCCTGTTCCTTGGTGTAGCGCTCCACCAACTCCACCAGTTCTTCGCTGCGGCCCGTGCCGATCAGGTAGCGCAGCGTCTCCTCGTCCACGGGGAAGAATCCCATAGTGGCGCCGTACTCGGGCGCCATGTTGGCGATGGTGGCCCGGTCGGGCAGGCTGAGCGAGCTCACGCCGGGGCCGTAGAACTCCACGAACTTGCCCACCACGCCGTGCTGGCGCAGCATCTGGGTGACGGTCAGCACCAGGTCGGTGGCGGTGGCCCCTTCGGGGAGTTCGCCGTACAGCTTGAAGCCCACCACCTCGGGCATCAGCATGTAGAGGGGCTGGCCGAGCATGTTGGCCTCCGCCTCGATGCCGCCCACGCCCCAACCCAGCACGCCCAATGCGTTGATCATGGTCGTGTGGGAGTCGGTGCCCACCAGCGTGTCGGGGAAGGCCACCTTTTCGCCGTTCACGTCCTTGAGCTGGACGACTTTAGCCAGGTATTCCAGGTTGACCTGGTGGACGATGCCCGTGTCGGGGGGCACCACGCGGAAGTTCTCGAAAGCGGTTTGTGCCCAGCGCAGGAAGGCGTAGCGCTCGCGGTTGCGCTCGAACTCCCGCTCGGCGTTGTACATGAAGGCGTAGGCAGAGCCGAAGTAATCCACCTGCACCGAGTGGTCAATCACCAGGTCGGCGGGGATGAGTGGGTTGATGCGCGAGGGGTCGCCGCCCAGCCGCTGCATGGCCGAGCGCATGGCGGCCAAGTCCACCACAGCGGGCACGCCGGTGAAGTCCTGCAAGATGACACGGGCTGGCATGAAGGGCACTTCCCGCTCCGGCACGTTCTTGGGGTCCCACTTTGCCAGCGCCTCCACGTCGTCGGCCGTGATGCGGTAGCCGTCCACCTGTCGCAACACGGCTTCCAGCAACACTTTGACGGAGTAGGGCAGGCGCGAGATGCGGCCAACGCCCTCTTCTTCCAGACGGCTCAAGCGATAGAGCACGGCAGGGCCACTGCCCGTGTCGAACGTGTCTCGTGCGCCAAAGGGGTCCAGGTGTGCCATTGTTCCACTCCTTCTACCAGGTTTTTTGCGAACGGTGCGTAATGTAATACCAATTGCGTTTGGTAACGTCACCTGCTCACAGAAGGGGTGCAGCGCCGCCATCCCACCCAACCAAAAGGGGAAAGAAATTGTGGCGTGCCGAGGCGGCTTCGCTGCCCCGGCACGCCACAATTTCTCTTTTTCGTACGGCGGCGCCGCACACGTTCATAATGAAAGAAATAGGGCACCCAAATCTGAGCAGTTACCCTCATCGGCAAAATCAAGACAAATGTATTATAGCAGATTCCCCA
>WFWG01000159.1 GCA_015491235.1 Ardenticatenaceae bacterium
ATCCAACACCACCCGGCCGTGCGGCGCTTGATGGCCGACCTGCGCCAGGGGTTCGGCGGGGACGCGGAGGCCCCCCCGGCGCTGCACGTGGCGGGGGCGGCCCGGCCAGCCCTGCTGGTGGCGCTCGCCTGGACGCTGAAAGCTCCTGTTGTCCTGCTGGCCGGTCGGCCGGAGCGCGCCCTGCACCTCTACGAGGAGGTGCTGCGCTGGGCGCCCGACCCCAGCCGCGTCCACCACTTTCCGGAGCCAGGTGCCCTGCCCTACGAGCGCGCCCCCTGGAGCCCAGAGCGCGCTCACAAGCGCATTGCGGCCCTGACGGCGCTCCACGCCCATGCAGGAGCCGAGCCGCTCGTGGTGGTAGCCTCCGCCCGCGCGGTGCTCCAGCCCACCGTGCCCGCCGAAGCCTTCCGGCTCTACACGCGCACCTACGAGGTGGGCCGGCGCGTCTCCCTCAGCTTCCTGACGGCCTCTTGGTACGCGCTGGGGTACGAGCCAACCACCACCGTCGTCGAGCCGGGCCAGTCCAGCAAGCGAGGCGGCATCCTGGACATCTTTCCCGTCCACATGGCTTACCCCGTGCGGATGGAGCTGTGGGGCGACGAAATTGACTCCCTGCGCCTCTTCGACCCCGTCAGCCAGCGCAGCGTGGAACACGTCGTCGAGGTGATGGTGCCGCCAGCCCGCGAGGCCATCCTGCACCGCTTCGGCGAGCGGGCCGCCGAGCGCCTGCGCCAACTCGACCTCTCCGGTCTGGCGGAGTCCGCCCGCCAGGAGTGGAGCGAGGACATCGGCCGGCTGATGGCCGGACAGGCCCTCCCCCACCTGGAATTCTACATCCCCTACCTGTACGAACAGCCGGGCAACCTGCTCGACTACCTACCCGACAGCGGGCTGGTCTTCGTGGACGACTGGGAGGAGCTGGAACTCCACACGGCGGAGGTGGAGCGCCAGGCCCTCACCCTGCGCCAGGAGCGCGTGGAGCGCGGCGAACTGCCGGCCGACTTCGCCCCCGCCCTCTTCACCTGGGACGACCTGCGCGAGCGGCTGGCCGCCCGCCAAACGCTGGTGCTGGGCTACGGCACGGACGAAGCGCCCTACGGCCTCAGCCGCGCTTTCGTCCCCGGCCAACGCTTCAGCGGCCGGCTCTACGAGGCCGTGCAGGCTGTCCAGAAGCTGGTGGACCGCGAGCCGGTGGTCCTAGTCAGCCGGCAGGCTGAACGACTCAGCGAGATTTTCCGCTCAGCGGGGCTGCACGTTACGCCCGTCAAGGCGCTGGAGGCCCGCATTCCCGACCGCCCCACCCTGTGGCTGGTGCACGGCGCGCTGGGGGAAGGCTTCGTCGTGCAGGTGCTGGAACGCCCGGCAAACGAGGACGAGCCGGAGCAGGCCCGCGTCCTCCTCCACTTGATTACCGACACGGAGCTCTTTGGGTGGAGCCGCACGCCGCCCAGCCGTCCCCTGCGCCCCCGCCGCACGGCGCGCGCGGAGGACATCTTCAAGGAAATCGCTCCCGGCGACTACGTGGTCCACGTGGAGCACGGCGTGGGCATCTTCCGCGGGCTGGTGCAGCGGGAGGTCAACGGCCTGGTGCGGGAGTACCTGGAAATCGAGTACGCCAACAACGACCGCCTCTTCGTGCCCGTCCACCAGGCCGACCGGGTGGCCCGCTACGTGGGGCCCAGCGGCGTGGAGCCTCGCATCCACCGCCTGGGCACGGCCGACTGGGAAATGGCCCGCCGCCACGCCAAGCGCGCCGTGGACGAAATCGCCGAGGAGTTGCTGGAACTCTACGCCGCCCGCGAGACGGCCCAAGGCTACGCCTTCAGCCCGGACACGCCCTGGCAGGCGGAACTGGAGGCCAGCTTCCCCTACGAGGAGACCGAGGACCAACTTCGTGCCATCGAGGAGGTCAAGCGGGACATGGAGCGCCCCCGGCCGATGGACCGCCTGGTGTGCGGCGACGCCGGTTTCGGGAAGACGGAGGTGGCCATTCGGGCCGCTTTCAAGGCCGTCATGGACGGGAAACAGGTGGCCGTGCTGGTGCCCACCACCGTGCTGGCTCAGCAGCACTACCACACCTTCCGCCAGCGGCTGGCCCCCTTCCCCGTCGAGGTGGAGGTGTTGAGCCGCTTCCGCTCCCCGGCCGAGCAGGCCGACATCCTGAAGCGGCTGGCGCGCGGCCAGGTGGACATCATCATCGGCACCCACCGCCTCCTCAGCCCGGACGTGCGCTTCAAGGACTTGGGGCTGGTCATCATTGACGAGGAGCAGCGCTTCGGCGTGACGCAGAAGGAGCACTTCAAGCGCCTGCGCACCTCGGTGGACGTGCTCACCCTGACGGCCACGCCCATCCCGCGCACGCTCCACATGGCCCTTACCGGCGTGCGCGACATGAGCTTGATCGAGACGCCGCCGGAGGAGCGCCTGCCCGTGGTCACCAAGGTGCTGGAGTGGGACGACGAGACCATCCGCACGGCCATCCTGCGGGAGTTGGAGCGGGGAGGCCAGGTCTTCTTCGTCCACAACCGCGTGGTCACCATTCACGCCATGGCGAAGCGGGTCCAGGCGCTGGTCCCCGAGGCGCGCGTGGCCGTGGCCCACGGGCAAATGGACGAGGCCGAACTGGAACGCACCATGCTGGCCTTCACCGAGGGAGAGTACGACGTGCTGGTCTGCACCAGCATCATCGAGAACGGGCTGGACTTGCCCAACGTGAACACCATCATCGTCCACCACGCGGAACAGTTCGGCCTGGCCCAGCTCTACCAGCTTCGCGGCCGCGTGGGGCGGAGCAACCGGCGTGGCTACGCCTATTTCGTCCACCCCAAGGAGAGCAGCCTGACCTACGAGGCGCTGGAGCGGCTCAACACGATTCGCGAGGCTACGGAGCTGGGCTCCGGCTTCCGCATCGCCCTGAAAGACTTGCAAATCCGGGGCGCGGGCGACATCCTGGGCGCCCGCCAGTCGGGCCACATCGCCGCCGTGGGCTTCGACATGTACACCCGCCTGCTGGCCCAGGCCATCCGCGAGAAGCGCGCCGAGCGGGAAGGGCAGCCACTCCCACCCCCGGCCGACGACGAGGCCGGGCCGCCGGTGGACCTGCCCCTGGCCGCTTACCTGCCGGAGACCTACGTGCCCGACCCGGACGAGCGCCTGCGCCTCTACCAGCGCATGGCCGCGGCCACAGCGCTCGAAGAGGTGGGAGCCATCGGGCAGGAACTGCGCGACCGCTTCGGCCCGCCGCCCGAACCGGCCGACAACCTGCTCTACATCCTGCGGCTGCGAGCGCTGGCCCGTCAGGCTGGCGTCACGGCCATTCAGCGGGAGGGGCACTGGCTGGTGGTGCAACTGCCCGGCCCCGCCGAAACGCGCCACGTGGCCAGCGCCGAAATTTTGCCGGATTATGTCGAGTTCGGGCGGCGGGACGTGCGCCTGCCTGCCACCGGTGAACCCGACGCTTGGAAGGCCGACCTGGAGGAAGTGGTGCGCCGCCTGGCGGCCTTCGTGGAGCAGGTGACGGCTGCAGCGTAGCCACCGGGGAAACAGAGCCATGTCACGAGAACCCCACGTGCCAGAACTGGTCTTCGTCAAGCTGGGCGGTTCGCTCATTACCGAGAAGACGGGCCGCTACGCCGTGCGGCAAGACGTGCTGGCCCGTTTGGCCCGCGAGTTGGCCGAAGCGCGCTGTCAACGACCGCACCTGCGCGTGGTGGTGGGCCACGGCAGCGGCTCCTTCGGCCACCTGGCCGCCGAGGAAGTGGGCTACGACCGACAGCGGGGCTTCCCGTCCGCCGAGGCGCTGGCGACCGTGGCCGACGCCGCCGCCCGGCTCAACGCCATTGTGCGCCGGGCGCTGCTGGATGCCAGCGTGCCGGCCGTATCGCTGCCGGTCTCGGCCGCGGGCCTTGGGGAACAGGGGGAGTTGCTGAATCTAGCGGTGGAACCCTACCGTCGCCTGCTGGCACAAGGAAGCGTGCCCCTCACCTACGGCGACGTGCTCATGGCACTGCGCGGCGCAACGATCGTTTCCACCGAGACCATTTTCGGCTACCTGGCCCAACACCTTCGCCCCCAGCGCATTATCCTGCTGGGTGAAGTGGCCGGTGTCTACACCTCG
>WFWG01000160.1 GCA_015491235.1 Ardenticatenaceae bacterium
CTTATGACATTCGTTTCAGCAATCTCAAAAAACGAACCCGCACTATCCACCACCATTCTCGTGCCCTGTATCGCAATCCAATGGATGGCGGCTCAGGCCAACCTTCTGGCATTCCACATCGAGAACACATGACAGAAGTAGTATGTGGATCAAAAACGTCATCATGCCCCCAAAACCAGCACCAGACAGTACCATGCTCTTCAGCAATCTTACGAATCATCTGACGAATCACAGTCAGAACACCCTCCACACTCGATCCGCCGAGGATACTGAAAGCCTGTGTGCATGTGTGTGCATGTATGCACGTGTGCAATCAACCGCTGAGCGCGTCGCGGGGGAAGCCCGCCATCTGTGCGAACGCCTCCCGCCCGCGCTCTGTGACCACTACCCCGGCCTGCGGATTGCGCTCATCTCGCCAGGCCAGGAGTCCGGCCCGCATCAACTCACTGCGCAGCCGCTCGTAGGTGGCGCGTGTGAACGGCCGGCCGCGCCCGGTCCACTCGTTCACGCCCAGGCTGCGACCTTCCAGGGCCGCCCGGGCAAACTCACGCAGCGCTTCTTCTTCTACTGGCAGATTCAGGATGTGCGTGCTGCGCGGCTCGGACACCTCGACTCGCAGCGTGCGCGGAGGCCCGACCTGGCCGTCGTGATCCAGGTCCATGCCGGTCACAACCTCAATGGCAAAGAGCGCCTCCCGCATCACCCCCACCGCCGCCAGGAATGCGACGGGAAACGTCAATGCGCCCATGGCCAGCGCCGCACGCCAGGAGAACGCTCCCAAGACCAGCGCACCTACAGCCCACGCCGCCATGCCGACCCCCCACGACGTGATGAGCGCCTGGAGGAACGGCACGGCCACGTCGCCCACCAGGTCGGGGGAGCGTGCCGGCACCCGCCGCTCGACCTCTGCCTTTGCGGGTGTGCCAGACGACAGCATGACCGGAGCCACGTCTATGATGTCATGCGCAACGGACTTCTCGTAGTGCAAAGAGCCTCCTCCGGAGATTCAAAGCACTTCAGCACCTGCTGCGCCCACTCCTCTGAAATGGTATTGCGTCCGGCAGGAATCACACCTGTGCGAACGTAAACACGCAAACGGCGCAGCTTATCACTTGCCATAGCTCCAGCCTCGTGAACCCAGAAGCCGCGCGGGACCATGACACCGGAATGCACATGAAGAAAATGATCCCTATCCGCTCCCCACTTCTTGAGGCACAGCACGTTGAGAGCGCTTTCGTACACCCCGGCTACATAGAACCAGAGGCGAGGGTAGCAAGTGCGATCAAACGGCTCTTTACTGAGCAGAACGTCTTGCAAATCTTCCCACACCGGACTGGTTAGAAAGCCGTTCCTTAGCAGAGCTTGCATCCTGGCCGGATAGCACCGCCTGTACCAGTTGACCACATCCTCCACCGTCACCGGACGGCGAAAATGCCAATTGGTTAGCTTCAGGGCTTCCTGGAAGAACAAACGTGGCTGCATCTCACCCTCTCACAACCCACACATTCCGCTGCACTCCTCTTCCCAGAACGACAGTTGACCGTGATCCTGCGGAGTGGAAAGGTCGTATTGCTCCAGCGGAATACAGTTGCGCACCAGGAACAGTTCTCCCTTGATGAGCCTGCCGTTTTCCCGAATCATCCGGTCAACCTGCAATGCTCTACTCCAATCCTGTGGCGCATGGTCACGCAGCCAGCGCCACTCGGCACGTGACTGATAGGGGCAGAAGACACAGGCGCTTCTGGGCGGAATGGCCTCATCACCCAGGTTATCCCGTAGCCAGCGCACCACGTCGCTCCGCCGGAGCATTCTTCCCTCCCATCGTTCCGGCTCAAGGAAAGGATACCGGTTCACAATGTAGCGGACGGAGGAAGCCCTCATCCGTGTGGCCTCATCCAGCGTGATCCCCAGCCACAATTCCACCACCTCACCATTCCGGTGCTCCTGGAGCCACCTGCGCACGGGCATAATCTTCCACTCGTAAGTGCACTGCCTCCAGAGACGCCCAACACGCCCATTGAGGCGGGTGAAGGCAGGAATGCTGACGGCACCCTTCTGGTCTACTGGCTCTGGATTCTCAGCCCGGACCGTGACCACACGCACACCGTGCTCCTCCAGCCAGGGTGTCCATCGCCTGGCAAACTCATACGTGGCCGTGCGTTCGTGGGTGGTGTCCGCGTGGATGGCCACATCCACACGCGGAAGCACCCCCAGCGCACTCATAGCAGCTAGGCCAAACGATTGCGTGCCCCAGCCCAGGCTGATAGCAATCATCTACACCTCTAGCGCTTCACGTGCCGCTTCGTGTTCCCGTTCCGCAAGCTCTTCCAGCGCAATCCGGCGCAGCAATTCGCCCCCTTGCTCCGGAGATAGTAGTCCAGAACGTAGTTATTGGCGCCATCAAGAAGGCTCATCACACACCTCTTGTTCCAGATGTTCCGGCTTTTCCACATACATGTCGAACTCGCAGCCCCAACCACATGTGCATGGTCCCTTGTAGGCGGGCTTACAACTCAGCATATACGAATCGCACGGCTGCAGGTCGTCCAGCGCACATCCGCACTCAATGTCGGGGTTGCACAGGCCATCATAGCCGTGCGCACGCAGCCACTCCGTCAGAATGTCACGCATCGTCTTTGCCATGCTTCTCCTCCTGCAGCTTTTGCCACTCCTCACGCCACTTGCGCACCGAAGCGTCTGCCTGCTCCCGGCACGCATGGCAAAGGAAATCGCCCGGTCGAGCTTCAAACTTCCGGCAAAATGTGCACTTCACGGTTAGCCCCCTTTGCCTTTGCTTCTACCTCACCATTGCCCTTCAGTGCAGCACGGGCAGCGGTGATAGCCTGCCGCACAGCCGGGTGCAATCGTCTCACTTCACGCTGCCTGCGCTGCAACTGTTCATAGACCTTGTAGAAATGCGCCCTGGTCGGCATGACCTGATCTTCCCGCACCAAGCACAAATCACGCCACCCACCTACCGCGTGAACAGCTCTGACGACCAGGGCTGGAAGCTTTGCTTCTACACCTGGCACTACATCAGGGTCAGTTAGCTTGTAGAATCCATACCTTCTGACGACTCCCATCACAAGCGCCCATGCCTGCCCGGATGTCATCTCGTTTCCAGGACCGCCAAAAGCATTACTGATACGTGAAGCAATCTCCAGCAACTCGGCCACGGTGGGGAAGTATTTCAATTCGCGTACTGCCTGCTGTGCGGCCAGCCACAGCAGTTCACCATCTACGTCGGCCAGTGACGCCACGTAAACGGCTATCGTTTCGGCCGACAGTTCGCGTTGCGGGTATGCTGCGCTTAAAAACTTCATAACTTTCACGATTTCTTCCTCAGTGGCCATGACTTTCTCCCCTGCGTCTCATGTACTCCTCTATGGCCGAGAACCCTCTGGGCTTGCTCCCTGCCCTCTCTCTTTTTGGAGGGGCGCGTGATTGGTCACGCCAGCGCTCAGGGTGCTCCAGGAAGTCCAGCATCCCCAGCAGGTTGCGAGGAGAATACCCCCGCAGCGCCCACGCCTCCAGCGCCTGACGCCAGAGTTCCAGGCGTTGCGGGTCATCACCCACCCGCTCCGCCACCAGCTTCATCTGCGCCTTTGCAGGCCATAGCTGAAATACCTCCCTGTAGGCTAAAACCGCCGGGTGGTCGGCATACGGCGACTTGCCGTTGCCGCGCTTGCGCCGTTTCTGCTTTCCACCCGTTGCCTTCTCCTGGGGCGGCTCTGGGGGCGGGGCTGGGGCGGCAGAAGCCGCCCCCTCTACTGGTTCCCTAGATGGTTCTATAGACGGTTCTAATGGTTCGGGGGACATAGATGTCCCCTTTTCTGTCGCTAATGTCCCCTTTTTTGTCACAAATGTCCCCTTTTCGTGCTCAAATGTCCCCTTTTCTGGACACGAAAAAGAGGACACAGTGTCCCCTTTCCTGCCGCTAATGTCCCCTTTTCCGTTCCTGTACGCCGCACCAGCAACCTGCCTCATCTGACTTGCGACCGCTTCTCGACCTTCGTGATCCAGACCAGCCACAATGCCGTAGATGTTTGTGTTCCCACGTCCTGCACCGCGCAGCACAAGCAACTCGCCGCTTGCCTCCAGCTTAGCGATTGCGCGTTTTACCTGGCGCTCACTTATCCTTGCCCTTGTAGCGATGTCTGAGCGTGAGCACCAGGCCACTCCTTGGTCATTGGCCCGCTCTGCAATCATGAGAAGGACCGTATACGTTCCCCTGGTGGCACTGGAGTGCTTGATTACGCGGTCAACGACTTTGTGGCTCATAATTCACCAAATAGCGAAAGTTGATATCTGGCTCGTGGGTGAATCCACAAACATTCTACTCTTGCATTTTTTTCCCCTGTCGTAATACACGTGCTCCATCCTCTTCCATCCCCTGAACAACTCCTCAATCAACGGGCACTCTTCGCAAGACGGCACATCAATGTCGAGTTCTACGGAAGGGCACCAGTAGTCGAACTCTGGTGGCCAGTAAGGTGGTCCAGGGTAACTCATCTTCCTCTCCTCCCTCACACCTTCACCATCTCCCAGCGCCTCTGTTGCCACAACTCACGCAACGCCTGTTCATTGCGCCTGATCCGCTGCCGCAGAGCTTCCACCTTGTTGGGGCTGTACCGCCCTATTGCCCCTGGCGTGTGCAGGTAGTGGATTTGCCGGTACAACTCAAGCCGGCATTGCAGTATCTCATTCGCAAGCTGGTTGATCTGGTCTATTGTCCTCATGTGCACCTTACTCCACCTCCACCACTTCAACCCCTACTTCACGTGCCTCAATCAGCTTTCCTGCGAACTCCAGCGCTTCGTCAACGCTGGAGAACTTCTGCCGCAAAGCCTCCATCCCCGCCGCACGGACATGATCTGCGTGCCCGTGTTGGCCGTACAGCTTCGTCCAGAACTCCTGGTGGTTGAAGCCGTTGGCTCTTACGTTTGCGTGCGCCTGTTTTACTTCATCCCGTGAAACACAAGCATCAGTATCAGGCTCATCACCCGTTGCTAGCAACAATGTTGCCCTCAGTGCATACTTGATGGCGTTCGTAATCGCCTTTTGCAGCAATTTGTCATCTGCTCCTTCAGCTTCTCCCCACCAGCGCACGGACGTAAACCCATCTTCAGACACAAAATGGACCACCACAGGAACCAGCACTCGATACATCTGCACACCGCTTCTAGTTTCTCTTGTAGGCACCCACTTTGGTTTGCCAACTGATGGTATCACACTGATTCCAGATTCGGAGAGCGCCTGACGAGCTACGGCGTACAAGTCATCTGCCGTAGCATAGTTCCAGCGTTGCCCGCGGTCATTGACTTCTCCCCTTTTAGGAACCCGTTCGTTAGCCAACGCAATTGCTTTTGCCAACCGTCTGCCAATGGCTAGAACCTGCTCAATATCAGGTGTTGGAAGAAGAACCATCACATTATCTTCATGGGCTTCTGTGGCGACATGAGCATTTTTGTATGTTGCTAGGCGCTCGGTCATGGCTCCCCTCACTTTCTCGTTACCCTTACTTGCGCCTTGCGCACCCGTTCAACGATGGCGCCAGCCTCCTCAAACTGCTCACGGAGGCCCAGCGCCCGGATGACCGTCATGGCCTTGCGGCTGTCCAGCGCCATGTACCGCGACGCCGGCACGTACTTCGCACGCCAGTATGCGGTGCTCACCGACGACAGCCCCAGGGACTCCATCTCCCCCAGCACCCGCTGGCGGACCGCTGCCTCGGCGTCGCCAATGGCCTTCTTGAGCGTGGATATGATTCCCAGCATCTCCACGGCTGCTTCCAGCGATCCGATTTCGCCTCGCGTGAAGTCGTCCATGTACTCTCCCACTTCGACCAGCATCTGAAGGTGCTCTTGGCCAATCATGCCCTGCTCCTTTCCGGTCACAATCGCCCGCCGTTACGCGCCTTGATTACGTGTTGTGTCGCCTTCACCCGTTCCTGCTCTGCCTGGGCCAGCGCGTCACGCAGCCGCGCCAGCGCCAGGATCACGTCCACGTCCCCCTTCCTTCCGGCCACCTCCACCAGCGCCCGCCATTGCGCCTCGGCCTGCTCCAGCGCCAGGCGCTGGCGCCGGAGCACGGCCATTGCATCCTCCAGGGCCGCTATCACGTTGTTGCGCAGCCGTTTGGTGCCCACCACATCCCCCATCAATTGCCCTCCAGCCACTTCGTCAGCGCCTGCATGTTGCGGGCCATGCGCAACACGTTGCGCGTGGCCGGACCAACCCCGCTGGCACACACCACGCCGGCCGTAATGAGCCACGCCTCCAGCCCGCTCCACTCGTGGGCCACCACCACCAGCAACGCCAGCGCCAGGTCACCGGCCACGCCTGCAATGGTGAGCAGCCAGACGGCGGAACCCGTCAGCGTGCGCCCCAGGTCCGTTTTCTCCTGGAAAAGTGCGAACAAAGCGCCCCAAAGCAGCGCAGAAAGCAGCGAAAATGCCACCAGAATGGCCGCAAAATGCATCAAGCCGCCTCCTTGCTGTTAAACTGGTTGGCGAAAAGGCGCTTGGCCTCACGAAGGTTCCCTGGTTTGGTGATGTCATGGGGAAAGTCGAGGGGCACATTGGTGCGAGCAATCCGGCGGAGAAACGCAGCCGCCGCTGCTCGCCCGGAGCCTGGAGGGGGAAACGACAGCTCTTCCACCAGATACGCGGGTCGCTCCTGGTCGGCTGGCACGTAGAAGTACCGATACCCGCGCCCGCCTACCCAGTAGCGCTCGACCGAGTACGTCGTGCCGTGCAACCGTTCCAGTCCGATAATGATGGGGTCTACTGCCATTGGGGTTCCTCCTTCCACATCTCTTTCACCAGGTCGCAGGCGTCCTCGTCGCCGTGGACTTCGTGGCAGAACCGGCAGATGTACTTGTCCTCTTCTGCGCAAATGTGGCACATGTCAATGGTGGGGCTGTCCGAAAGGTACGGGTAGCGCCGCTTGCTGCGCACGATTTCAATGTCGTCAAAGAGTTCGCTTCGTCCGCATCCGTCACACCGCCGGTAGGTGATGGTTATGGTTGACATTAGGGGTCCTCCTATATCAGTGTCCTGGAGCACTTGCTAATGCCGTGTTTATTCTTCTAGATTGTAACATATCTCTCCAGGTTTGTCAACACTCAAATTGCTGCATGAAAAGATGGAGAGATTTTGGGGGAGGAACATGCTCATGAAGCTCTCCGCAGCCATCACACTTTTCCTGGACTCTCGCCGGGGGGTCGTCTCAGGGGAAACGTTGACCTGGTATCACGCCCGACTGCGCCAGTTGGCCGCCTTTCTTGGAGATATTGAATTGGAATCCGTGACCATTCACGACCTGCGCCGCTACCGCGCCCACCTGGTCAACCGCAGTGAGCGCTGGGCCGGGCACCCCGGAAAGCCCACACAGCCCGGCGGTCTCTCGGTCCACACCGTTCACGGCCACCTGCGGGCCGTGCGGGCCTTCTTCCGGTGGTGTCATCGTGAAGGGCTCGTGCAGTGCAATCCGGCCGAGCGGCTGGAAATGCCTCCCCTGCCGGACGAGCCGCCCAGGGCGCTCTCACAGGATGAAATGCGCCGGATCATCCGCCAGGCCGGCCGGAACCCGCGCGACCACGCCCTCGTGCTCTTCCTGGCCGACACAGGGTGCCGCGTCTCCGGCCTGTGCGGCCTGCGCCTCCAGGACCTGGACCTGGAGCGCCAGCGGGCCACCGTCAGGGAGAAGGGCAGGGGCGGGAGGCGGAAAGCCCGCACGGTCTTCTTCACCGAAGCGACCGCGCGGGCGCTGAAGGTGTGGCTGGAGGAACGACAGAGGATGAAACCGCAGACAGAACATGTGTTCGTGGGGCTGCGGGGCCCCGGGCGGGGAAAGCCGCTGAGCCGTTCGGGGGTCTATCAGGTCCTGAAGCGCCTGGCGCGGGCCGCCGGCGTGACGCGCTTCAACCCGCACGCCTTCCGGCACACCTTCGCCCGCGACCTGCTGCAGAACGGGGCCGATCTGGGCACCGTGTCGCAACTCATGGGGCATTCGGGCGTGCAGGTCACGGCCCAGTTCTACGCCAGGTGGTCCGATGAGGAGCTGGCCGCCCGGCACGCACTCTTCTCGCGCGGGCGGTTTTGAGCAAGGGACTCATAAGCCCTAGGTTGTAGGTTCGAGTCCTACCGCCGGCACCAGAGAGGAAGGGAGGCGGCACATGTGTGTCGCCTCTTTTTGTAGTAGAAATCTTCTAAACAGCCCCTTCTTTTTAAAACGCCGAAGGGGCGGCAAAGCCGCCCCGTTTCCTTTGACTGACAATTTCGAAGCCTCTGCACATTACGCCTCAGCCCGCTCCACGCTCGGCAGGCGGTGGAAGCTCACATCGTCCGTGTTGGTATCCAGGATAGCGTAGTGGCCCTCGAACAGCGGGCCAGGATTCACGACCAGCGAGGTGCCAATTGTCACCACTCCTTGGCCGTCGAGCGCGCTGCCCACGATGACATACCGCGGCTTGTACATCTTGATAATGTGGGTTACGCGCTCGTGCCCGATGTGACGGCTCTTCTCCAAGTCAATGTTTCCGTACCGTGGCGGCGTGTGGAAAACCAGCAGAGGATCCCACTCCAACTGCCGCAGGTAGTCGAGGGCAAACTCGGCTTCCCAAGCCGGGTAAACCAGTGCCAGCCGCGTCTCCCTGGCCTCGTCGCTGATGGCTCCACCAAAACCAGCGGCCACCAAGTTGTACGACGGGATGGGGAAGAAGGAACGGTGCACCATGTGTACGTTGGGGCCAATAGTTTCATGGTTGAGGGCTGCCTGCAAGTACAGGCGCTCCGGCGCGTCCAGGAAACCGGGTATCACGATGACCGGAATGTCAAGCGTGCTCATTTGATCGAAGAAGGCTTCATAGGCCTCTACGTCAGCCTCCTCGAGTTCGTGCAACAGGCCGGGAGTCAGCTTGGAAATTTCTCCTGTGCGGTAGGCGTCAATGCGCACATCTTCCCCCACGATGTTTCCCGCAAACACCAACGCATCTATATTCTCCCGCCGCACTACGTCGAGAATCTGGGGAATCCGCACCGTCGCTCCGCGCAAATCCGTCGTCGCCAGAATCCGCATCTCTATCACCTCCTATCCAGCATCCAGCGCCGTCAACTCACATGGCTTTTGAAAAATGGAAACGAAGAGCAACAGCGGAACCCCGTTTTTCTTCTGTCTTTCAGGAAAGCAGAAGAGTGTTAGAGGAACGATAGAACGGTATTAGAACGCTGTTTGACGAGTTGGTCGTTGCCGGGGAAAAGCAAAGAGCGCGGACGAACTCGCCCGCGCTCTTGTGAACCGACACGTGTGGTAGTGGTAAAGGAAAGCTTTACAACCCAAAGCCAGGCGGAAGCTGGAAGGGCAACCGTGGACCACGACCCCGTTTGCCCTTGCCGGTCATTGCCTTAATCATGCGCTGCATCATGCGGAACTGTTTGAGAAGTTGGTTGACGTCTTGAACAGTGGTGCCACTGCCCCGCGCAATGCGGCGCTTGCGACTGCCGTCAATGATGTCCGGGTTGCGGCGTTCCTCGCGCGTCATGGAGTTGATGATGGCCTCGATTTTCTTGAACTCCTTCTCGGTCACGTCGAGGGGAATCTGGTGCTTGAGGCCTGAGAGGCCCGGAAGGAGGTCTAACAATTGGGTCAAGGGGCCCATTTTCTTCAACTGTTGAAGCTGCTCCAGGAAGTCCTCCAGGTCGAACTTCCCTTCCATGAGGCGCTGTTCCAGGCGCTGGGCCTTTTCCATGTCTACCGTCTGTTGTACCTTCTCGACCAGCGTGACCACATCGCCCATGCCCAGGATTCGCGAGGCCAGCCGGTCGGGGTGGAACAACTCCAGCGCATCCAGCTTCTCCCCCACACCCAGGAACTTGATGGGCACGCCGGTCACCGCCCGGATGGAGAGGGCGGCGCCGCCCCGGGCGTCACCGTCCACCTTCGTGAAGATGACGCCCGTCAGGCCCACGCGCTCATGAAAAGTCTGGGCCACGTTGACAGCCTCTTGGCCCGTCATGGCGTCGGCCACTAACAGTACCTCGCGGGGCTGCACGCGCCGCTTGATTTCTTCGAGTTCCTGCATGAGCGCCTCGTTGACTTGCAAGCGGCCAGCCGTGTCAACGATGACCACATCGTGGCCCATGCGCTTGGCGTGCTGCACGGCGCGCTCGGCGATCTCGGGCGGAGGCGGCTCCACGCCCTCGGCGTGGACGGGAATGCCAAGCTGTTCACCCAGCACCTCGAGTTGCCGGACAGCCGCCGGCCGATAGGTGTCAGCGGCCACCAGTAGGGGACGGTGTCCCTTCTTGCGCAGCCAGTTGGCCAGCTTGCCCGCTGTGGTGGTCTTGCCCGAGCCCTGCAACCCCACCAGCATGATAACCGTGGGAGGCGGGCCGCTCAGGTCGAGTCGGGCCGGCTCGCCCAGCAATTCCACCAACTCGTCGTGAACGATTTTGACCACGACCTGGGCTGGGGTAAGGCTCTTCAGCACCTCTGCGCCAATGGCCTTTTCTTTTACCCGCTTAGTAAACTCGCGGGCGACCCGGAAGTTGACGTCTGCCTCCAACAGCGCGAGGCGCACCTCGCGCATGGCCGCGTCCACGTCTTTCTCAGTGAGTCGTCCACGGCCGGCCAAGCGGCCAAATGTGTCTTGCAGCTTCTGGCTTAGTTCGTCGAACATGAGCGCTTCTCTACTCCTCTTCCCGCTGCGCCATTACGTTGTCCATGACGAGTAAAGCGGCCGGATCGTCGCCAATTACCTTGAGACGCTCCACTACCTGGCCGGTAATTTGCTCCTCTTCCACCTGTTCCTCAATGAACCAGTGCAACATCACTTGTGTGGGATAATCTTTCTCCTGAAGGGCCAACTCGTAGAGTTCGTTGATATATCCCGTCACGCGCCGCTCGTGGTCAAGCGCCGCCTGCATGGCGGCAAGCGGCGACTCGAACTCAGCCGGTGGCTGAGGGATGGCCTTCAGCACGACCCGCCCTCCGCGCTCGTTGACGAAGTTGAAAATGCGCATGGCGTGTTCCACTTCTTCCTGGCTTTGGACGCGCAACCAACGGGCAAAACCAGGCAGGTTCAGCGATTCAAAGTAAGCCGACATGGACAAGTACAAGTAAGCCGCGTAAAACTCACGCTGGATCTGCTCGTTCAACGCATCTTGCACAACTTGAGGGACCATCTCTCTATCCTCCTTTGGTTATCGGCTATCGTTGTTCAGTGGGTTCTGGCCAGTTTCTCAGGACACACATGAGTACCGCCTGCGTGAGCCAGGGCGACCAGCCCTGACAGGGAATTATACACGAAGAACAGCTTTTCCGAAAACAGGCTCGTTTCGGTGACGGTCGCTTTGGAAAGTGACTGTCACTTGAACCCCGCCGCTTCTCCTTTGAGCAAAGTTTCAGTATAATACTGGCGCCTGGCGATTGACACGCTTCGGCTCGGAATTGGCGCCGGTGCAGGCCGTTTTGTTCCAGGACAAACGTCCAACAAGGTGTAATACCAATTGGGGCTCCAAACGCCATGTATTCATCGAAATGGCTTGGCGCCGCCGCCCCAGTCCTCCACAATTTCTTCTCTTACGGCGGCGCCGAGCCGTATCTCTGCTCAAGCCGCTGGAATGGCACGCTGTCGCTCCACGTTTCAGGATCGAAACATGGTGTTCGAGAAAGCAATTGGTATAAGGAGGAAAGGAGAGCGTTATGCCGACACTTGAAGAAATTTTTCTCTCGATGCCCCAGTACGCCGTGACGGAAAGGCTGAAGAACGTGAACAAGACCATTCAGTTCATCGTCACCGGGGACGAGCCGGGCGAATACGTGCTGCGCATCGAAAACGGCAACGTGACCGTCGAGAAGGGGAAGGCCGAACAGGCTGACCTGACCATCACCACGCCCAGCGACGTGTGGAAGGGAATCGTGACGGGTGAGATCAACGGCGCGATGGCCTTCATGACGGGCAAGTTCAAGGCCTCCGGTGACCTGAACGTGCTGATGCAGATGCAAAACTGGTTCAAGACACCGTCGTAGCCGTAATTCCGGCCCCCAGCCTCCCGGAGGTTTCCAAACCTCCGGGAGGCCAGTCTGCCCCTTACAGCGGCACGTTGTTGCGCATTAACTCGCTGACCGAGATGCCAAAGTGGATGCGGTTCAGCACCTCCCCCAACAAGGGAGCCAGCGTGACCACCTCAAAGAGCGGGGGCAATTCCGGGGTATAGATGGTATCCGTGATGAGAATGCGCTCAATGGATGTTTCAGCCAGTCGCTCAGCAGCCCCCTCGGCCAGCACAGGGTGGGTGACGGCCGCCAGAATGCGGGTAGCGCCCCGCTTTTGCACCTCTTCAGCGGCGGCGGTCAGTGTTCCACCAGTGGAGATGATGTCGTCTACCAGAACAGCCGTCTTCCCGGTTACGTCTCCCACCAAGCCAACCACCTTGACCTCGTCCGGACGGGGGCGGTCCTTGAAGATGACCGCCAATGGGACTTCACGGTGAAAATAGCGGCGGAAGTGGTCCACGCGCCGCACAGCTCCCTCGTCGGGTGCCACCAGCACGATTTCTTCGTCGTAGCACAGTTCCTTTATGCGCGTGGCCAACAATTTGGCTGCCGTGAGGTGGTCAACGGGGATGTCGAAGAAGCCCTCGATGGCTGGGTTCGTCAGATCCACCGTGAGGATGCGGTTTGCACCGGCCGTGGTCAACAAGTTGGCCACCAGCTTGGCCGTAATGGGTTCTCGCCCGCGCGTCTTCTTTTCCTGGCGGGAGTAGCCATAGTAGGGGAGGACGGCGGTAATGCGGCCGGCCGAAGCCCGGCGGGCAGCATCAATCAGCACCAGCAACTCCATCAAGTTTTCGTTGACCGGCGGTGAGGTGGGCTGCACAATGAACACGTCCGCGTTCCGAATGTCGTCCTCAATGAGCACCTGTGTCTCCCCGTCCCTGAAGCGGGAGACCAACACACGGGCCAAGGGGCGCCTTACGCACTCGGCAATGTGCTGCGCCAGGGGACGGTTGGCGTTTCCCGTCATCAACACCATCCGCTCGAAAGCCGGCATACCTTACCTCCTCCGAATCGCCTTCAGGGCCATTTCAACGGCTTCCTTCGGAGATTGGGCCACGAGAATGTCGGCCGGCTGGCCGTCTGGCCGCTGTAGCGCCCAGGTTCGCACGCCAATCACCGGTTTCCCAACCTTGCGGGCGAAGGCTATTTCCGACAGCGTGCCCCACTCTCCATCAACAGCGATGATCGCGTCCGCGTTGTGAATGATAATGAGGTTACGCCCTTCTCCCAGGCCAGTAGCAATGGCCAGGGCGATGTGCGGGTTGGCCATGGTGCGGTCGGTGCCCGGCAAAATACCAATCGTCATTCCGCCAGCCATCTGAGCGCCACGGCTGGCAGCCTCCATGACGCCCCCCAGCCCGCCACAGATGAGCCAGGCGCCAGCCAGGGCGATCTCCCGGCCCACCGCTTCCGCCAGGGCCATGGTCTCTGGGTCAACTTGACTGCCCCCCACGACGGCAATGACAGGCGGCAGCTTCATCATGGGCAGCCTCCAGCCTCAGCCTTCACTCCTGCTCGGCCTTTTGGGACGCCGAACCCAACCAATAATGGGACAAACGAGTGTAAACGGGGCCACTCGGCGTCAACACCGAACGCATCAACACCATGTGATCAACCTCGAGTTCGTAGCCTGTTGGCACGTTCACCCGACCCACGATGTCCCCCAGCGCCTTCCGCTGAGCGGTCGTGGCCCGCCGTCCCACGCGCCCCAGCGTGATGTGGGGCACGAAGGGGCCACGGGTTTCCGGCTCGAACCCCAGCCTTTCCATGGCACGGTCCACGGCCCGCGCCAGGCGCCGAAAGTGCCCCTGAGGGTCCGTAACGCCGAGCCACAACACGCGGGGACGATAAATGTTGGGAAACACGCCCAGTTCCCCCAGCGCCACCCGGAAGGGTTCGACAGTCCGAGCGACCTGCTCCAGCGCTTCGGAAACGGCTGCCAGGCGCGCCACTTCCACGTTGCCCAGGAACTTGAGCGTGATGTGACTCACGCGGGGGTCCACCCAGCGCAAAATGCTTGTGGCCTCCAGTCGCTTCAAGCGCTTCTGCACCTCGCCCAAGTGCGCTTTGAGAGGTTCTGGCAACTCCACGGCCACGAAGGCACGAATGGTATCGGATTCGGTTCCCATGCTTGCCGTTCTCCTCTTGGAGAAAGACGCTGTTCTCCACTTGCGCGTTTCACGCTGGAGAACACAGGTTGGTCCTAGGGCACCCACCGCCGCTCGACGTAAGGGGCACCGGGTGGGGCGTGCTGGGCCGCGTGCGCCCGCAACCGTTCGTTGAGCCGCATGTCGCTTCCGAACAACACGGGAAGCTGCGTGTGGTGGTAGAGGGCCGCCCGCACCTTGGCCGCCATGTCCGCCTCGTGAAGCACGACATATGTTTCGACCAGTCCCAAGGAGGGACGGTGTGCATAGGCTTCAGGCGTCTCGGCATATGGCAGTTCCTCGTAATAGACAATTTCGTGCCCGTTCTGGCGCACCTGTTCGGCAGCGCGGCGCACCAGCAGGTGGTCCACGTGGTGGCCCACGCCGGCCGGAGCCACAATTCGCGTGGCCCCGCCGAGAAGGGGGACCAGCGCCTCCGCGATTTTCTCGTCCAGCCCCGCATCGTCGGGGTGCACGTCGCCGAAGAGAGCCTCGTCGGAGGGGTACATGGCCGCGCCCGCTGGCGTGCGGCGGTACACAGCGTCCAGGAAGGGAAGGTGAACCACGTCTTCGGGGCGCAGGCCAAGTTGAACGCAGGCCGCCACGTCCTCCGCGCGCCGCAAGGCCATCGGCCGGGGCGGAAAGCCCCACAGGCGGTGCTGGTAACGGGCGAAGGGCAACTCGGCCGCTTCGTCGTCAGGGTCGCCGGCGAAGATGGTAACCACACGCACGGAAATACCCTGCCGGGCCAGTTGCCAGATTTCCCCGCCGCACGAGAGCACTGCATCGTCTGGATGAGGAGAGAGGAAGACCACGCTCACGGTTTCAGCACTACTCCCACGTGTTCACTTCCATGATACCACAAGACCGCTGGACGGCAACATCCTGGAGGAAAAACCTGACAGGTTTTCCGGATGTTGGAAAGCCCTGGTCAGGGGGACAAGCGGTACGAGCGCGTCGCCCCCCTCATGCCACCAGCGGGCGCAACAACAGGGCCAGCCGCAGGGTGAAAGCGTCGTCCGGGTCGAGGGGGTCCAGACCGCAAATCTCGCGGATGCGCTCCACGCGGTAGATGAGCGAGTTGCGGTGCACGTGGAGCGCTTGGGCCGCGCGGCTCACATTTCCGCCCCGGGCCAGCAGCACGTCCAGCGTTTCCACCAGGTTGGTCCCGTGTTCGGCGTCGTAGGTCACCAGGGGAGCCAGCGTGCGCTCGTAGAAGGCGGTTACCTCGGGGTGGCCTTGGAGGTGGCGGAAGAGTTGGTACAACCCCAGTTCGCTGTACCGGTACGTGCGCCCGTGGCCGAACAGGCGGGTGCCCAACGCCCGCGCGTCCTCGGCCTGGGCCAGCGATTGCTTGAGGCCGCTCAGCCCGGCGGCCGGTTCGCCCACACCGAGGGTAAGCGCCCCCCCGGACCAGGTGGAGCGTACCTCTTCCAGCCAGCTCTCCAGGCCGGCGAAGCGGTCGGCCTGGGTGCCCGCAAAAAGCACCAGGCGGTGATCGCGGGGCATGGCCAGCACACTCCAGCCTCGCCGTTGAGTCAAGTCAACGACCCGGCGTCCCCAAAGGCTCAAGTGCTCGAACTCGTGGCCCGGCGCCTCAGCTACCAGCACCACGTGGGTGCCTTCCAACTCATATCCCAGCGTGCGGGCGCGTGCCCGCACCACCTCTTCCCCCTCGTTGGCCAGGATGACGTCCAGCAAGTCGGCCTGGAGGGCCTGCTGGGCTTCGGTTACGGCCTGCAGCTTGGCCAATTCCATGGCTAGGGCCGCGGCCCCTTGCGCGGCGGCTAGGCGGGAAAAGTGGTCAAGGTTCTCGGTGCAGTCCACCAGCCCCAGCACACCCACCTGGCGCTCGCCCACGTGAACGGGCGCCTCCACGCGCTCTTCCCGCTGAGAAGCCGAGAGGGACCGCCCCGGCGGGGCTTCGGTGAAGACAGTGCCGTCGAAGAGTCTGAGTTCTGCCTTGTGGCCCGTCAAGCGAGCCAGGTCGGCCAGCACGCCCTTCACCCCTCTCCCCTCGGCCACCTTGCGGGTCAGGCGACTGAGCAACTCGCCGCCCCGTGCCTCCTCCTGGGCTTCGGGGTCACTGACCAGGCGGATGACGGCGCGGGCCACGCGCTGCAAGTCGCTCTTGGGCGGCAGCTCGAAGAGGGGAATGCCCACCTCGTCGGCCCGGGCGCGGGCGGTAGCGTCCACCGGAGGGTAGGTTGCCAGGGCGCTCACCGGCACCTCGGCCAGGGCCCTTACCACGCGGGCCAGGCTCAGGCTGGGGTTGAAGACCCGTGCCGCCTTGAGGTCCAGCAGCGCCAGTTCCTCGGCGCTGAGCCCCGGGAAGAGGGGCAGGTTGTGCCCGCTGGAGCGAGCCCAGCGCACTGGCCGGTTCAGGCCGGCTTCCCCGGCCACCAGGCGGGTGCCCAGCGGCAGGGCCATTCGCCACACGTGGCGCACCGTTGGCGGAACGAAGTCGCTCATACCCCCCTCGTCACGTACACCTGGCTCCCTTCATCGTCCTTGACCACATCAATGCGGGCTGGGAAGGCGTCCTTCAACTCCTCGATGTGGGTGATAACGAAAATGCGGGCGAACTCGTCCCGAATGGCGTTGATGGCCTCCACCAGGCGCTCCCGCCCCACGCGGTCCTGGGAGCCAAACCCCTCGTCAATGAAGAGAGTTTGCAGGCGCGCGCCAGCTCGGCGGGCCAGCAGCTTGCTCAAGGCAATGCGCAGGGCAAAGTTGACCCGGAAGGCTTCCCCGCCGCTGTAGAGCTCGTAGGGGCGCTCGCCGCGCTCATCGGCGATGACGATGTTCAACGTCTCTTTGACCCCTCCCGTGCGCTTTTCTTGTTGGGTCTCCAGGCGCACGTACATGCGCCCGTCGGTCATCAGGGCCAGCAGCCGGTTGGCCTCCTCCTCGATCTCGGGGAGCACAGATTCGATGATCATGGCCTGCAGGCCGTGCTTGCCAAAGGCCTCCTGCAGAAACTTGAAGGCGTCCAGGCGCTCCTGCCAGCGTTGCCGCTCCTTCTCCTTCTCGGGCTTCTTGGCAGCTTGCTGGCGGGCGTACTCCAGGCGCTGCTGAGCGCTGCCCAACTGGCGCTGGGCCTTCCCCCACTCCTCCTCCAGGCGAGCTACCTCCTGTTCCTGGGCGTGGACGCGCTGGCGCAGCGCGGGAAGCCCGGCCAACGCTTCCTGCAAGCGCCGTTCCTCCTCCTCCAGTTCCCCGGCGCGCCGTTGCAGATCCTGCAGGCGTGCCTCCACGTCGCGCAGGGCCTCCCGCTCTCCCTCGATGCGCTCGCGGGCCACCTGGAGCCGCTGCCACTCGGCCTCGGCGGCCTGCAAGGCGCGGGCGCGCTGCTCGGCCGCGTCGTGGGCGGCCCGGTCGTAGCCCAGCTTCCGGGCCTCCTCGTCCAACTCGGCCAGGCGGGCCTGGGCTTCGTGAGCGAAGTCCCCGGCCTGCAATTGGGCCTCCAGGCGCTCCACCTTGGTCCGGGCCGCTTCCAGCCGCTGACGGGCGGCGTCCACCTGCTCCAGTTGCTGCTCCACCTGGCCCAGATCCCTGGTGACGCGGGGACGCTCCCGCTTGAGGCGTGCGCTGATTTCCCCAACGCGCCGGTCGAGCGCCTCGACCCGTGCCTTCAGTTCCTTGAGGCGTTCCTGGTTGCGGCGGAAGCGATTGCCCAGCTCGCGCCCCTCCGACCGGGCCTCGTCCAGGGCCTGGCGGCGGTGCTCCTCGCTGAGGGGCTGACGGCAGACGGGACAACTGGCTCCTCCCTCCTTTTCCAGCAGGTCTATCTTTTCCTTCAAGTCGTCCATGACCTGCTTGAGGCGCTTGTTCTCGGCCCGCAGGTCGCTCTGTTCTTCCCTGGCGGCCTGGCGTTCCTGCTGGAGCGCCTCCAGTTCCCGCTCCAGTGCCTCCAGTTCCTCCCGTTCCCGCAGGAGCGCCTCCCGGCGCCCTGCCAACTTCTCGGCCTCGGCCAGGGTTCTCTGGCACTCGGCAATGACCTGCTGCAAGTGGTGGAGCTGGCGCTCGAGTTCTCCGCGGGCCGCGTTCACCCGGCGCTGGACCTGCTCGCGCTCCTGCTGGATGTCCATCAACTCGCGCATCTTGCGGTTCCAGCGCTCCAGTGCCTGCCGGGCTTCCTGCAACTGACCGTACGCCGCCTCGATCTCCTCAGCGCGGGCCAGCACGGCCTCGTCCTCCGCGATGCGAGCTCGGCGTTGTTCCCGCTGCTGGATCAGATTTTTCACTCCGGTCTTGACTTCGCGCAACTGGCGCTGCACCCCCGTGAGGGCCTCGGCGCACGATTCCAGAGCCCGATTCTCCTCGCGGAGTTGGCTCAGCACCCGCCCGGCCTCCTGAAGCTCCGCCTGAACCGCCTCCACCTGCTGCCGGGCCTCCTCCAATTCCCGCTCCCGCTGGGGGATGGCAGCAGCTTCCTTCTTGATTTGCTCCAGCTCGCGGTCGAGTTGTTCCACTCGCAACTTGGCCTCGCGGGCCTTGTCGCGGGCCCGCTGCTCGTACTCGTCGTAAACGCCCAGGCCCAGGATGTCGGCTAGAATTTCCTTGCGCTTGCTGGGCAAGTTGGTGGTGAACTCGTCGGCCCGCCCCTGCAGGATGAAGGCCGAGTTGATGAAGGTTTCGTAGTCCACCCGCAGGAGCCGGTTGATTTCGGCCTGGGTCTCCCTGACTTTCGACCCACCGATGGGCTTGAAGGCCATCCCATCGTGCACCTGAAGTTCGAGGATCGTGTGACCCCGCCTGGCGCGCGAGCGCCGGCGCACCACGCGGTAACGCTGCGCGTTCAACTCGAACTCGAGGCGCACCTCCATCTCCTGCTCGCCCTGTGTGATGAGGTCGTCATCGTGCCGGGCGCGCGACTTGCCCCACAGGGCCCAAGTAATGGCGTCCAACAGGGCCGACTTGCCGTGCCCGTTGTCCCCCACCACGCTGGCCAAGTGCAAGCCGGTGAAGTCAATCTCGTTGTCGTCGCCACGGTAACTCATGAAGTTGCGCAACTGCAAACGAAGCGGGATCATGTCCAGCCTCCAACGTCCAAACGGAGCCGTTCGACGAGGAACCACAACCAGCGCTCTACATCTTACCACAGCACGGCGACAGGAACAAGCAGCCTTTCGAGGCGGACAGGGCTTTCCGGCCTTCTAACCACGGATTTCACAGGTTTCACGGATGAAAGAGATTTTGGTACGCGGTGAAGGTGCGACGCACTTGCCAAAGTGCGTCGCACCTTGCTCATCCTTGACGGCTGGCGCTATGGCCGCTCGTCCTGACCGTGGCCTCGTTCAGTCGTTATGCCAATTGCGCGAAGGTACTTGAGATGGCGGAAAGCCCTGCGAGTCGGGTGTATGTGTATCCTCGCAAATCTGCGCGCCGGGCATGACTTGCTGCCCCTACCGGTCACCACTATAATCACCTCCACCGGTGAGGAGAACTACTATGAGCGGACGAGAACAGGCGGGCGACATGGACGACCTGGACATGTACGAGGCTATCTACCGCCAGGCGGAGGGCGACCCGTCGCGCGTGCCGTGGAACCGCTCCGGCGCGCACGACCGTCTGCTCGAGTGGCTCGAACGGGAAGCCGTGGAGGGCGCAGGGCGGCGCGCGCTGGTGGTCGCCTGCGGCATGTCGCGCGACGCTGAAGCGCTGGCGGTGCGGGGCTTTGAGGTGGTGGCCTTCGACCGCTCCCCCACAGCAATCGCCTGGTGCCGGCAGGCCTACGCCGGCTCCCCCGTGCAATACGTGGAAGCTGACCTCTTCCACCCACCAGTGCACTGGCAGCGGGCGTTCGACTTCGTGCTTGAAACTTTCACCCTGCAAGCGCTTCCCGCCGAGATCCGCGCGGCCGCGCGCGCCCGGATTGCCGACTTTGTTGCCCCTGGCGGATCGCTCTTGGTCATCACCTTCGGTCGTCAGCCCGAAACGGTCGTCGAAGGGCCACCTTGGCCGCTGACGCGCGACGAAGTCGAAGCCTTCACGCAACACGGCCTGGAAATCGTGACCTTCGAGGATTTTCGTACGCCCCACCCCGAGTGGGAGCGCCTGCGCTGGTTTCGCGTCTTGCTGCGACGAGCCGCGTAGACCCGAAAGGTCCTGCGTGCTGCTGTCGTCGCCCCCGCCGCTGAGAAGGCCTGTTTAACGCTCATCGTTCGTTCAATTTTTACAGAGAGCGTTCGGAAACTCTGTACGATGAAGATTTGACCACTCTGGGGAAGGGGAGTAAGTAAATAGCCCAATCCCACACTTCCCCTTCCCACGGAGTGGTGGTTATGAGCAAGCTTATACCAAGGCTATGGACCCAACTCGTTCCTGCCTTTCCCGAACCAGTGTTGGCGCCACGGACGGCCAAACCCCGCGGGCGCTTGCGCCCTTCGCCCGCTCAGGTACTGGAGGCCATCCAGGCCTATGCCGTCGCCGTCTGGGCCCTGGAGATGGCCGCCCGTTTTCAGCCCCGGTCGTTGCCCAAAGGGCCAGGCGGGCGGCCACGCCGCTACAGCGATGCTCCCATCTTGCTGATGGCCGTGGTGCAGGCCTTGTGGCACAAGTCGTATCGGCAAATGGTCGATTGGGTGGCCCTGGAAGTGGGCCTGGCCCAGGCCCTCGGCTTTCCTGTACAAGACGGCCAGCCCCAAACCATCTCCCAAGGCCACTATTGGGAGCGTCGCCAGGCCCTGGGCCTGATCCCCTTCTTCTTCGGCCTGGTGGCCCAACTCATCCGCCTGAGCGTGATCAGCGGGCAGGCCCTCATTGTCGATTCCATCCGCCTCCAGGCCTGGTATCACCACGACCCTGGCGCCGCCTGGGTGAAATATGGCCGCCAAAGGGCTCTCTTGGGCTACAAAGTCCACACCGTCTTGTGCCAGGTCTCCCAATTGCCCCTCTTCGTGTGGGTGACGCCAGCCAACGTGCACGATACCCTGGTCGGCCGGGTCATCCTGCGGGTAACGGCGTGGCTCTATCGCCTGACCGTCACCGTCGTCTATGCCGACGCCGCCTATTTCGACCGCCGCTTCTTCGAAGTGGTCTGAGATGGGCTGCACGCGCACCCCGCGGTGGACTACAACCCACGCCGCCGGGGCAAAAGACAACTGGCGCCCCCCTTCTTTATGGCCCAATGGCGCCGCCTGGTGCTCAACCCACGCCGCGCCATCGAGCGTCATTTCGCCTGGGTGAAACGCTATTTCGGCCTCAGATACCTTCAGTGCTATACCCTGCTCAGAGTCACCCAATACGTTGTGCTCACCTACATCGCCACCGTCGCCGTCGCCCTGGCCGCCTACCGCTATGGTCGGCCAGACCTTATCCGACGCCGGGCTATGGTCTTGGCCTTTATCTGAGTTTCCGAACGCTCTCGTGAGCAAGTTTCAATACCCTCATAGGTAGGCTACAAACCTGGGCAGGGCGGCGGCCGCCTTCTCCCTGGCGGCGTTTCAATCCCTCATAGGTAGGCTACAAACCCTGACGGTTGGGTTGTGGAAGGCTCCGTAGACGAGTTTCAATCCCTCATAGGTAGGCTACAACCCCATCGTTCGCTCAATTTTTACACAGAAAGAGAAATTGTGGTAAGCTTCTGCCACTATGGCAGAAGTGGAGATTCAGACCGAACGAGTAGACGACATTCCGTTGCTGATCCGGCAACAAGAGCAGATGGGGATTCCCGACGTGCTGAATGAAGTGATCCGGCCCCATGGCAACCGCAAGGGGCTGAGTGTGGGCTGGTTGGTGGCGGCCTGGCTCAGTTATATGCTCTCGGAAGCCGACCATCGCATGAGCGAGGTCGAACCGTGGGCTGAGCAGCACATGCAGACCTTGCAGGCCCTGTTGCCGGAACCGGTGCAGGTCAAGGACTTCACCGATGATCGCCTGGCCGACGTGTTGCGCGCTTTGAGTGACGATGAGACGTGGGAGGAGATAGAAACCCGCCTGGGGCAGCGGCTGGTCCGGGTGTATGAGTTGTCGCCGGGGCCGGTGCGTGTGGATAGCACCAGCGTGGCCGTGTACCATGATACGGAAGGGCGCACGCTGTTCCGCCACGGCCATAGCAAAGACCATCGGCCTGACCTGGCCCAATTCAAGGTGATGTTAGGGGCCTTGGACCCGCTGGGGATGCCGATAGCCACGCTGGTGGTGGCGAGCCATGAGGCCGATGATGGGCTGTACCTGCCGGCCATCGAGCGCTCGCGGTCGGTGGTCGGACAAGGAGGGCGGGTGTACAGGCGAAAAATTTTTCGCCTGTACATTGGGGATTGTAAGATGGGGGCGTTGGCGACACGCGCGGCGATCCATGCCAGTGGGGACTCCTACCTGGTGCCACTGGCCCGGACGGGGAAGGTGCCCGCGTTGCTGACGTCGTTGCTGAAGCGGGTATGGGCAAAGGAGCAGGCCCTGCATCCCATCTGGCCCCCTGAGGATGAAGGCCCGCAGGAGCGACCGAGATGGCTGGCCTTGGGATTCGAGACCACGCGACCGCAACAAGCGCAGGTGAAGGGGCAAGTGGTGAACTGGAACGAGCGCGTGTTGGTGGTCTATTCGCCAGCGCTGGCCAGGCAGGCGCGGCAGGGCCTGGAGAAACGGCTGCAGCGGGCGGAGGAGGCCGTGAAGGCCCTGACCCCACCTCGAGGGCGAGGGCGTCGTCAGTGGACAGACGTGGAAGGGCTGCAAGCGAGGGTCGAGGCCATCCTCAAACAGCAGCGGGTGGAAGGATTGCTGGAAGTCACGTATACGCGGGAAGTGGAACGACGGCATATCCGCCGATATGGCCCTCGGCCAGCGCGGACGGAAGAACGGGGGCGCTACGTGGTCCAGGTGCGGCGCAACGAGGAGGCCATTCGAGAGGCTCGCCGTCGCCTGGGGTGGCGCGTGTATGTCACCAATGCGCCGCCGGAAACCCTTTCCTTGTCCCAAGCCGTATGGGCCTACCGAGGGACACCTCGGATTGACCGCAATTTCAGCCGCTTGAAGGGACACCCGTTGGGGATCCGCCCCTTGTATGTGCAACGGGAAGACCATGCCCGTGGGATGGTGCGCCTGCTTTCGCTGGCCTTGCGGGTGCTGACGGTGGTGGAGCATGTGGTCCGAAAAGGCCTGCAGGCCGCCGGGGAACCCCTGAAAGGCCTCTACGCTGGCAACCCCAACCGAGAGACGGCCCGCCCCACGACCGAGCGGCTGTTGAAAGCCTTTCGTGGCATCACGTTGAGCATCGTGCGTCTGCCTGAGCAAACGATTTGTCATGTCACTCCTTTGTCTACGCTCCAGCGACGTATCTTGGAACTGTTAGGCCTCTCGGCCTCCATCTACGAGGACCTGGCTCTGCTCGTTGAGCTTATTCCGCCTTAGTACTCACAAAATGAGCGAACGATGGGTACAAACTTTACTATTCCCGATTTCTCGGTTTGGATTATCTGGAGTTTCAATCCCTCATAGGTAGGCTACAAACCACCGTGACGCCCAGTGCCGCCAGTGCGTCTGGCGGTTTCAATCCCTCATAGGTAGGCTACAAACCAAGTCGGTTGTCGTCCCCGCGACGAACAGGCCCGAGTTTCAATCCCTCATAGGTAGGCTACAAACCCACGGGGCGGCCATCGGAGTGCACCCGCGCCCGCAGTTTCAATCCCTCATAGGTAGGCTACAAACCTGCACTCAGGCGCACTTTGGGCGTGTCGCTCCCGTAAGTTCCAATCCCTCATAGGTAGGCTACAAACCCGGCATCGTGGCCATGGCCTGGGCCTTCGTAACGGCGTTTCAATCCCTCATAGGTAGGCTACAAACGCAATCATGCCGTTGCTTCCACCACCAGGTGGGGGACGGTTTCAATCCCTCATAGGTAGGTAGGCTACAAACTCCCGGAGGACATTCTGCTCTGGCGGTATGATCACCGGTTTCAATCCCTCATAGGTAGGCTACAAACGTAAGATACTTCCAATTACTACTCTTCTTTCGCGTAAATTTCGAGAGGTCAAGTCGAATTTTCTGCCAGGCGCTTGTAGAGGGAGACGGAAAGGCCCAGATAAGCGAGAATCTCCACCAGCA
>WFWG01000161.1 GCA_015491235.1 Ardenticatenaceae bacterium
GGATACGCCCGGGCTACGCTCGATATTGATATTTTTATCGAGCCCACACCGGAAAACGCCCGTCGTACGTTGGCGGCTTTGCAGGACGTAGGATATGACGTGACCGACCTTACTGTCGAAGACCTGTTGACGAAAAAAGTGCTCATTCGCCAGTACGTCTTGGAAACTGATATCCATCCCTTTGTAGCAGGAGTCACGTTCGACGAGGTGTGGCGCAACCGTGTCGAGGATCGAATCGGAGATACACCGGCCTTTTTTGCGAGCTTGGACGATTTGATCCGCATGAAGCAAGCCGCCGGACGGCCGAAGGATAAAGAAGATTTGCGCATACTAATGAAGCTTAAACAAAGGAAAGAACGGGGAGCATAAGACAACCATGATCCGCATCCTTTCTGTGGCAGAAGCCCGCCAAAGCGTGCTGCGCCGGGACCTGCTCGAGACCACCGACATGCCCGAGGAACGGCTGGAGCGGTTGCGCCAGGCCACCGGGCGGGACATCCGCACGGCCGAGGAGGGCGTGGCCGCCATCATCGCCGACGTGCGCGCCCACGGCGACCAGGCCCTGCGCCACTACAGCCAGGCCCTCGACGGCGCGGAACTGGGCGACCTGGAAGTGCCGCCCGAACGGGTGCAGGCTGCCTATGAGCGGCTCGACCCGGCCCTGCGGCAGGCCCTCCACCACAGCGCCGAGCGCATCCGCGCCTTCCACGAGGAGCAGGCCCGCCGCGAGGGGGGCTGGACCGTCGGCCAGGGGGAGGACCGGCTGGGACAACTCGTCAGGCCCCTGGAACGGGTGGGCATTTACGCCCCCGGCGGCCAGGCCCTCTACCCTTCCTCCGTGCTCATGGCCGCCGTGCCGGCCCGCGTGGCCGGCGTGCGCGAGGTAATTCTGGTTAGCCCGCCCAGCGGCCCCGAGGGCGTGGCCGACGTGATTCTGGCCGCCGCCCACGTGGCCGGGGTCTCGCGGGTCTTCCAGGTGGGGGGCGCCCAGGCCATTGCCGCCCTGGCCTACGGCACGGAGACCATCCCCCGCGTGGACAAAATCCTGGGGCCAGGCGGCCTCTTCGTGGTGCTGGCCATGAAGCAGGTCTTCGGCGTGGTGGGCATCGCCGGCCTCCCCGGCCCCACCGAGACCCTGCTCATCGCCGACGAGAGCGCCAACCCGGAACTGGTGGCGGCCGACTTGCTGGCCCAGGCCGAGCACGACGTGCTGGCCAGCGCGCTGCTCCTCACGCCCAGCCGCCCCCTGGCCGAAGCCGTGGCCGCCCAGGTGGCCCAACAACTCGAAACCTTGCCCCGCCGCGCCATCGTGGAGGGCAGCCTGCAACGGGGCAGCGCCATCGTGCTCACCCGTGACCTGGAGGAGGCCTTTGAGCTGGCCAACGAGTACGCGCCCGAACACCTCTGCCTGCTGCTGGCCGAGCCGTGGAAGTGGCTCGACCGGGTGGAGCACGCGGGCGGCGTCTTCGTGGGCGAGACGGCCTGCGAGGCGCTGGGCGACTACATTGTGGGGCCCAGCCACATCATGCCCACGGGCCGCACGGCCCGCTTCAGCAGCCCGCTCAACGTGCGCGACTTCCAGAAAATCATCAGCGTCTTCGGCGTGAGCGCAGAAACCCTGCGCCGCCTGGGGCCGGACGCCATTCGCCTGGCCGAGGCGGAAGGGCTCCAGGCCCACGCGGAAGCCATCCGCCGGCGGCTGAAACCGTGAGAGGTGACCCGTGAGCGACTTCGTCAAGCCCGAAGTGCGAGCACTGGCGGCCTACACGCTGCGCCAGTACGAATACCGCCACAAGCTCAACCAGAACGAAAACCCCTTCGGCTACCCCGAAGCCCTCAAGGCCAAAGTCCTGGAGCGCGTGGCCCGGGCCGACTGGGCCCGCTACCCCAGCTTCGACCTGGCCGAACTGCGGGCAAAGCTGGCTGCCCACAGCGGTGTGACCCCCGAAATGGTCCTCGTGGGCAACGGCTCCAACGAGCTGATTTACGTCACCTTGGCCGCCACCCTCAGCCGGGGTGACAGCGTCGTCATCCCCGTGCCCACCTTCACCCTCTACCGGCTGTTGAGCCGCGTAATGGGCGCGGCGGTCCACGAAGTGCTCATGCGGCCCGCAGACGACTTCGCCCTGCCGGTTGACGAGGTCATCGAAACGGCCCGTCGGGTGCAGGCCAAAGTGGTGGTGCTCTGCTCGCCCAACAACCCCACGGGCACGCCCTACCCGGCCGGGGCCGTGCGGCGCATCGCGGCCGAGAGCGGCGCCCTGGTGCTGGTGGACGAGGCCTACCGCGAGTTCAGCGGCCAGGACTTCCGCCCCCTGCTGGACGAGTTCGACAACGTGGTGCTGTTGCGCACCTTCAGCAAGGCGATGGCAATGGGTGGGCTGCGGGTGGGCTACGCCCTCATGCGGCCGGAGCTGGCCCGCGAGGTTCACAAGGCCAAGCTGCCCTACGCCCTCAACCTGTTCAGCGAGGCGGCCGCGCTGGTGGCCCTGGAGCACTTCGAGAGCCACTTCGTTCCGCTTATCGAGGCCATTCGGCAGGAACGCGAACGCCTCTACCGCGCGTTACAGGAGGTGCCCGGCCTGCACGTTTACCCCAGCGCGGCCAACTTCCTGCTGGTGCGCTGCGAGGCCCGTCCGGCGCGTGAGGTGTTCGAGTACCTGGTGGAGGAACACGGCATCCTGGTGCGCGACGTGAGCGCCTACCCCGCCCTGGCGGAACACCTGCGCATCAGCGTGGGCACGCCGGCGGAGAACGAGGCGCTGCTCGAGGCCCTGCGCGCACTGTTGGGGTGAAGGCTCCACTCTATGCTTCACCCCGCAGGAAGCGCAGGAAGCGGAGGCCGTCCAGAATGCGCACGCCCTCGTAGACCGGGCCCAAGGAGAGGAGATGGGCGTCGTAGGTCACCAAGTGAGTGGCCCCGCCGACCAGCGCGCAGGCAAGCACCACGTCGTCGTCCGGGTCTTCGGCCACGCGTGGGACGATGTCCGCGGGGGAGAGGGGGACGAAGCGGCAAGTACGACATTCGTGTCGAGCACTACACGTGGCAGTTGGCGAGGTTCAGTCATCCTTAGCCACCTCTGCCGGATCATCAATGGCCACGCCTTTTGCTATTGCCTCAGCTCTGATGGCTTCCACAC
>WFWG01000162.1 GCA_015491235.1 Ardenticatenaceae bacterium
AGCTTCGAGGACGGCGTGCGCCTCTTCGAGAGCCACGACCTGCTGGGCGTGGGCTGGCTGGCCAACAAGGTGCGCCGCCGCCTGCACGGTGACCGGGCGTACTTCAACCAGAACCGCCACATCAACCCGACCAACATCTGCGCGGTTCACTGCAACTTTTGTTCCTTCCGGCGCAACGGCGACGAGGAGGACGCCTACTGGTGGACGCCGGAGGAAATTGTGGAGCGGGTGCGTCCCGACGTGGGTCCCCACATTACCGAGTTTCACATCGTGGGCGGGTTGCACCCTGAACTCGGCCTGGACTACTACTGTGAAATCTTTCGCCAGCTCAAGCGGGCTTACCCCTGGGTCCACATCAAGGCCATGACGGCGGTGGAGGTCCACTTCCTGGCCGAGCTGGAGGGGCTGGATTACGAGACTGTGCTGCGCCGCATGAGGGAGGCCGGGCTCGACTCCATGCCCGGCGGAGGGGCCGAAATCTTCGCCGAACACGTGCGCCGGCGCATCTGCCCCGAAAAGGCCACGGCCGAGCAGTGGCTGGAGATTCACCGCCTGGCCCACCGCTTGGGCATCCGCTCCAACGCCACCATGCTCTACGGCCACATCGAGAGCTACGAGGACCGGGTGGACCACCTGCTGCGCCTGCGGGCACTCCAGGATGAGACGGGCGGTTTCCAAACCTTTGTGCCGCTGGCCTTTCACCCCATGAACAACGGGCTGGGCAAGAAGGTCAACCGCGAGTGGACCACTGGCGTGGACGACCTGAAGGTTATCGCCGTGAGCCGCCTGTTGCTCGACAATTTCCCCCACATCAAGGCCTACTGGGTGATGCTCACGCCCCAGATTGCCCAGATTGCCCTGCGCTTCGGCGCCGACGACATTGACGGCACGGTCATCGAGGAGCGCATTTACCACGACGCCGGCGCTTCTACGCCGCAACACCTGGCCAGCCCGGCCCTGCTGCGCTACATTCGGGCTGCTGGCTGCGTGCCGGTGGAACGCGACACGGTGTACAACGTGGTTCGGGTTTACGATGAGGAGGCACAACCGGTACAGGCGGTTCAAGGGTGAACCGCAAGGAGGCACAAACGCGATGTTGCGCCTGGGACAAATTGATTACTTGAACACGCAACCCCTCTACCACACGCTGCGTCGCCACCTGAGGGGGCCTGTGGAAGTGGTGAAGGGGGTGCCCACGGCTCTCAGCCGGGCTCTCCTCGCCGACGAAGTTGACCTGGCACCCATTCCGGCCATCGAGGCCGCCCGCCACGCGGACCAGGTGGTCGTGTTGCCCAACCTCTCCATCGCTTCGCTGGGAGCCGTGCGCACGGTGCTGCTCTTCTCCTGGCGCCCAGACCCGCGCGAACTGGACGGCGGCACCATCGCCGTCAGCGACCAATCGGCCACCAGCGTGGCCCTGCTGCGGGTGCTCTGCCGCGAGCGCTACGGCATTTCGGCCGAGTTCCGCTCCATGCCCCAAGACCTGGAGCACATGTTGAGCGTCGCTGAGGCGGCCCTGCTCATCGGCGACACGGCCCTCGTGGAGGCTGTGCGCCACCGGGCCTTCCACCGGCCAGCCCTCGGCCCCAACGCCATCGCTCGCCCCTACATCTTCGACCTGGGGGACGAATGGCTCAAGATGACCGGGCTGCCCTTCGTGTTTGCCCTGTGGACCGCCCGGCGGGACCGGCTGGAAGCTGTGGAGAGCAGCGGCGCCCTCCAGGCCCTCTTGACAGCCAAAGAAGAGGGGCTGGCGGCCATTCCCGAGATTGCCCGCCGCTATGCCCCCCGCCTGGGATTGGAGCCGGGCACCTGTGCCAAGTACCTGCGCGACCTGCGCTACGACTTGGGGCCGGACGAATTGGAGGGGTTGATGACGTTCTTGCGGCTGGCCCTGCCTCACTTCGAGCCGGCCAACTTGGAAATCGCGTGGTCGGTTGTCTAACTGGTGATGACCATAACCACAAACGAAGGGGGCGGACCCATGAACCCGTTGAGCGAGTTGACCCGCATCTTCGACAAGGTGTACGCCGGGGAGCGGATTTCCTACGAGGAAGCCCACCTCCTCTACGCCGAAGCCGACCTCATCGAACTGGGCATGGCGGCCAACGCCCGCCGCCAGCAGCTTGTGCCCGGTAACCTGGTTACCTACCTGATTGACCGCAACATTAACTACACCAACATCTGCATCACCGACTGCCAGTTCTGCAACTTCTACGCCCTGCCGGGCGACACTGAAAAGGGATACGTGCTCTCCAAGGAGGAGTTAGGGCGCAAGATCGAGGAAGCGTTGGCCCTGGGGGCCACGCGCATTCTCATGCAGGGTGGTCACCACCCCGACCTGCCCTTCGAATACTACGTGGACCTGGTGCGCTGGATTCACGAGACCTACCCGCAAATCGAAATCAACGCCTTCTCGCCCTCCGAAATCGAGCACATCAGCAACATCTCCGGCAAGTCGTGGGAGGAGGTGCTGAGCGCGCTCAAGGAGGCCGGCCTGCGCGGCCTGCCGGGCGGCGGCGGCGAGATTCTGGACGACGAAATCCGCAAGCGCGTGAGTCCCAAGAAGATTCGCACCGACAACTGGTTAGGCATTATGAAGGTGGCCCACAAGCTGGGACTGACCACCACGGCCACGATGGTGATCGGCTTCCGCGAGCAGATCAGGCATCGCCTGAACCACTTGCAACGCCTGCGGGACACCCAAGACGAGAGCCTGGAGAAGTACGGCAACGGCTTCAACGCCTTCATCGCCTGGACGGTGCAAATCGAGAACACACCGCTGGGCCGCAGCCGCTTCCGAGACGAGTACGGCGCCACCGCCGCCGAGTACCTGCGCCACACGGCCATCAGCCGCATCTTCCTGGACAACATTCCACACATTTCGGCTTCCTGGCCCACCCAAGGCATCAAGGTGGCCCAGACAGCGCTGCACTTCGGGTGCGACGACTTCGGCTCCACCATGATCGAGGAGAACGTGGTCAGTTCGGCGGGGGCCCCGACGGCGGTGAAGTGCGCCATCAGCGTGGAGGAGATTCACCGCCAGATTCGGGCGGCCGGCTACATTCCGGCCCAGCGGGACACCAGTTACACCATCCTGCGCGTCTTCGACGACCCCAACTACGTGCCGCCGCAGGTGGAGTTGCCGCCGGTGCAGCCGCAACCCGCTGTGCTGCCGCTTTCCGAGGTGCGAGTGCGCCGAGGGTGAGACTGGTTGTTCTTTGAGGGGGCAGAGGTGGCCCTTGCCCCCTGTGCGCTCACCCCTTCAACGGTCGCCTTAAAACTTCTTCACCCGCTGGCCGTGCTGGTTTCAGCACAATTTAAAGAAACCGGTGTACACTGGCTTCAGCCCACCAGACACAAGCATGAAGCCAGCGGGGGAAACTATGAGCCATCGCCGCAACGCGCTGACCGTGTTGACAGCCGTGTTGATTGGCTGGTTGTTGGTGCAGATTTCGGCTACCGCGCCCACCAGCGCCCAAGGGATCGGAGAAATGCCCGCGCTTCTTCCCACACCAACGCCAACTACAACGGACGAGGCCGAAGCCCTCATGGGCAGCGAAGCCTGGTACGTGCTCAACGGCTACACAGAAGCGCCACCAGCGCCGGGGGCTTCACAGGCAACTCGCCGGCGTGCCGCGCCGGCGAGCGCTTTTCCTCTCTTCCTGCCCCTGGTGGTGCGGGCGAAGGCGGCGCCGACGCCCACTCCTTCTCCCACGCCAACGCAAGCTCCCACTCCCACACCGTCGCCAACGCCGTTGCCACCGCCCACCGAGTTCCGCGCCCTGTGGGTTACCCGCTACGACTGGACGCAACTCGGCCAGGTGGCCCGCCCTGAAACGCTGGTGACCATTGCCGAGCGGGCCCAGGCGGCCGGCTTCAACGTGCTGCTCTTCCAAGTGCGGGGCACGGGCGACGCCTACTACACCCCTGGCCTGGAGCCCTGGGCGGCCCGCCTGACGGGCACAGCCGTGGAGACGCTGGGCAAGTCACCCGGCTTCGACCCGCTCCAAACCCTGGTCGAGGCTGCCCACGCGCGAGGGCTTCAGGTTCACGCCTACGTGAACGTCTACCCCACCTGGGTGTGTGGCTACGGCGCTCCCCCCAAGGAGACCACACCCCAGCATCCCTTCTGGACCTTTTCCTATGCTACCTCGTGGAAGGACTGGCGCGTGCACGACTCCCAGGGGCGCCCCATGAACCTCCAAACCTGTAGCGGCTACCTGTGGGCCACGCCCGCCTGGAGCGGTGTCCGCCAGCATGTGGTCAACGTGGTGGACGACCTGGTGCGCCGGTACGAACTGGACGGCGTGCACCTTGACCTGGTGCGCTACCCCGGCCCGGGCTACTCCTATGACCCCTATACCCCCACCGACTTTGCCACGCCGGAAGAACGGGCCGACTGGCAGCGGGAGCAGGTGAACCGGCTGGTGCAGGAGGTTTACGCCACGGTGAAACGCCACCGCCCACAGGCGTGGGTCACGGCTGCCGTGTGGGGCATGTACCGCGACGTTTGGGGGTGGGGCGGCTTTTCCCAAGGGTATACCCACTACTATCAGGACTCCAAGCGCTGGCTGCGGGAGGGCTGGGTGGACGCCATCATGCCCATGCTCTATCCTCCAAACCCACAATGTCCCGACACCAGCGTGTGGACGCTGGACCGCTTTCGCGTCCTGGTGGAGGACTTCCAGCGCGAGGCAACCAGCGCCGGCCGGTACGTCTTCCCGGGCATTCACGCCGGCTACCCCTGCTTTGACGACGTGCGGAACCGCGTGGAGGCGGCCCGCGAGCTGGGCACGCGCGGTTATGCGCTTTTCTCCTACGGCACGGCCAACGCCCGTGATCACTGGGACGAGATCGCAACCCAACTTCATGCCGAGCCGCTCGCCGTGCCGCCAGTGCCGTGAGTTCACGCCTGTGAGGAGTGTCCCTTGAACGCCCCTGCGCCCGTGATAACCAACGCCCACACCCACCTGGAGTTGACCAGGCTGGCCTCCCTTTGCCCGTCCGAGCCGGTGGAATTCACCCGCTGGATACACGAGCTGATTCGGGCGCGCGCTGGCGAGACGCGCGCCGACGTCTACCGCAGCGTCGAGGCGGGCATCGAGGAGTTGTTGGCCTGTGGTACCACCCACGTGGGCGACATTACGGCCACCTGGCTGAGCGTGGAGCCGCTGCTGGAGAGCGGCCTGCGGGGCATCGTCTGGCTCGAGGTGCTGGGCCTGAACCGGGCAGAGGCGTTGGAGCGCCTGGAGCGGGCCAAGCAGGCCATCCTGGCGGCGCGCCGTCACCCGGCGTATGGCCCCATGCGGGTGGGGCTGACCATCCACGCCCCCTACTCGTGCCACCCGGACCTCTTTCGCGAGGGAGCAGCCTGGTGCCGCGAGGCCCAAGTTTCCCTCTGCATCCACCTGGCCGAGAGCCCTGCCGAGGTGGAGTGGCTCACGCGACGCTCCGGTCCCTTTTTGCGCCTGCTTCAGAAGTTGGGCGTGCCGGTGCCGCCCGCTCCCGGCCTGCGCCCCGTGCCCTACCTGCGCTCCCTTGGCGTGCTGGAAGCGCGCCCCCTGCTGGTTCACATGGTCCAGGTGACCGACGAGGAAATCCGTATGGTGGCCGACGCCGGCTGTGCGGTGGTTCACTGTCCCCGCTCTAACTACCTGCTCAACTGTGGCCGGATGCCGCTGGAGAAATACCTGGCTGCCGGCGTGCCCGTCTACCTGGGCACAGACAGCCGCGCCAGCAGTCCCAGCCTGAACGTGCGCGAGGAGGCGGCCTTTGCTCGCCAGTGGCACGGCGACCGGGTGCCCGAAAACCTGTGGGAGGTTATTGTAAGCCGTCCGCTGTAAGAAATATTGAGCTCTTCTGGCCTTTGCTGCACCGCCCCCCTGCGCTATAATGCTCCAAAGTGCTGCTGTTGCGGCCAGGTGGCAGAGTGCTAGAGGAGTTCCCTGCCGGAACACAAAGGAGCGACTCTTTTGCCGATTTCCAAGCAAAGTCTTGCTTGTACCTCGCCGGAACGTGTGCTATAATCTCAGCAAACGCGGGCCAGGAACCACCAACTGGAAGGAAGCCGGATAAGTAAAGGGGGCAAGACTCATGATACCTGTGACGATTGACAGCATCCGGGTCAGCCTGATTTCCCAACACCGCATTGTCGTGCTGAAGGAGCGGGAAGGTGACCGCCATCTGGCTATCTGGATCGGGCCGTATGAAGCCGATGCCATTACTATTGCCCTCCAGGGTATCCGGGTGGTGCGCCCGCTGACACACGACCTGCTCCGGAACATGATCGAAACGCTCGGAGCTACCGTCTCCTACATTGTGGTCAACGACCTGCGCGACGACACCTTTTACGCCCACATCGTGCTTGACGTGAACGGTCAGGAAATTGAGGTGGACTCTCGCCCCAGCGATGCCATTGCCCTGGCCGTGCGGGTCAATGCGCCCATCTACGTGGCCGAGCACGTTATGGAGCAGGCCGGCATTGTCCCCGAAAGCAGTCAAGAGGAGCTCACACCCGAGGAAGAGGAGAAGCTGTCCGTCTTCAAGGACTTTGTCGAATCGCTCGACCTCGACGACTTCGGCGACGAGTAAGTGCCGCCAGGAACCCGAAACAGGGGCGCCCTGTGGTCAGGCGACCACAGGTGCGCCTCGTTTGCTTTCCAGGAATGCTCAAGGCGCCCCCGACTTGAAAAACGGCCGTCTGGCTGGTGTTCCCCGTCTTCCGGCCAGGCAGAACAGGAGTCGGTTGAGCCTGTCGCTGTTCCCCGACTGTCGGCGACTTTGCTGGAAGCAGGCGGGTTACTCCTGGCGTGTGCTCTTGCCGCGTTAGTCGAGTGTGGTCCTTCCAGGTCCACCGCACACAGCAGGAGGAGGAAACGCACATGGCCGTTGCGCCCGTTGAGCGCCCACTGCCGTACAACGTGGAGGCCGAAGAGGCTGTCCTCGGCTCTCTTCTCATGGACCCGGAAGCCATTACCAAGGTGGCTTCGTTCCTGCGCCCTACGGACTTCTACCGCGACAAGCACGCCTGGATCTACGAAGCCCTCCTGAACCTGCACGAGCGAAACGAGCCGCCAGACCCCCTCACCGTGGCTGACGAACTGGACCGCATGGGTCGCTTGAGCGAGGTGGGCGGCCCGGCAGCCATCAGCGAGTTGCTCATGCGCGTGCCCACGGCCTTGCACGTGGAGTATTACGCGCGCATTGTGGAGCGAAACGCCATCCTGCGACGGCTTATTTTGGCCGCCGAGCAAATTGCCCAACTCGCCTACCAGGAGAGCGAGGCCGACGTGGAGGAGATCATTGACCGCGCCGAGGCCATTCTCTTCGCCGTCTCCCAACACCGCCTCACGGGCGCCATGGTGCCCATTCAGCAGATCCTGGGCGAGTTCTACGAACAGGTGGAGCGGCTCTACCTGGAACGCCAGCCCGTTGGCCTGCCCACCGGCTTTGTGGACCTGGACCGCCTGCTGGGCGGATTCCAGCCGGGCGACCTCATCATCCTGGCCGCCCGCCCGAGCATGGGCAAGACTGCCTTTGCCCTGGCCATCACCGAGAACGTGGCCATACAGCACGGCGCCCGCGTGGCCTTCTTCAGCCTGGAGATGAGCGCCGAACAAATCGCCATGCGGCTGGTCGCCAGCCAGACGGGCATCGGGGCACAACGCCTGCGCGTTGGTCCCATTTCAGAGGGGGACCTGGAGCGCATCGGGCAGGCGGTGGACATTCTCAGCCGCACGCGCATCTTCGTGGACGAGACGCCCGCCCTTAGCCCGCTGGAGGTGCGCACCAAGGCGCGGCGGGTGGCCAGCGAGCACGGCCTGGACCTCGTGGTCATTGACTATCTGCAACTCATGCGCAGCGGCACCCGTGCGGAAAACCGCGTCCAGGAGATTTCGTACATCAGCCGTTCCCTCAAGGGGCTGGCGCGCGAGTTGCGCGTGCCGGTGCTGGCCATCTCTCAGCTTAGCCGCCAGGTGGAAATGCGCCAGGAGAAGCGGCCGCTGCTGTCGGATCTTCGAGAGAGTGGAAGTATCGAGCAGGACGCCGACGTGGTGATGTTCATCTACCGCGACGAGGTTTACAACAAGAACACCGACCGCCCCAACATCGCCGAGATCATCGTCGCCAAGCACCGGAACGGGCCGACTGGCGCCGTCGAACTACGCTTCGTCAAGGAGACGGCCAAGTTCTCCAACCTGGAGACCATCTACCCGGACGACGAGCACGGTCCCCCCGTGACGGAGTGGGACGATGATATCGTCTTCTAGCGCGGAGGGGGTGCACATGGGATTTGCGGGCTTTCCGAACGGGCGCCTGCGCTTCACGCCCATACCAGACCTCTTTTTCAGTGAGTTGCTGGGCCAGATTGACGACCTGGCCGAGTTGAAGCTTACGTTGCACTGCTTCTGGCGGCTCCACAACAAGCGCGGGCGGTACCGCTACCTGAGCGAAGAGGAGTTGCAGCAGGACGGCCCCCTCATGCGCGCCCTGAAGCGGCCCGGCCAGAACCCCCAACACGTGTTGCAAGAAGCGCTGGAGCGCGCCGTCTGGCGTGGCACGCTGCTCAAGCTGGAAGTGGAAGTGGACGGAATGCCACAAACGTGGTATTTTTTGAACACCGAACAGGGGCGCCGCGCCGTAGCCGACATCCGGGAGGGGGCCTTGGCGCCTGGCACGATTGCCCGTTCCGCCGAGCCGCGCCCGGTGCCGGAGGCGCGCCCCAACATCTTCGTCCTCTACGAGAACAACATTGGCCTGCTTCAGCCGATCATTGCCGAAGAACTGCGCGAGGCCGCGGCCACCTACCCGGAAGCTTGGATCGAGGAGGCGTTCCGCATTGCGGCCGAGCGCAACGTGCGCAACTGGCGGTACGTTCGGGCCATACTGGAACGTTGGGCAAGGGAAGGACGAGACGATGAAGCACCTTCAGGACGTGCTCCGACAGATCGAGCGGCAGAAACGCGCCGCCGCTTCCTCGAGGAACTCGACTGAGGAAGGGCAGGCTGAAGGGGGACAAACGCCCGCCACGTGTCCAATTTGCAAGGGGGCTGGCTTCGTGCGGTACGACGTGCCGCCTGGTCACCCCTTTTTCGGGCGAGCCATCCCCTGTCGGTGCAAGCAGGCGGAAATTCGCGCCCGCCGCCAGGCCGAACTCCACCGTATTAGCAACTTGGGCCTGCTGCGCCGACAGCGGTTCGAGACGTTTCGGCCCGAAGGCATTGGGTTGAACCCCCAGAAACAGGCCAACCTGCAACACGCCTACCAAGTCTGTCGCAAGTACGCCGAAACCCCCCAAGGGTGGTTGGTGCTGGTGGGCGGCTATGGCTGCGGCAAAACCCACTTGGCGGCCGCCATCGCCAACGAGCGGCTGGATCGCGGGGAGCCGGTGGTCTTCGTGGTGGTTCCTGACCTGTTGGACCACCTGCGGGCTACGTTCAACCCGGCCAACCCGGTCACTTACGACGAGCGCTTCGAGCAAATCAAGAACGCGCCCCTCCTGATTCTGGACGACCTGGGCACCCAAGCCAGCACACCGTGGGCTCAGGAGAAACTTTTCCAGCTCCTGAACTACCGCTACAACGCTCAGCTCCCCACCGTCATCACCACCAACCACGAACTGGACGAAATCGAGCCGCGCCTGCGCTCCCGCCTGGTGGACCCGAACATCAGCACCATCGTGACTATCCTGGCCCCCGACTACCGCCAGGGCATTGTCCACGGGGAGAACGACCTCTCCACCCTGGGCCTCCTCAAGCACATGACGTTCCAGACCTTCGACCTCCGCGCCCTGGAGTTGGACCCGGCGGCCCGCGAGCGCCTCTGGCAAGCCGTCAACGCGGCCAAGCGCTTTGCCCAGGAGCCGAGCGGTTGGCTCGTCCTGGTTGGTCCTTACGGCGTGGGCAAGACCCATCTGGCGGCGGCCATTGCCAACCAGCGGGTGGAAATGGGCGACCCAGCCATCTTCGTGGTGGTGCCTGATCTGCTGGATCACTTGCGAGCCACCTTTAGCCCTCACAGCATGGTCAGTTACGACAAGCGCTTTGAGCAAATCCGCCGTGCTCCCCTGCTCGTCCTGGACGACTTGGGCACCCACAGTGCCACGCCGTGGGCTCAGGAGAAACTCTTCCAGCTCTTCAACTACCGTTACATGGCCCAACTGCCCACCGTCATCACGCTGAACGACGTGGAGGACGTGGAACCGCGCCTGCTGGAGCGCATGATGGAGATGAAGTACGTTGGCCACGGCAGCCTCATCGAGTTGAACATTCCCCCATACCGGGGGCGGGGCGATGTGCGGGGACGATGGCGTCGCGGGCCACGCGGCAAGTCCGAATAGGGGGTCGCTCAACAGTTTACATGAGCGCGTCATCGCACACCCTGAGGGGAACGCTTTTCGTCTTGACCGCTGCTGTCCTGTGGGGCACGCTGGGCCCCCTCATGCGGGTGTTGCAGGGCGGAGGGCTTTCTGCCGTTGAGATCGGTTTTTATCGAGCGGCGCTGGGAGGAGTAACACTGGCGCTCTTGGCGCGGCAACAAGGGCTGTCCTTTCCGGCCCGGCGTGATTATCCCTTCTTTGCCCTCTACGGCTTGGTCAGCGTGGCCGCCTTTTTCGTGCTCTACGCCCTTTCGGTGCAGTACAACCCCATTGCGGTGGCGGTCGTGCTCCTCTACACAGCTCCGGCCTTTGTGGTGCTCTTCTCGTGGCGGCTGTTTGGCGAGGCGGTTTCACCCGTCAAGGGCGTGGCGCTCCTGCTGGCCTTCGTGGGGGCGGCGCTGGTGGCTGGCGCCCACGAGCCACGCCTGCTGGCCCTCAACCTCCCCGGTTTGCTGACGGGCTTGGGCAGCGGCCTCACATACGCCCTCTTCAGCATCTTCGGGAAGTTTGCCCTGCGGCGCCACCACCCCTTGAGCACCATGGCCTGTGCCCTCTCCTTCGGCGCCCTTCTGCTGGTGCCGGTGGTGTTCGGCTTCGGGGAAGGCGCCACCCCCTGGTGGCGGGACAGCTCACTGGCCTTCTGGCTGCTGGTGACCGGCGTGCTGCCGACGGCCGGCAGTTATGCGCTCTACACCTCCGGCCTTCAGTGGTTGCCTGCCGGGCGGGCCAGCATCCTGGCCACGGTGGAGCCGGTGGTGGGCGCCGTGCTGGGCTGGTGGATCTTCGGGGAGGCGCTGAGCGCCGTTCAAGTCGTCGGCGGGGGGTGTATTTTGGGGGCCGTCGTTCTCCTTCAGCGCACCACGGACGAGCCCCCTTCATGAAAAGGGTACCGCGCGGGCCAGGAGAAAGAGTAGCGCCAACAGGGCAACACCGGCGTACTCGGCCACCGTGCGCTTGTTGAGCCGACCCCACAGGTCCAACTGAGCCAGCCCGGTGGTCAGGTAGAAGAACACCACCAGAAAAGCGCCGCCCGCCAGTCCGCTTATTCTCCAGTAGTTGAGCACCCACGTAATTTCTCCCAACACCAGGCCGATGGTCAGGCTGTAGGCCCACGTCTTCGACACGTGTTCCACCTCAGTGCGCAGCAGGCCAAGCGAGAGAACGGCGGCCAGCAGGGAAATGGCCGGGCCGGAGAGCAGGCTGCGCGTGCGGCTGCCGTAGACAGCCGTGAAGGCCAGCAGAGCCACCAAATAAGCGACAAGGTTGAGGTAGACCTGCGCCGGAATTGTGAGCTGCACGTCGCCCGAAAGGGCGCGGTATTCGGCCACGATGACCGAGGCCAGCCCGAAGCCGGTGAGGAGCAAACCTGTGATCCACAGGAGCGGGTGCCACGCCGCCAGCCGGGGGGCAATCAGAATGCCGGTGATGGTGACGGCTACCGGAAGAATCCAGAAGAGGAACGTGTGTCGCGTCCAGGTGGAGCGGTAGCGGGGGTGCTCGCGCAGCACGTAGTCCGTTCCGGCCATAGTGAGCCCCACCAGAATGAGCCCCACGATCCATTGAGGGGAGAGCGCTACCGAAAGGGGGGAGCCGAACACATACACCGTCACCAAGCGCACAGGGGCGCTGGTGACCAGGGCAATCACCATGCCGAGCAACACGAGGCTTACAACAACGCTCAACCGATCGTAGCTGTGCATGGCTGTATGGTAATGCAAGATGCCGCTTTGACAAATGTAGGAGCAAAAGTGGAGAGGCCAGCAGTGCCCTTTGGCCCTTCAGGGTAACACGGGTACAATACGCACAAAGGGCCACTGGCGCCCAAGATGCGGCTCAGAGAAGAAAAAATTGTGGAGAACTGGGGCGGCGAAGCCGCCCCAGTTCTCCACAATTTTTCCCTCTTTGGGTGGACGAGTGGGGCGGTGGCGCCGAGCTATTTCGGTGAAGACATGGCCTTTGTAGACCTAATTGGTATTACCCTCCTGGTGCTTGGGCTCATTTTGATCGTGTGGGGACGACGGGCGTACCACGGGACCGGCCTCCCCGCGGGACAAATCATCTCGCGCGACACGGCCGGGTGGGAGCGGCCGCCCGCTTCCCTGGTGGCTCGCCGCCTGGGCCTAGTTGGAAGACCTGATTATCTTGTCCAGGTGGGGAAGACACAGGTGCCCGTTGAGGTGAAGCCGTTGCGGTCTCCTCGGCGCCCCTACGAGAGCGACGTTATTCAGCTCATGGCCTATTGCCTGCTGGTCGAAGAAACCACTGGTCTTCCTCCTCCGTATGGCATATTGGTGTACGCGAACCAGCACTGGCGCCTGCCGTACACGCCGGAAGCCCGACAGGCCGTGCTCGCGCGCTTGGCGGAGATGCGCGCCGCGTGGACGGCTGCCAACGTGCCCCGCAGCCACACGCACCCGGCCCGGTGTCGGGCGTGCAGTGTGCGGGACGTGTGCGACCAGGCCCTTGCATGAAGGAGGTAATCACGTGAGCACACAGATCCCAGAGACTCTGCCTGCTATTCTGCTGGCTCTCGTTGACCGTCCCGGCGAAGCATTCCGGGCCATTGCGGCCCGCGCCCGCCGCCTCTGGTTGGTTCCCTTTGCCTTTCTCGTGGTGGTGATGCTGGCGTCCACCTTCATCACGGCTGACCACTATGCCCGCCTTCAAGCCGAAATAAGCCGCTACTGGATCGAACACGGACGCTTTGCCGAACAGATGCCCCCCGACGCCCGCGAGCAGGCGCTGGAGCAAATCGAACGCCAGGCCGAGCGCGGCGCTTCGTCCTCTCTCTTGGCCCTGAGCATTGGAGGAGGTGTCGTCGGAACCGTTTTGGGTTGGCTCATCTGGGGAGCGGTGCTCCACTACGCGGCTACGCTCCAAGGGAGCGAGACCTCCCGCTTTGACGCCATGTTTAACGTGGCCGCTTGGGCCTGGATTCCCCACGGACTGGGCCAACTGGTCAAGGCCGGCTTTACCCTCTTCTCTGGCCGTCTCCCCCTGTACGACGGGCTTTCGTTTCTGGTCGCCACGGGAAACTACCCCCTGGATTCAATGAACCCCCTCTTCCAGTTTCTCAGTGGCCTTACGCTCTGGCAACTGGCCTCGTGGTGGTTGCTGGTGGCCGGAGCCAGCGCCGTAAGCGGCCAGTCCCGGCGACGCTGGGCGGGTCTCGTGTTGGGCGTGTGGCTGCTCTTCGCCCTCCTCAAACTTGTGCCGCTTCTCGTTCAGCGCCGCTTCATGGGAATTTGAGCCTGAGCCACGACAGTTTGCCTGCCTGCCCATTCCTGGTAAACTTAGCTCCCGAAGATGCAAGAGTTTTGCCCGCCGTTCAGGCGCGGAGGTGACCTGAAGCGATGGTTTTCACCGGTGTGGCAGCTCCGGCGCTGCCCATTCAACTGGACAAGCTGTGGGCCGAAATTCTGGGCTGCGAACCCGAGGACCTGCGAAAGGGTCGCGTGTGTGTTGTGCCCCGTGAGGGGGATGATGTGCATGTGTTTCTCACGCCCGACGGCGGCGTTGTGGCCGTTCCCCCTGGCGGCGAGCCCTTCGTGGCAGAGGCGAATCCGGAACAACTCTTGGACGCCGAATGGTGGACCGCGACGCTGGGGGTGAGTCCAGCACACTTGGCCTGGCACGGGCCGTCAGCCATCTGGTACGCGACGCCAGAGACATTTGCCCCCCAACCACACCCCTTTGCCCGTCGCCTCCGGCGGCGGGACGCGGGCGAACTGGCCCGTTTCGCCCGCATTTTGCACGCCCGCGAGCCAGGAATGTTCCACTACTGGGCCATCGGCGGGCGCGAGATTGGCCAAGTGCCCCTGTGGGGCCTGTACTACCAGGGCCGCCTGGTCGCCGTGGCGGGCGAACGGGCGTGGAGCGAGAAGGTTCGCGAAATTGGAGTTAACGTGTTGCCCCGCTGGCGCCAGCGCGGGTTTGGCACGGCCGTTGTTTCCCTGGCAACGGAGGACATCCTGAAGGAGAGAGCGCTGGCCATGTGGATGTGTGCTCTCGACAACCTGCCGGGTACGCGCATCGCCATGCGCCTGGGATACCGCCCCTACGCTCACCACTTCTGGTTGCGACCAAGCGGAGCCGCTGGCTAAAGGGAGTGTGTTCCCATGGACCAGATTGTCATCGAGGGCCTTTCCTGTGAAGCTTACCTGAGTGCGCCGAGGGGAAGTGCCCCAACCCCGGTGAGCTTGTGCTTGGACGTGCGCCTCTCCCTCAACCTGGCGGCGGCTGGCCGTTCCGGTCGCCCTGAGGATACCCTTTCCCTCGACGAAATCGTCCGGGCGATTGTGAGCGTGGCATCCGGCGAGGAATATGAACTTCTCGAGCAGGTGGCCGAACGGGTGGCCCGCCACCTGTTGGACGCATTTCCAGTGCGGGAAGTGCACCTGCGCCTTCTCCGGCCGAACCCACTTCCCAACGTGGAGGCGGCAGGTGTCGAAATTCATCGCCGGGCCCTCGCCCACGCGACTGGCTCCGTGCAGCTCGGAGGTGAAGAGGCGGATGTCACCGGTCGGGCGCTCCTGCGCCGGGCGCTTCGCCAGCCGCGCCGCATCAACGAATTGGCTCAAGTCGAACTCCACCGCCTGCTGGAAGCCGTGGAGCACCCTCGTGAACAGATCGAGCACCTGCTCAGCACGCTGACGCAGGCCCAAGTCGACTGGCTGCCCTCCCCCCACCGCTTGAGCGTCGGCCAGATTATTCATCGCCTGATCGAGCTGGACCGAGACGCCCAAGCCCACGTGGAAGCCCTGGCGCGCGGCATCGTCCCCGAACACGACGAAACCACCGTGCAGCAGAGTTGGCCGCCTCACGGCATCCCCTTGGCTGAACTGCGCTCCCGTTTTGCCGACTTGCAAGCGGAGTTGGCGGCTATCATCGAAGGGTTGCCGCCGGAGCCAAACGAGGAGGCGATCCTGTCGGGCCCCTATGGCCCCATGAACTTCAAGGGGTGGCTCCTCTCTATCGCCGTCCAGGACGCCGAAGCCCTGCGGGAAATCCAGCGCGTCACGGAACACCCCGACTTCCCCGGCGCTCCCATCGAAGTGGCCCTTTAGTGCTCATGGCAGTTTCGGCACAACTGCCTTTTGACGGCACACACGAGACTTGGCGTGGGTCCAGGGACAGCACGGGCGGGAAGCCCGTGCTGTCGGTGGCAGTGGGTTGCCGACCCCCTTACAGGGGCAGATCGTACGACCAGATGAAGCGGATGTTCTTCTCGCGCAGGTAGGCTTCCACTTCAGGCCGGCAGTCGTAGGCCACGAACAAAAGCACGGCCGGCAGCCCTTCTTGCTCCTCCAGGGAGGCCGCCAGCTTCAAGAAGCGGTCCACCTCCTTCTCCGAGGGGCGCACCTTAGCCTCCCCCAGGATGAGCACCCGCTGGCCGTTGCGACGCCCGTAGCCGAAGATGTTCACCTGCCGCTTCCGGTTGCCCACGCGCACGTATTGGCGCACCAGCTTCCCCTCCACCTCGATGCCCTCCTGGCGC
>WFWG01000163.1 GCA_015491235.1 Ardenticatenaceae bacterium
CCGCGGAGGACCGGCCGCCAGCAGGTCGGCCACCAGCGCCCGGTCCTCCGCGGGCAGGCCCGGGTCGCCCGCGCGGGCGCGGCGCAGCACCTCCGTCAGCCAGGTGGCGTAGGCGGCCGCCTCGTACCAGGAGACGCCCACCACCGGGTAGCCGCGCCGCTCCTTGCCGAAGCGGGGATGGTGCCAGTACTCCGGCTCATTGACAGGACCTTTACCTCTCCATGAAGGTGGGTTTATCCGCCACCGCCAGCCCTCACTCCCCTCGCCGCCCCAGTAGGCGGGGTTCTCGTAGCCGCCGGCCTGGATGAAGCGCTCGAACTGGGCGTTGGTGACGGGGTATTTCATCACCAGCAGGTCGCGGCCGTCGTCGGCGCAGCCGGGGCAGCGGACCCAGGCGTTGAGGTCCAGCGGGAGCCAGCCCAGCCGGTCGAGGGTCTCGGCCGCTTCATAACGGATGGAAACCGGCACGACCGGCGGGTCGTTGGGCACGCCGTTCGCGTCCAGGTCCTGGGCGGTGCGGTGCAGGAGGGCGGTAATGCGCTCCTCCACCTCCGGCCCCCTCTCGTCGCTGCGCACCTTCGGCAAGCCGATTTCCACCAGTCCCTGCCCCGCCAGAATCAACTGCCGCCACCCCTCTTTCTCGTCGGGCCACGCCCGCGGGCAGAGCAGGTCAACGGCGTCCACCGCATCGCCCAGCCCGGCCTGTCCCACTGCCAGCAGGAACACCTCGCGCCAGAGGTCAAAATTCTTTCTCACCAGCTCAGGCACGCTGCGGTCAAACTTCCGTTGCCGAGACAGCCAGCGGGCAGCCATGAACTCCTGAAAGGTGCGGTGGGGAGTCTGGAACGTGCGCTCGCCGGCCGGAACGATGAGGCCGTTCCGGTAGCCCAGGTATTCGTTGATGAAAAACTGCGCCTTTGCCACCGCCTCGTGGTCGGGGAGGCCCGTGCGGGCTATGCACTCCCGCAACCGCTGGCGCAGCGTCTCCTCGGGAATGTCGGTGGGGCCTTCCTGGGGTGTCTCCTGTGCGGCGTGAGCGTCGTAAACGGCGTGATCCAGGGCGCGCTCCAGGTCCTCTTTGCGCAGTCCGGGCACCCTCATCTGCTCCCGGATGAAGTCCTCGGCCGTCAGGCGGGACCTGGCCTGCTCGGCCCGCAACTGCTCCCACTTCCAGAGCAGGAGGTCGGCGCACGCGGCGTACAGTTGCACCCGCGTCCCGGGGAGTTCCCCCTCGAAGTCGTGCACCAGCGCCATCTGCGTCAGCAAGATGGGGCGAGGCGCGATCTCCCACAGGTCGGGGCGCTCACGAATGGCTTTTTTCAGCGAGGCGATTTTCTCTTTTCGGATATCTTCGCGGTCGGGGTACAATTCGCCGAACCAGGCCTCGATAAACGCCTGAATCTGGTCGGCGTCGAAGTCGGTCAACGTCGCCACGTGGAATCCGGGCAGCGCCCAGGCGGCCGTGGGGCGTCCGGAATCGTCCAGCGGATACTGGCGCACGCGGCAGGTGACCAGTACCCGCGCCTGCCGACAGCGCCGTTGGGCTAGGTCAGCAATGGCTGAGGCGACCTGCTGGCGGCGGCGTGGATCGCCCACCTCGTCCAGCCCGTCCAGGACGAGCAGGGCATCGCCCCTATTGAGGCAATCCAAGGCGTGGTCCGGGAGCTTTTCACCGTAACGGCCCTCTCTCAGCACTTTCTCCACATAAGCCAACAGGTGTTCGGCCCGTCCTGCCTCACCGGCTGGGAGGCACTCCGTATCGGCGGCAAAGTGGCGCAGGCGGAGGCGAATGGGGAGCGGGGGAGGCCCCTCCCAGGTTGCATCGTGGCTGGTCAGGTGTTCCGCCCATCCCGACCCCGGCTCCAACCGCTCGCCAGCCAGGCACAGCGTCAGGTGGTCGGCAAAGGTGGTCTTGCCGCTCCCCGGCTCACCGCGCAGCACCAGGTGAGGGTGGTCCAGAAAGACGCGCAGCGCCGAAAGACTCTCCTTTTCGGGCGCCTCATCAACTCCCCGGATGGAACGCACGCGCTGGCGTTCCTCGGCGGAGCGTTCGGTCGTGTTCAGCGCGATGTACACCCGCTCCAGGCGCATCTGCAAGCCTGTGGTGGTGCTGGCGCGGGGATCGCGGCCCATCAGGGGCAGGTAGCGACACTCTGACTCCACCAGCGAGCGGAGGTATGCCTGTTCGATCTCCCGCGCTTCCGGCGAGACAGGAAGCACGCGGACAACTGACTCGCCCTCCACGTCGGTCACCGTCTCCAACAAGCGCCGCAGCATCCCACGCTTGGCGGCCTCGTTGGCGTACTCGATGAGGGGTTGCCAGTCGTTCAGGGCGTAGAGCTGGCGGCGCAGGGCCGCCAGGAGGTGGGAGAGTTCCCGGCGGCGGGTGCGGGGCCAGCCCAGGGCCACGACCAGCTCCTCCGGCGGGTCGGCGTCGGGGTCGGTGAAGGCCAGGATGGCGCGCGCCACCTGGCGGCGCAGGGCGGCGTTCTTCTTCGCCGTCAGCCGGTCCAGGCTCACGCCCTTCAGCCAGCGGCGCAGGTCGTCCTCGTCCTCGACGGGCGCCCCGACGTCGGCCAGGGCCCTCTCCACGGCCTGGCGCAGCGCTTCGTCGTCCGCCTGGCGGGCCGTGATTCGGTCCAGCCCCTTCTGCGCCGCCTCCAGGGCCTTTTGCTCCAGGAGCCTCCTCGCCAAATCCACCAAACCCTGGCCGAGGGCCGCTGCCGTCTCGGCGATCACCGGGTTCACGGCTCACCCCCTGCTCTGCTCCTTACTCTTGAGAAATTGTATCATGAGCCAATCAGGTGGGCAAGGAGGTGCGACGCACTTTGCGAAGTGCGTCGCACCTCACCCCTCATCCCTCACCCCTCGGCGCCTTGCAAGGCGCACTCAACTTGTCATAAACATCCACAGCGCAATCGCGGCGGCCACTTCCACGTTGAGCGAGCGTTTCACGCCCCGCATCGGCAAACAGACGATGGCGTCGCAGAGGGGGAAAAGGTCCGGGCCCACGCCGCACACTTCGTTGCCCACGATGAGGGCCAGTTTTTCCGGCACGGGCGGCACGTCGCCCAGCGGGCGTGCCCCCGGCACCTGTTCCAGGGCCCAGATGGGCCACCCCTCGGCGCGCAGGCGTCGGACCACGTCGGCTGTGTTGGGTGCGGAGGACCAGGGGACGGCCGCCTCGGCGCCCAAGGCGGTCTTGTGGACCCCTGGGTGTTCGGGGGTGGGGGTGATGCCGCACAGGTAGACGTGCGCCACGCCAAGCCCGTCGGCCGTGCGGAAGATGGCTCCCACGTTCCAGGCCGAGCGCACGTTGTCCAGCACCACCGCCACCTGGCGCACCGGTGGGGAAGCTGGCGGACACGGTGCCACGTCTTGGGTGTCCCACGTTGCCAGGGGTCGCGTGGGCGCTCGGCAGGCCGGGCACGTTTCGCGGTGTGGCTGGGAGGCATACCACGGGTAGCGCAGCCCGCACTCCTGGCAGAGTCGGATTTCGGCTCGCATGGCGCTCTCCTGTTCACGCGGTTGTATTTCCGTTGACCAGGGTGGCATAGGAGATTTTCCCCTGTTCTCGACGAAGGGCAAGTGCGTCCCCACTTTCCCTCTTGATCGCCCCGCACACGTCGCACTTGGGCTTGACGGAGGATTGCGCTATACTTCGCTGTTGAACACACGACGCGGAGGACGCACAGTGAAGAAGCGCCGATGGCTGTTCGGAGTTGCGCTGTTGTGGCTGGTCCTGGCAGTGGCGTGCCAGGCGCGCCTTCCCTCAGGGACCACGCCGGCCACGCCGTCCCGGGATACACCGTTGACACGGCGGCCAGGCACCGCACCCTCAGAGGCAGTGCCGGTCACCCCGTCCCCCACGACTCCGCCTCGCGCCCGGTTCGACGGAAGCCAGGCTCTCTCCTTCGCTCAGGCCCAGTGCGCCATCGGCCCCCGGCCCACGGGGAGCGACGCCCTGCTTCGCACGCGGGAGTGGATTGAGCAGCAGGTGACGCCGTTCGGGTGGCGGGTGGTGCGCCAGGACTTCACCTACCGGGGCGTGCCCGTTCACAACGTGGTGGCCGTGAAGGGCGAGGGGCGTCCGGTGCTGGTGGGCGCCCACTACGACACCCGCCCCCGCGCCGACAGAGACCCCACCAGCCCCGAGAAGCCCATCGTGGGTGGAAGCGACGGGGCCAGCGGCGTGGCCGTGTTGGTCGAACTGGCCCGCGTGCTGGACGTGCCGGACGGCCTCCAGGTACAACTGGCCTTCTTCGACGCCGAGGACCGGGGCAACATCGAGGGGTGGCCCTTCTCGGTGGGGGCTTTGGAGATGGCGGCACGGCCGCCTGTTGCCCGCCCCGGGGCTGTCGTCGTGGTGGACATGGTGGGCGACAAGGACCAGCAAATCTACCGCGAGCGCAATTCGGACCCCGCGTTGACCGACGTGCTCTTCGCCATCGCGGCCGAGTTGGGCTACGAGGGCAACGGCTTCTACAACGAGCCCCGCTGGACGATCATTGACGATCACGTGCCCTTTCGCCAGGCTGGTATCCCGGCAGCCCTCCTGATAGACTTCGACTATCCGGCTTGGCACACCCTGGCCGACACGTGCGACCAGCTTGGCGCGGCCAGCCTGGAGCGCGTGGGCCGCGTGGTCGAGGCGTGGATCGAGCGCGGAGCACCCTTGTCTTTGTCGCAGTGATCACTGGCCACTGACAACAGGGGGGAACTATGCGTTTGGCTCAGCGTGTGCAGAATTTGCCGCCGTATGTGTTTGCGGACGTGGCCCGCCGCATTCGCGAAATGGAGGCGGCTGGTCGGCGGGTGATCAACCTCGGCATTGGCAGCCCCGACATGCCCCCGCCCCCTTTTGTGGTAGAAGCCATGCAGCGAGCCGCCCGTGACCCGGCCAACCACCGGTACCCCGGCTACACGGGCACGCCGGAACTGCGCCGGGCCATTGCGGCCTATTACCGGCGCCGCTTCGGGGTCGAGCTCGACCCTGATGGCGAGGTGTTGCCCCTCATTGGCTCCAAGGAGGGCCTGGCCCACGTGATGTGGGCGCTCGTCGAGCCGGGAGACCTGGTGCTGGTGCCCACGCCCGGTTACCCCACCTACCGCTACAGCGTTTTCATGGCTGGCGGAGAGGTGTTCTTCCTGCCCCTCCAGCCGCAAAACGGCTTCCTGCCCGACCTGGACGCCGTGCCCGAGGAGGTCTACCGCCGCGCCGTGGCCATGTGGGTCAATTACCCACACAACCCCACCGGCGCGGTGGCCCCGCTGGACTTCTACCGTCAGGTGGTCGAGTTGGCCCGCCGGTACGACTTCGCGGTGCTGAGCGACAACCCCTACGCCGACGTGACCTTCAACGGCTACCGGGCACCCAGTTTCCTGGAAGTCGAGGGGGCCCGCGAGGTGGGCATTGAGTTCAACTCCCTCAGCAAGACCTACAACATGGCTGGCTGGCGGGTGGGCATGGCGGTGGGGAACGCCGACCTGATCAACGCCCTGATGCGGGTGAAGAGCAACGTGGACACGGGCATTTTCTTGCCCCTGCAAGCCGGCGCCGTGGTCGCGCTGGAGGGGCCACAGGATTGGGTGTCCGAGCGGAACGCTGTCTACCAGGAACGGCGTGACGTGCTGGTGGCTGGCCTCCGGGCGCTGGGCTTCGACTGCCAGGCGCCCCGCGCCACGCTCTACGTCTGGGCCCGCGTGCCGGACGGGTGGACCGGCGAGTCCCTGGCCGATGCCCTCCTCGAGCGCGCTGGCGTCTGGATGACGCCTGGCACCTTCTTCGGGCCGGGGGGCGAGGACTTCGTGCGTGTGGCTTTCACGGTGGACGTTTCCCTCATCCGGGAAGCGCTGGAGCGCGTGGAACGCGCGTTGTCGGAGTAAACCGCATCACCGCAGGAGGAGCCGACATGACCAGACCTGTCGTCATTGTAACGGGGGCGTCGCGAGGAATAGGGGCGGCTACGGTCCGTTGGCTGGGGCGTGCCGGAGCGGCGGTGACGTTGGTGGCCCGCTCGGCAGAGGTGCTCCGGGACGTGGCGGGCCGCGTGGAAGAGGAGGGTGGCCAGGCGCTCGTGGTGCCGGGCGACGTGAGCCAGGTCGAAACGTGTCGGCACGTCGTGGACAAGACGGTGGAGACCTTTGGCCGGCTGGACGCGCTGATCAACAACGCGGCCGTGCTCGAACCCATCGCGCGCGTGGCCGAAGCTGACGTGGCTGCCTGGCGGTACGCCGTTGAGGTCAACTTGCTCGGGCCCTTTTACCTGACGAGGTTTGCGCTGCCGGCCCTGCGAGCGGCGCGCGGACGGGTTGTCAACGTCAGCACAGGGGCGGCCCATCATCCCATTGCGGCCTGGAGCGCGTACTGCGCATCCAAGGCGGGACTCCACCTGTTCACCCAGGTGCTGGCCCTCGAGGAGCCGGACATCGTAGCCGTGTCGGTGCACCCCGGCGTGGTGGACACGGAAATGCAGGCGCTCATCCGGCGCCGGGGGGAGGGCCAGATGTCACCGGAACAGGTCGCCCGCTTCCGGCAACTGAAGGCACAAGGCCAGCTTGTGTCGCCTCAGGTTTCCGGCCGCTCGATTGCTTGGCTGGCGCTCCACGCGCCCGCCTCCCTCTCGGGCACCTTCGTCTCCTTTGACGACGCTCACGTGATCGGTCCGGCCCGCGCCACCTTCGGGGAAGCGTAAGAAACCCGTGTCGGGAACACGGCGGGGGCCGGCGCCCCAGCGGGCGCCAGCCCCCTTCTCCCCGCACATCCCCCCGCTCACCGCTTCACAAAGGGCAGGTAAACGGCAAAGTCGTCATCCCGGATCGTCCCAACCCCATGGCCGTCGGCGACGGTGGCGTTGGTGGGTTTGGAGAGGGTAACGGTGAAGGTCTCGTCGCCCTCGCTGGCCGTGTCGCCGAGGACCGGGACGGCGATGGTCTTCTGCGTCTGGCCGGCGTTGAAGGTCAGCGTGCCGCTGGTCGCCGTGTAGTCCTGGCCGGCCGTCGCCGTGTCGTCGGCCGTGGCGTAGTCCACCGTGACGACCTGGCTGCTGGCCGGGCTGAGGGTCACCGTGAAGACGGCGTTGACCGTGCCGCTGTCCCCCTCGGTCACCGTGGTGTCGGCGATCACCAGTTTGGGGACCACCCCGTCGTCGTTGAGGATGGTGAAGCTCCTTGAGGGCGCAGCGTCCAGGTTGGCGTTCACCGGGTTGCTCAGCGTTACGGTGAGGGTCTCGTCCGGCTCGACGTCGAGGTCCCCGATCACGGTGATGGTGATGGACTTGGACGTCTCACCCGGGTTGAAGGTCAGCGTGCCGCTGCTGCTGGCGACGGTGTAGTCCTCGCCGGCCTTGGCCGTGCCGTCCACGGTGTAGTCCACCGTGAC
>WFWG01000164.1 GCA_015491235.1 Ardenticatenaceae bacterium
CGCTCGCTCAGCCCCTGGCGGAGCAGTTTCACCAGTTGCCGCTCGCGCGGGCTCAGGCGCACGGCCTGTCGTTGCATGAGCAGGCGAAAGTGGCGCTGGCTCAGCACCAGTTGCCCTTGGCTCACGCGCCGCACGGCCTCGATCAGCTCTTCCAGCGGGCACTCGCGGCTCATGAACCCCAGTGCCCCCTCCATCATCACTTTTACCACCAGCCAGTCTTCCACGACGGGGCTCACGGCCAAAACGCGCACGTTCAATTCTTCAGCCAGAACGCGGATCGTGGTGAGGCGCTGGTGAAAGGCGGCCGCCGCCTCACCCGAAGCCGGTTGTGCTTTGTCCGGCGGAAGCCCCACGTCCACCAGCGCCACGTCAGGCCGCCGCCGTCGGCAGGCCTCAATCGCCTCCGAGGGCGATGTCGTCTTTCCCACCAAGCGCACCGCCGGGCGCTCGGCCAACAGGGTTCCCAGCCCTTCCACGAAGGGCCGGCGGCTTCCCAGCACGAAAAGGTGCACCGGTTTCACCCTTCATCCCCCCTTTCCGGTTAGCAAAGCCCCAGTCGCCTGGCCTTGGCCGCCACCTCCCCCCGCGTGCGGGCGTGAAACTTTTCCCGCAGGGAACGCACGTATGCCTCCACCGTGCGCACGCCCACGTTCAATTCTGCGGCGATGTCCCGGTCCGTGAGGCCCCGGCACAGGTAACGCAACACGTCCCGCTCACGCTGGGTCAGACGCAGGGAGCGGCGCTCCTGCAGGAGGCGGTAGTGGCGCACGTCCAGGACCATCTCCCCGGCCAGAACTTGCTTCATGGCCTTGATGAAGAGCGCCGGGTCCACGTTGCGGTCCACGAAGCCGGCCGCTCCGGCCTCGATGGCTTGCAGAACCAGCGGATCCTCAGGTGTGGACGAAGTCGCCAGGATCCGCGTCTGATCCGGCCAGCGGCAACGGATTTTGCGAATGAGCTCGATGCCCAAGTTGGGATCCGTGTTGCGAATAAGTTGTTCTTGGACGAATTCGCGGGGCAGGCGCAAGTCAACCACGACCAGGTGGGGCCGACGCCGTGCGCAGAGGCGCAGGGCCTCGTCCGCCGTGTGGGCTACGCCGGCCAACTCCAGGTCGGGATCTTGTTCGATGTGGCGGGACAGTCCTTCGATAAAAATGGGGCCATCGTCCACCACCAGCACACGATACGGCTCTCCGACCACGGCGTTCCACCTCCTCCTTCAGCCACGCCGACCACCGTCCACGTTGCCGCTCCAGGCGGACGTGAAGGGCAGGTCTTGGCATGTTGTCAGCGGTTGACGGCCACGTCCACAGCATTGGTGGGGTTCCAGGTGAACTTGACCCAGATCGTGGTACCCTCACCCGGTTGGCTTTCGATCCGCAACTCTCCGCCCAACTCTTCCTCCACTCGCCACCTCATGTTCTGCAACCCGAAGGCGCCCGCCTGGGCAGCCCGCTCCAGCACGGCCTCCACGTCGAAGCCGCGGCCGTCGTCGTGCAACCACACGGTGCCGTGCAACACTTCACCTTCGGGCACACACGTCAGCCGAGCCTCGAAGCACGTGGCCTGCGCGTGGTCACGACTGTTGACCAGGGCACCCCGCACGATCCAATAGAGGTGCTCCTGGACCGCCGGCGGCAAGGTGTCGTAGAGCAGATCGGCCTCCTGAAGGTGGGCCTGCCACGTGCCGCCGTAGAGGCTGTTCATGGCCTCGAACAGCCGCTCCAGCGGGCGCACCAGCCCCTCCTGCTCGAAGTCCACCGGCCGCACGCCGTCCATCACGCCGCGCAGCCGGTTGGCCACTTCCTGGAGGTAACGGTCCAGCTTGCGCAGCTCATCCAACACCGGCCAATCGTACTGGGACAGGTTGCCGGCCGTGGCGCGAGCCAGGAGCTGGATGCCCTTCAGGTCGGCCAGCACGGCGTCGTGGAGCATGGCGGCCACGTTGCGCAGGGCGCGCTCGTGCAGGTGTTGCAGCTCCCGCACCTGGCGCTCCAGGTGCTGGGAGCGTTCCAACTCCTCCTCCAGCCGCGAGACCAGTGCCATGTTGCGAAGGGCATAGAGCACCACCAGGGGGTAAATGATGTCAGCCGGGTAGACGAGGCTGGTCAGCAACCAGTTGGGCACCGGCCCCAAGAAGAGAATAACACCGCTGAAGAGGGTCAACAGCACACCTCCGGCCAACGCCCACCCCAGCATCAACGTCTCCTGAGTGTGGGCCAGCAGGGCCGCGTGGACGGCACGCACGAGCAGAAAGGCGCTGCCAAAGGCGATCCAGAGGAGCATCGAGCGAAATTGCCACGTCACCCACGCCTTGTGGATCACGATGTCGTTGACGTGGAAGAAAACCAGCGCAAAGGCGGCCACTGCGTACATGCCCCGCACGATCCACGCCGTGTGGCGGGGCGAGAGGAGCGGGTTGGGGTAGATCAGGCTGAAGTGGACCAAGACAATGCCGGTGAGCAGCAGCGTAGGCGTGTACGCCACGAAACCGACAAAGCGGGAGAAGAGTTGATCGGCAAGCGTGCAAGTGGAAACACATCCGGCCGCGCTGTGTTGCAGGCCCATGCCCCCCAGAACCACGAGGGCCACGGCCAGCAGAACTGTGGGGTTGTCGGCGGCCCGGCGGAGGACAACCAAGCCCACGGCAGTATTGGTCAAGCCAGCGAGGAAAAGAAGCC
>WFWG01000165.1 GCA_015491235.1 Ardenticatenaceae bacterium
GACCATGCGCGACGTGCGGGGCCGCACGCTCCTCTGGGCATTGCGCGAGCGGGCCGGGCTGACCGGCGTCAAGGAGGGGTGCGGCGAGGGTGAGTGTGGGGCCTGCACGGTCATCCTGGACGGGGCCGCCGTGATGAGCTGCCTGGTGCCGGCCGAGCGGGCCCACGGGGCCACCATCGTCACGGTAGAGGGGCTGGCGGAAGGGGAGCGCCTACACCCCGTGCAGGCCGCCTTCGTGGGCCACGACGCCGTGCAGTGTGGCTACTGCACGCCGGGCTTCATCGTCAGCGCGGCCCAACTCCTGCGGGAGCGCCCGTCGCCGAGCCTGGACGAGGTGCGCCAGGCCATCTCCGGCAACTTGTGCCGCTGCACGGGGTACTATAAAATTGTAGAAGCAATTCAGGCGGCCGGGCATACGGAGACGGGAGAAAGCGAGGGCACACCATGAGTGAGGAGCAGCGGGCAGCCGGGCTGATCACCTCGGTTACCATCCAAAATTTCAAGTCCATCCGGGACTTGACGGTGCCCCTCGAACCCCTCACCGCTTTCATCGGCTACCAGGACGCGGGGAAGAGCGCCATCTTGCAGGCGATCGCGCTGGCGCTGAGCGCGGCATCTCTCCTCCGAGAACGCCCGGAGGCAACCGGTGGGCGGCTTCTGGAGACGCTTGTGCGTGACGTCTTGCACGCTCCCCTTGCGGACGTGCACGCCTGGCGGACGGCGCTGAGCAAATTTCAGGTTACGCTGTGCCTGCAGGAAGGGCGGTCGGCTGTATTGGCTCCTTTCGGTGAAGGATCCGAGCTTTTCGGTATGCTTCCTGAACAGGTTCCCTGCGGTGCCTACATTCACTTCTCCTCCGCTGCCCTCAAGCGCCCCGTCTACGTCGAGTCCTACCCGCCCCGCCTGGCTTCGGACGGTGAGAACCTGCCGGCCGTGCTCGCCTACTTGAAGGGCGAGCACGTGGAGCGCTTCCTCGAACTCCAAAAGCGCTTCAACGCCCTCGTGCCCACAGTGGCCGAAATTCTCACGCGGCGCTGTCCCGTGGTCCGAACGGAGCGCCGCGCGGTCAAAGTGGACGATGTTGAGACAAGCCACTTCGTGAAGCGGGCGTACATGGGCGATTGTCTGGCCTTTCGCCTGAAAACCGGCGAGGAAGTGCCGGCCGAAGCCATGTCCGACGGCGCCATGCGCATCCTGGGATACCTGACGGCCCTCATGGCCCCTCCTGTGCCCGACGTGCTGCTCATCGAGGGGCCGGAGGAAGGGTTACACCCCAAAACTGTGGAGGAATTGGTGGCCTTCTTCCGCCAGGTGCAGAACGACCAAAGCGTGCAAATTCTGCTGACCACCCACTCGCCCGACTTCGTGAGTTGGCTCAAGCCCGAAGAGATCATCGTGGTGCGCCGTGGAACGGATGGGTACACGGAGGCTCGCCGGATGGCTGACGTGCCCAATGTGGAAAAGTGGATGGAAGTGTTGAATCCCGGTGACCTTTGGCTTTTGAAAGGCGAGGAGGGATTGCTCCAGATGGCAGAAGCCAAGAATGTGGAGGAGACGGCCAAGACATGAGAGCCGTGGCACTCCTCTGCGAAGGCCCTCACGACGAGGCTGTTGTGCTCGGTTTGCTGGAGAACTTGTTGGGACAATTACCTCCTCGGGTCGGTCAAGCTGGTGAATATCGGTGGACGGGAATTTCTCTTTCAAAAGCGGGCAAACGGGCAACGCGCCAATTTCGCAGAAAGTGCGGTGAGCCCCCGCACAAGGACGCTATCCGCGTGTTGGAGCTGGCGCGGGCTGTGTGGACAGAACAAGATTCACCCGATACCGTTCTCATCGTCGTCCGGGATCGGGATCGCGATGAGGCGCGTTGTCGGGCGCTGGAGTGGGCCGGCGAGTGCCTGGAAGGACACGTTGCCTGGGGATGTGCCGTCGAGTGTATCGAGGCGTGGGTGCTGGTGCGCTGTTCGTTGGACCGACAGGCGGAGAATGTGCCCAGCGCCCCTCATCGGCTCGCCCCCCGCAGGGCTAAAGGCGAGGTGCAGCGCATTTTGGGAGACGAGGCCAACCGTGAGGGATACCGGCGGTTGTTCGCCGCAGGATATGACCTGGACGAACTGGCACACGCTCGAGCCAGTGAAGAAACCGGCCTGGGGAGCTTCGTTCGACGCCTGCAAGCAACCCTGTTTACCGGAGGAACCACATGAACGCCGACACCCTCTTCGTGGAAGACCTGGACGCGGCCATCGGCCCCATCCCCCCTGATGGCATCGTGAGCCGCACCTTCTACCGCGCGGGCCGGGTGCGGGCCGTGCTCTTCGGCATGGGCGCCGGGCATGGGCGCCGGGCAGGAGCTCACCGAGCACACCACGCCCTACCGGGCGTTGCTCGTCTTCATGCGGGGACACGCCCGCGTGGAGGTGGCCGGGGAAACCTTTGAGTGCCGGAAGGGGGCGTGGCTCGCCATGTCGCCGAGCGCTCCCCACAGTCTGCACGCCCTGGAAGAGACGCTGTTCCTGCTGCTCATGGTGGACGAGCGAACGTAAACCCGTTTGTGAACGTGGCCGTCGGAATGATGAGGAGGGGGAACGGGATACGTATGACTACCAACAGGTCAGGAGCTTCGCAAAATAGCGTCACTGTGTCCATCCTCATCGTGGACGACAACTCGGCCACCTGTTTGACCCTGAAGAAGTTGCTCAGCGAACCGGGATACCAGCTCATTTTCGCCCAGGATGGTCTCACAGCTTTGGGCAAGGCTCAAAAACTCAAACCAGACCTCGTCTTGCTTGACGCTATCATGCCGGGCATGGACGGTCTCCAGGTGTGCCGTGAACTCCGCCGAGACCCTGATCTGTCGGACGTTCCCATCATCATGATGACGCCGCCCAACGACCGGCGCCTGCGCCTGGCATGTATCGAAGCTGGCGCCGACGAGTTCGTTGCCAAACCTTTCGACCTCAGCGAATTGCGGACTCGCGTGCGCATGGCTGTCCGCCTCAACCGCTATCGCCGTCTCCTGGCCGAGCGGGCCAAGTTCGAGCGGTTGATCGAGCTCTCCCCTGACGGCATCCTCATCGTGGACGCCGAGGGGGTGATCCGAATGGCCAACCCCGCTTTTGCCCGCATGGTCCAGGTGAGCAGTATTGCGGATATTGTGGAGAAGAGACTGCTGACCTTCGTGCACTCATCCCACCTGGAACAACTGGCGGTCACCTTCGTCAACTTGTTGAGCGATTCTTCAGCAGTGGCACGGCTGGAGGTTGATCTCATTCGCCGCGACCAAACGTTGCTGCCGGTCGAGATGAACGCCGGCCATTTTGCGTGGAACGGACATCCCACCGCACAAATTATCATTCGCGACATCACCGAACGACGCCAAGCAGCCGAACAGTTGCGCCGCGCCAACGTCGAGCTGCGCCTGGCCTACGACGCGACCATCGAGGGGTGGGCCCGGGCGCTCGAACTGCGAGACCAGGAGACCGAAGGCCACACCCGGCGGGTCACCGAGTGGACGGTGCGCCTGGCGCGCGCAATGGGCATTGAAGGGGAAGCCCTCACTCACATCCGGCGCGGCGCCATGCTTCACGACATCGGCAAGATGGGCATACCCGACAGCATTCTGCTCAAGCCTGGCCCCCTGACGGAAGAGGAACAGGAAATCATGAAAAAGCACCCAATCTACGCCTACGAAATGCTCTCGCCCATCGAGTACCTGCGCCCCGCGCTGGACATCCCCTACTGTCACCACGAGCGGTGGGACGGCAGCGGGTACCCCCGTGGCCTCAAGGGGCAGGAGATACCACTGGCCGCCCGGATTTTCGCGGTTGTGGACGTGTGGGACGCCCTGCGTTCGGATCGCCCCTACCGGAGCGGCCTGCCACGGGAGGAGGCGCTGAACTACATCCGCGCGCAATCTGGCCGCCTCTTCGACCCCCGCGTGGTCGAAGCCTTCGTCAAGCTGATCGAGCAGGAGGAACCGCTGCTTCAAACCCCCGAAGAGTTAACATAAATCCGCCAACGGACACATTATTTCCAGGAGGTACCCGCCATGCGCGCCGTAGGCAGCAGCATACCACGACATGGCGCTGTGGAAAAAGTCACCGGTCGCACGCTCTACCCGGGCGACCTCAACCGGCCGGGCCAGGCGTACATGAAGATCCTCTTCGCCGGCCGGCCCCACGCCCGCATTGTGGACATTGACCTCTCGCAGGCCCTCCGCGTGCCGGGCGTGATCGCCATCCTGACCCACGAGGACGTGCCCGTCAACGAGTACGGCCTCATCCTCTACGACCAGCCGGTGCTCTGCGGTGACGTGGTGCGCTGCGTCGCCGACCAGGTGGCCTGCGTCATCGCCGAGACGGAGGAGGCCGCGGCCGAGGCCCGTGACCTCATCCGCGTGGTCTACGAGGACTTGCCCGTCGTCACCGATCCCGAGGAGGCCATGCGGCCCGATGCCGTCGTGATCCACCCGGAACGGGGCGACTCCAACGTGCTGGCCCACTACAAAATCCGCAAGGGAGACGTGGAGGCCGCCTTCGCCGAGGCGGACGTCATCGTGGAAGGCGTCTACCACACGCCCTGGCAGGAGCACGCCTATCTCCAGCCGGAGGCCGGCCTGGCCTGGCTGGAGGGTGACCAGGTGGTGGTCAACGTGGCCGGCCAGTGGATGCACGAGGACCGCCAGCAGATTGCCCACGCCCTCGGCTGGCCCGAGGAGCGAGTGCGCGTGGAGTACAGCGCCGTCGGCGGGGCCTTCGGCGGCCGCGAGGACATGAGCGTGCAGATCGTGCTGGCGCTGGCCGCGGTCAAGACAGGCCGGCCGGTCAAAATCGTGTGGAGCCGGGAGGAGAGCATTGTCGGCCACCACAAGCGCCACCCCATGCGCATCCGCACCCGCTGGGCCGCCACCTACACCGGCCGCCTGCTGGCCTGCGAGGCCGAGGTCATTGCCGACGCGGGGGCCTACGCCTACACCAGCACCAAGGTGCTGGGCAACGTGCACCTCTGTGTGACCGGCCCCTACGAGTGGCCCGCGGCCAAAATTGACAGCTACGCTGTCTACACCAACAACATCCCCACCGGCGCCTTTCGGGGGTTCGGCGCCCCGCAAGGCCACTTCGCTGCCGAGCTGCAGATGAACAAGCTGGCCGAGCGCCTGGGAATGGACCCCGTCGCCCTGCGGCTCAAGAACTGCCTGCGCGAGGGGAGCTTGTTGACGACCCAGGCGCCCATGCCGCCGGGCGTCAGCCTGCCCCAGGTGATCGAGGCGGCCGCCGAGCGGGCAGGTTGGCGGACGCCGAACGGAAGCTGGCGCAAGCCACAGGTGGCCCAGCCGGCCGAGCCCCACAAGAGGCGGGGCATCGGCTTTGCCTGCGCCATGAAGAACGTGGGCTTCTCCTTCGGCTTTGTGGACCAGTGCTGGGCCCAGGTGGAGCTTCACGGCGGCGGGGAAATCGAGGAGGTCGTCGTGCGCTGCGCCGGTGCCGACGTGGGCCAGGGCGCTCACACCGTCTTCCGCCAGATGGCGGCCGAGGCGGTGGGCGTGCCGGTGGAGCGGGTGCGCGTGGTAGCCGACCACACGGACAACACGCCCGGTTCCTCCGGCTCCAGTAGCGCCAGCCGCATGACCGTCTTCGCTGGCAACGCCATTCGGGGTGCCGCGCGAGAAGCCCTCAAACAGTGGGAGGATGAAATCCGCCCGGCGGTGGGCACATTTCGCTACCGCCCTCGCGCCACCACGCCCTACGACCCTGAGACGGGCGAGGCCGACCCCAACGTCACCTACGGCTACGTGGCCCAGGTGGCCGAGGTGGAAGTGGACACGGAGTTGGGGTTGGTGCGCGTGGTGCGTGTCATCTCGGCCCACGACGTGGGGCGCGCCATCAACCCGCGGCTCATCGAGGGCCAAATTGATGGGGGCGTGGTGCAGGCGCTGGGCTACGCCGTCATGGAGGACTTCCAGGTGAAGGACGGCCAAGTGCTGACGCGGCACCTGAGCACGTACCTGATTCCCACCGTCTACGACGTGCCCGAGCAGGTGGAGCACGTCATCCTGGAAATTCCCGACCCGCAGGGCCCCTGGGGCGCGCGCGGCATGGCCGAAATGCCCTTCATTCCCCTGGCACCGGCCATTGTCAGCGCCCTTCACGACGCTACGGGCGTGTGGATTGACGAGATTCCCCTGACGCCTCCCCGGGTGCTGGCACACGTGCAGGGCAGGACGAAGTAGGATCAGCCACTTGGTCGCCCGGGGCTTCTGGGGTATACTTCATCACAACGAAAGGTGATCCCGCCGTCCCAGGGGAAGGAGGAAGGTGGCCAAATGACAAAGACAGCGGCACAGACGGAAGCACAACCCGAAGTGTCCTCCCAGGAAGCGGACCGCCGACACGCCCTTGCTCGGCTCTTGGAAATTGCACAAGAGCTTCCGGACGACAAGCTCGTCGAAGTCCTGGACTTCGTGGAATTCCTCCACGCCCGATACACCGCCCCGCCCCAGCCGAAACGGGGCTCACCGGAGGCTATTCTACAAGCCTTGGAGCGCGTTGGCCCTCTGCAATTTGAACCTGGCGAACTGGACCGACTTTTAGCCGAGATCGAAGAAATGCGCTTGATGGACTTAAAAGAACATGGCGAATTACCTGCTTGATACGAATCACGCTAGCAAGTTGATGGCACAAGAAGAACCCATCACCTCTCGCGTGCGCAAATCGTTGGCAAGCGGGAATCTCTTTGGCCTGTCAAGCACAGTACTTGGAGAACTGTACTTCGCCGTCTACGCCAGTCAGCACCGTGAGAAAAATCGCCAACGGTTACATGAGTTGCTGAAGACTGTAGTCCTCTGGCCCTTTGACGAACGAGCGGCGGAGGAATTTGGCCGTATTCAAGCCGAACAGAAAGCGAAAGGGCGTCCGATCCCGCCACTCGACGCTCAGATTGCCGCCGTCGCGCGGGTTCACGGCCTGGTGCTGCTTACAGCGGACCATCACTTCACTTTCGTGGACGGGATTGCGGTAGAAAACTGGCTGGAGCCGCTTTGATTGACAAGGGAGGCTTATTATTGAAGAGGTACTTTCTCAGTCGCCATCTCTTTGGGATACAGCACCACGCCCCCTTCGACCATCGGGGCAATCACACGTTCCAGCCGGCGATATTCCTCTTCTGTATACAGGTGGGGTTCTAAACGGGGCACATCGAAGGTCTTCTTGACCAGTGCGAAGGCCTCCTCCCGTGGTGCCCCACGGTAAACGACCAGCAGATCCACGTCGCTCGCTACCGTGTAGTTGCCCCGTGCATAGGACCCGAAGAGCACCACGCGCACCAAAGGAAGCGCCTGCTCTAGAACTTCCAGGCGACTTGTCAAGTGTCGAATCACCTCTGCTCTACTCAGCTTCGGATAAAAGACCCTCACAGAACCGGACGATGTGCTCCGCATGTTCGATGAGCCTCCTGGCCTCGCGGGCCGTATACCGCCGCCGGGGTGAGCCGGATGGGTGCGCGTTTGGGTAACGGGTTGGGATGTAAGCCTTGTCAAGTTCCAATGCCCGGTCAACGAGTTCCTCTGGAACCTGGACGTGTTTGGCCAATTCCTTGAGCAAGTCGGACACCGAATGCCCCCAAGCTTCCGCGTGCATTCTCTGGAACACGGCTTTAACCGCTTTTTCACCTGCTTGCTGGGCGGAAAAACAAGCCCAGTCGTAAAACCCATGTTCGAAGTCGTGGCGAGCGTGTTCTAGGTCACCAAGAGCCTGGTCTAACCAGTCTTTACTGCGCTCCAAACCCAAACAGACCTCCTCTCTTGTGAGGTTCTCTCCCTTGCCTTCCTTGTGGCTGAGGGAGAGCACTTGCCTGTTAACCGGACAGCAAAAGTATACTGTCTATTGGACATTCGGGCAAAAGTGTCAGTGAGCCAGAAATACACTTGCCGGTTCTACGCTTCGGGTATACAATCGTAGCAGTTGGGTGAACGGCGGGGCGTGGTCGCTTCCGTGAAGTGAAAAAGAGCTCGAACAGGTGAAAACATGAGGCGCTGGTGTTCCGCGAACGTGCCGGTTTTCGTTGGTCTCTTGGCTTTCGTTCTGGGCGCCTGCGTGCCCTCTCGGGCGTCTCCGGTTCCCACCGCACAACCGACCGGCGCTCCCACGCCTCCCTTTACCCTCCTGAGCCCCGCCTTCGAGAACGGCGCCACCATTCCCACGCGTTACACGTGTGAGGGAGAGGACCTTTCGCCAGAACTGCGCTGGGAGGGCGCGCCGGCCAAAACGCGCAGTTTCGCCCTCATCGTGGACGACCCCGACGCGCCGGGCGGCACCTTCACCCACTGGGTGCTCTTCGACATTCCCGCCGACCTCTCGAGCCTGCCGGAGGGGATACAGCCAAGTCAGGTGGGCGTCTCCGGCCGCAACGACTTCGGCCGGGTGGGCTACGGCGGCCCGTGCCCTCCGCCGGGTGACGGCCCTCACCGCTATTTCTTCACCCTCTACGCCCTGGACATCGAATCCCTCGGCCTGTCAGAGGGCGCTTCTCGCGATCAGGTGGAACAGGCCCTGAAGGACCACGTGGTGGGCAAGGCGCAACTTATGGGGCGCTACGAGCGCAAGTAAAGGGAGGAACGAATGGCCGCGTTGACCCGTGCTGACCTAGAAGCCCGCGACGCGCAGGATCCCTTGGCCCCCTTTCGCGAGCGCTTCGACTTGCCGGAGGGCGTCATCTATCTGGACGGCAATTCGCTGGGCGCCCTCCCCAAGGCGACGGTGGAGCGCATCCACGCCCTGGTGACTCGCGAGTGGGGCCAGGACCTCATCCGAAGCTGGAACCTCCACGGCTGGATTGACCTGCCCCAGCGCGTGGGGGACAAGATCGCCCGCCTGATTGGCGCCGAACCCGGCGAAGTCATCGTGTGCGACTCCACATCGGCCAACCTGTTCAAGGTGCTGGCGGCTGCCCTGCGCCTGTGCCCCGGCCGCCACGTGATTCTCTCCGACACGGGTAACTTTCCCACCGACCTCTACATGGCCCAGGGCCTGGTTGACCTGTTGAGCCACCAGTACGAGCTTCGCCTGGTGGACGAGCGGGATGTGCTTGACGCCATTGACGAGGACGTGGCTGTGGTCATGCTGACCCAGGTCAACTACCGCACAGGTTACCTGCACGACATGGCAACCATCACACGAGCCGCCCACGAGCGGGGGGCGCTGGTCATCTGGGACCTGGCCCACAGCGCTGGCGCGCTGCCCGTGGACCTCAACGGCTGTCACGTGGACTTTGCCGTGGGATGTGGCTACAAGTACCTGAACGGCGGTCCCGGCGCGCCAGCCTTCGTCTTCGTGGCCCGACGGTGGCAGGAACAAGCCCTCTCGCCCCTGTGGGGCTGGATGGGTCACGCCGAACCCTTCGCCCTGGAGCTGGAATACCGCCCGGCCGACGGGGTGCGGCGCATGTTGTGCGGCACGCCTCCTATCCTCAGCATGGCGGCGCTGGAAGTGGGCGTGGACATGCTCCTGGAGGCCGACATCCAGGCCGTGCGCCGCAAGTCCGTGGCGCTGGGGCAGCTTTTCATCCAGCTCGCTGAGCAGGAACTGGCCCCCTTTGGCTTCGAGTTGGCCAGCCCGCGCGACCCCGAACGGCGGGGCAGCCAGGTTTCCCTGCGCCACCCGGAGGGATATCCCATCGTGCAAGCCCTCATCAGCCGGGGCATCATCGGGGACTTCCGCGCCCCCGACATCCTGCGCTTCGGCTTTGCGCCCCTCTACGTGCGCTACGTGGACGTGTGGGACACGGTGGCCGCCCTGCGGAACATCATGGAAACGGGCGCGTGGGACCGGCCGGCGTTTCGGGTGCGGGGGAAGGTGACGTAGAACGGGCGATGAGGCCTCTGAGACCTGACCGGTCTCTGCCTCCCCGTGCACACCTCCTTCAGTTGTCTTCTGACGTGGGCGGTTGGTCAGACCGGTTCAAAAAGGTCTGCAACGCTTGAACCAGATCAGGTTGCCCGTAAAAAGCGGCCACCTGTTCGAGCGTGCAAAACGTGTCCAGGTGGCATCCCACACAGTGAAGGCGGCGCTCCATGAAGAAGCGGACCACTTGAGGGGCCACCTCAACCAACTCGGCCACGGTCATCGTGGGTCGAATCTGCACGTTTGTGTTCCCCTCCACGGGGAAGTGATTTTGGGCGTGCATTTGCCAGCCGCGTTAGCGTTGCATTTGTGACGCCAGCGGGTTGTACACCACAAACTCCCCGGCCTCCTCGTCGAAAGCCAGGGTGACGACCTCGTACGAGGCCACCTCCACACGGCGCCCCACCATCTGACGCCACGTCTGGCCGTCGTCCATCATCCAGAGTTCCACGTGGTGGGAACCGGGCGGCAGCCGTAGCTGCTCCACCACGGTTACGCTCCCTTCGCGCCGCAGGCCACTGGGCTCGTAGGTCCGCTCCAGGCGTATCTCCCCGTCCACAACGAGCCGCAATTGCACCGGATACCGCTCGCCGCCGAGAATCTGGGTGGCCGAAACGCCTTCGGGAAGTTTCGTCTGAAGTTTGGCAGCCTCCGAGTCGGCGGGCACCTTCAGCTTGGGCGTGTGAGCCATGACGACCCGCACCACTGCCTGCGGGGGGAAACCGGTGGCTGTGGTGCGCTCCGGCAAAATGCCGGCGAAGAAGGCCAGTGCCAGCAGGGCCAGGCCAGCAGCCAGCGAGCGCACGGGTGGCCGCAGTTGCCGCCAGATCGCCTTGCGCTCGAAGGCGTCCCGTGGCAGGCGTTCGGCCGGGGGAGGAACCTCAGCTTCGGCCGCCTTGGACAGCACGCGGGTCAACGCTTCCCGGTTGCCAGGTGGTGTGGTTACCCAGAAAACGGGCTGCTCGAGCAGGCGCCGGCGCAGCCGCACGTTCTCCGCCAGCCAAGCGGGCCCCTCACGGTAGGAGCAGTCGTCGGTTGGACAACTGACCACCACGGCGGCTCGCGCGTTCAGGCTCAACAGCGAGCGCAACCACTCCGGGTTCAACATACCGGCACAGGGAAAAGCGCACACCACCACGGGAACGTCGGTGCCGTTGTGGGACCAGGTTGCCGTGGTGACCGGCGGGGGAAGGGCATTCCCGTTCGTCAACGGGGGAACCCACTCGGCTGGCAGCGTGCCCAGCACCGCCTGGCGCTGACACGTGAAGAGCACCACTGGCTCCTGAGCTTCCCGCACGTGGCTGGTCAGGGCGTCGAGCACCGCTTGAGTGGGCAGGGGGGCCAAGTCTACGCCCGTTGTGGCGCACGTGCCAATGCACAGCCCGCACCCCGTGCAGAGGGACTCGGTGACGACGGCCACGACCTTGAAGCCACTGGCGTCGTCGCTGCGGGGCACCATCTCGATGGCGTCGTAAGGGCACTTGAGGGCACAGAGCGCACACCCGGTGCACAGGTGCTCGGTAATGCGAATCGGAGCAGCGGAGCGCCCCTTGGCCAGCCAGGGAAGTGCCAACACCGCGCCCACCGCGATGGCCGTGCCCAGCACCACACCCCTCACCCCGTAGCGGCTGGCCAGGGGGAGAAAGCCCAAGTAGAGCCAGTCCACCTCGGCCTGTGCAACCACACGGCTGAAGTTGGCTGGCAGGCCGCTGGCGGCCGGGCGCAACAGGGCCAGCGCCACGAGCACCAGCACGGCTTGGAGCGTGAGCCAGCGAGGCGGAAAGAGCGCCGGGCGCGAAAGCCGAATGACGTGGACAAGCAGCCCGCCGAGCAGGAGCACGCCCAGGAAGACGTGCAGGAAGAGAATAATGACGAAGAAGGCAAAATTGCGCTCCACAGCTCCTGGCTGGTAAAAGGCCAAAGCCACCTGGCCGCCCACCAGGTTCACGCTGAACTCCGTCAGCCATTGGGCGCGGTCGTCCCACGCCAACCAGTAGCCCATGACGCCAATGACGAAAACCAGCAAAAGCATGAGCCATCCGCTGACCCAGGCCAGCCAGCGCGCCCCCCAGAAGCGGTCTCCCACCAGCATCTTGAAGGCGTGCAACAGCGCCACAATGACCAGCGCGTCGGCAGCGTAACGGTGGATGCTGCGCATGAGGTTGCCAACAAACGTGTTGCTGATGGCCACTACCGTTTCATAGGCTCGCTCTGCACCGGGGCGGTAGAAAATTGTGAGGTAGATACCGGTGACCGTCAACACCACCAGCAAGATGACAGCGAGCGTTCCCAGGTGATAAAGAGGGTTGAAGGCTTGGCCGGTTAACAGGCTGACTCCCTGTTCCAGCTTGGCCCACAGCCGCTCAAGGCGGCGCAGGAATCGGCGTTGAGCGTACCACGGTTGCTTCATGCGCTGTGCTCCAAAGTCAGAATGTTCCCTTTTACTCTACCCCAGTACGCGCGTTCCGTCTTTGCGCTGGCGCAACATTCGCGCCGTTGAGTGTTCTCAAAGGCACAAACATGACAAATGTCATGAAATTTTGTGACATTTGTCATGTAACCTTGTTGCGCTGGCGCAAAAACAAAATGCGCCTTTGAATGATAAAATGAAAACACCTCAGCTTGTTCGGCCAAACGGGAACTGTCGAGTTTACACACGAAAGGAGGGGTCATGAGCGAGCAGAAGGAACAACAGCCGGAACGCATTCCCGTCGGACAGGCGATCTTCGACGAAGTATTCCTCCTCTTTCTCGCCTCGCTGGTCATCAGCTTCATTCTCTACAACGTGTGGGGCCTGTTGGAATTGCTCAACGTGCCAATGCTCAAGTAACGTGTCAAGGAGGGACTTATGATTGCACCACCGCGAATTTGGTGGAGGCCGCTGGGACGTTACGAGCGGCGCTGGTTCATTATCGCCTTCGTCTGGTGCCTCTTCTTGACGGCCATGATGCCGCTCTGGTTCTTCCTGGGGCGCCAGAACGTGCCGGTCACCACGTACCGCGTTGACGCGGCCACCTTTCAAGAGAAGGTGACGAGCTTCGTGGAGCAGTATCAAGTGGACACGCTCAATGGGATTCCTGTGGTGGAGGTGCCACCTGGAGGAGAGGCGTACTTGCAAGCCAAGCAGTGGCAGTGGTACCCGGTCTTGAAACTCAAGAAGGGAGAAACCTATCGCCTCCACGTTTCTTCTCTGGATGTTTTGCACGGTTTCTCCATTCAACCCCTCAACATGAACTTCATGGTCGTGCCCGGCTACGACTACGTGCTCACAATTACACCCACCACAAGCGGTGAATATGCCATTGTGTGCAACGAGTTCTGCGGCATCGGACATCACATTATGATCGGCAAGATTCTCGTAACCGAATAGGAGGGTTCTCATGGCAGTAACAGCCATTCCCCATCCGGGTGAGCAGGCCAAATTTCGCACGTGCACGGCCACAGGCTTGAAAGTGGACCTGGCAGCCGAGCGATTGATCATCGCCAACGCCGTGGCTGCGGTGGTCTTCCTGCTCATCGGCGGCATAGCGGCCCTGCTTATTTCGCTAACCCGCTGGCAGGCTATTCACCTCCTGTCGCCGGTCTGGTTCTACCGCCTGGTCACGGCCCACGGCTTCGACATGCTGGTGGCCTGGATTGTCTTCTTCGAGGTGGCAGGTCTGTACTTCGGCGGAGCTATCATGCTCAACGCGCGCCTCGTGCAGCCCAAGCTGGCCTGGTTGGCCTTCGTCCTCATGGTCGTGGGCGCCGTGCTGGTGAACGTGGTGGTGCTCATGGGCAAGGCCGATGTGATGTTCACGGCCTACGTGCCCCTCAAGGCCCATCCGCTCTTCTACCTGGGCGTCATCCTCTTTGCGGTAGGGGCACTTGTGGCCCTGCTAATCTTTTTTGCTACACTGGTCGTGGCGAAAGTAGAGGGTCGCTACGAGGGATCACTGCCTTTGGTGGTCTATGGTCTTGCCGCGGCAGCCATCATCGCCACCTACACGCTCCTTTCGGGCGCCCTCTCCTTCGTGCCGGCCTTCTTCTGGTCGTTGGGCATCATCGAGTACTACAACCCGGCCTACTACCGTAACCTCTTCTGGAGCTTCGGTCACCCGGCCCAGCAGATCAACCTGGCGGCCATGGTAGCCATCTGGTATGGCCTGGCCGCCATTACGGTGGGCGCCGTGCCGCTCAACGAGAAGCTTTCCCGCCTGGCGTTCATCCTCTACATTCTCTTTATCAACCTGGGTTCGGCGCACCACCTGCTGGTGGATCCCGGCCCCGGTTTTGCCTGGAAGGTGACCAACACCTCCTACGCCATGTACCTGGCCGTGCTGGGCAGCCTGATTCACGCCTTCTCCATCCCGGCGGCCGTGGAAGTGGCACTGCGGCGCAGGGGACACACGCGCGGCCTCTTCGAGTGGCTGCGGCGGGCCCCTTGGCGCGAGCCGGGCTTCTCGGCCCTGGTCGTCTCCATGTTCGTCTTTGGCTGGATAGGTGGCGTCACGGGGGTGACCATCGGCACCGAGCAGATCAACATGCTCGCTCACAACACGCTGCGCGTTCCCGGTCACTTCCACGCCACGGTGGTGGGTGGCACCACCCTGGCCTTCATGGGCTTCACCTACTACGTGATTCCGCTCATCTTCCGGCGTGAGGTGAAGTTCAAGAAGCTGGCCATCTGGCAGCCCTACGTCTACGGCCTTGGCATGGCGCTGGTCGCCGTCGGTTTCGTGGCCGCCGGCATTCAGGGGGTCTCCCGCCGCCACTGGGACATCACCTTCGCCCAAGCGCCCTTCCAGACACCTGTGCCGGGCACGGTATATCTGGCGCTGGCGGTCTTCGGCATCGGCGCCTTGATCGCCATCGTGGGCGGCATCATGTACATGGTGGTGGTGCTGGCGTCGGTTTTCACCGGAAAACGGGTGGAACCGAAACAAACCACGCTGGTGGTCGAGCCGCCGCCAGCGCTGGGGTACCTCAGCGAGAAGGAAGAGCACAACCCCAAGCTGCAGCCACGCGGCACCTGGGTGCTGGTGGTGGCCTTCCTGATGTTCTTCGCGGCCTACTACCTCAGCAACTGGTGGCTGCTGGGGCGCCTGTGGGTCGTGCGGTAGCTCTCGTGTGGTAATCCGAACCTCCCGGAGGTTTCAAGCCTCCGGGGGGTTCTCTGTAGGAAGAGGAGAAGCCTCATGGACCAGGTCACAGCGCTCACCCCCCTGGCAGCCCTGACGCTGGGCCTGCTGGGCAGCGTGGCCCACTGCGTGGGCATGTGTGGCGGCGTGGTGATGCTGCTGGCCCGCAGTGGCGTGCAGCGCCCGGCAGAGCGCCTGGCTGCCCACGCCGGCCGGGTGAGCACGTACACGCTGTTGGGCGCGCTGGCCGGCTGGCTGGGCCAAGCGCTCTTCGCCGTGGCCGCGGTCCGACAGGCGCAGGGCGTGGTGGCCCTGGTCCTGGCCGCTTTCCTCCTCTACATGGCTATGGCCGTACTCGGAGCTGTGCCGCCGGTGGAGCGCTACGCCAGTCGCCTCTCCCGCCTCTGGCAACAACAGGCTCGTCGCACCCTGGCCGCCCCCCGGCGAGGTGTGGGGCGTGCCTGGTTGCTGGGAATGCTGTGGGGACTGTTGCCCTGTGGGTTCGTCTACACCGTGCTCGTGGCGGCCGCGGCCACCGCCTCGCCCCTCACCGGCGCTCTGATTGCCCTGGCGTTCGGCGTCGGCACCTTGCCCGTCCTTGAAAGTGCCCGCACGCTTTTGGGGCGTCTCTCCTGGCGGAAGCGCCGCGTAACCCTGTGGGCCTCCTCGGTGCTCCTGGTGCTGCTGGCCGCCCAGATGACCATGCGTGGTCTGGCGGCCTGGGGTCTGGTGGCCCACGGCCGCCTGGGAGGGGTAGTGCTGTGGTAACGTGCGCCCTCTGTGGCTTGCCAACCCGTCATCCCCTGCGCGGGGAGGACGGCCAGCCCTACTGCTGCCCCGCCTGCCGCGACGTGGCCGTCCTCTTGGCCGAGACCGCCCCGCCGGATGAGACGACCACGCCCGACCGTGAAGCTTCGCAGGCCGCCTCCGAAGAAGTCACCCTCCACCTGGGCAATTTGTGGTGCGCTTCCTGTACCTGGCTGATTGGCGAGACGTTGAGGCGCACGCCGGGCGTGGCCGACGCCGAGGTGAGCTTTGTGCAGCGCCGGGCGCGCGTGCGCTTCGACCCCGGCCGCGTGACCCCGGCCGCCCTGGTGAAGCGCGTCCGGCGGCTGGGCTACCGGGCCGCCACCAGCCCGGAGGAACTGGGCGACGAGGCCGAGGCCCTCTTCGAGCGCCTGCTCATCGCGGGCGTCTTTGCCATGCACATCATGCTCATCAGCGCCATGCTCTACGCCCGCGAGGTGCTGGGCCTGAGCGGTGGCGAGAGCCGCTGGCTGGAGGACTTCTTCCGCCTGATGCTCCTGGTGGCCAGCCTGCCCGTCATGGTCCTGCTGGGCTGGCCGGTGATGCGGGCTGGCGTGGCGGGAATTCTACGACGCCAGCCCAACATGCACGCCCTCATCGCCCTGGGAGCGCTGGCCGCCTGGCTCCTCTCGGCCCGCAACCTGCTGGCCGGTGTGCCCCACGTCTACTTCGACACCGCCGCCATGCTGCTCTTTCTGGTGACGGTTGGGCGCTGGCTGGAGGCCCGCGCCCAGGAACAGGGCCGCGAGGCCCTGGAGCGCCTGCAGGCTCACCTGCCGGCCAAGGCCACGCAAATCACCCCCGATGGTCCCCGCGAAATCAGCGTTGACGAGGTGCGGCCCGGAATGCGCCTGCTGGTGCGCCCCGGCGAGCGATTCCCGGCCGACGGCGTGGTGGCAACAGGCACCGGCGACGTGGACGAGAGCCTGCTCACCGGCGAGCCTCTCCCCTGCCCGCGCGCTCCCGGCGAAACTGTGCTGGCCGGCACGCTCAACCTGGACGGCACGTTCGAGGTGCTGGTGACCGCCACCGGGCCGCAAACGGCCGCCGGCCAGATGACCCGCCTGCTCCACGAGGCCCTCTGGAGCCGCGCGCCGGTCCAGCGGCTGGCCGACCGCCTGGCAGCGGTGCTGGTGCCCTCTGCCGTGGCCCTGGCCGCCATCACCTTCCTCTTCTGGCGACAAGTGGCCGGCACGGAAACAGCCCTCATGAACGCCCTTTCGGTGCTGCTCATCACCTGCCCCTGCGCGCTGGGCATTGCCACCCCACTGGCCCTGTGGCGCGCCCTGGGGA
>WFWG01000166.1 GCA_015491235.1 Ardenticatenaceae bacterium
AACGGCGGCTTTGTGCCCTACAAGCACCGCACCCCGGCGGTGAAGGCACTCCGCTAGCGTGCCATTCCAGCGGCTTGAGCAGAGATACGGCTCGGCGCCGCCGTAGGAGAAGAAATTGTAGAGAACAGGGGCGGCAAAGCCGCCCCTGTTCTCTACGGCGGCGCCGAGCCGTATCTCTGTTCAAGCCGCTGGAATGGCACGCTAGCGGAGTGCCTTCACCGCCGGGGTGCGGTGCTTGTAGGGCACAAAGCCGCCGTTCTCCAGCCAGGGCACCACGTCGTACACGTCGCGCCGAGCGCAGAAGTAGACGTCGTCCCGGTAGCCCAGGTCGAAGAGTTCGCGGGCGCTGGGCGTCTGCGAGAAGACGCGCGTCAGGCTGGCCCCACAGGCCGAGTTGGTGGGCTGATAGCCTTGCAGGCGCTCGATGTGTTCGGCAATGCACCGCGCGCCGGCGAAGTCCTCCTCGGCGTGTTCCTCGTCCTCGCCGGCCGCCACCAGAACGATGTCCCGCCCGTGACAGCGGGCCAACTCCAGGGCCGCCTGCGCTGCCGCCCGGGCGTTCAGCGTCGTTCCCGCCAGAATGAGCGTATCCCCCTCACGGGCGGCCCGCACCACGCGGGTGCCGTTGGTGGTCGTCAGCACCAGCACGCGGCCGCGAAGGGCGTGCTGGTGGCGCACCAGCTCGGTGGGCGAGTTGCCGAAGTGGAAGCCGGGCAGCTTGACGCCCCGCCGCTCACCGGCCACCACGTAGTCGGGGCGTCCCAGGTACGCGCGCGCTTCCTCCGGCGTGCCCACCGGCACGACTTTGCGCGCGCCGAGGGCCAGTGCCGTGGTGATGGTGGCACTGGCCCGCAGGGCGTCAATGACGACGGCGACCGCCCCACGGCGGGCGGCTTCTTTTGCTCCTTTTTCGCCAAAAAGAATTTCGACGTTCATCGTGAAACCCACTTGTTCTCCTTGATGAAGAAGCGCCACAGCGCTTTTCGGTCCTTTTCGTCGGCGTAGGGCACTCCAATGCGCGGGGAGCGGCCCACGTCTGCGTCGTCCACGGGCTGGCCGGCCTCCAGCCAGAGCCGGGTGCCGTTGACGCAGTCCTCCCCGTTGAGTGAGCGGTCAACGGCGAAGGCCCGGCACAGCTTGCCGGGGCCGTTGGTCAGGTCCACCAGGCGTTTCACGGGCCGCAGGGCTTTCATGCGCTCCAGGCCGGCCACAGGCTCCACCGCGCGGATGAGCACGGCCCCGGCCACGCCTTCCGGCTCGGTGACGACGTTGAGGCAATGGTACATTCCGTAGATCAAGTAGACATAAGCGTAGCCTGGCGGGCCAAACATGACCGCGTTGCGCGGCGTGCGCCCCCGCGAGGCGTGGCTGGCCGTGTCGCCCTCACCTCGATAGGCTTCGGTTTCCACGATGCGACCGCGCAACTCGGCCCCGTCGGGCAGGCGCCGCACCAGCAGGCGCCCCAGCAAGTCACGGGCCACTTCTACGGTTGGACGCCCAAAGAACGCTCGTGGTAATCTCGACACGTCAACCGCCCAAAGAAAAAGCCCCAGCACGGCCTCCTTTGGCGTGTGCTGGGGCGTCCTCGACCCGATTCGCCGGGATTCTACCCGGAAACGGGGCGGGCGTCAAACGGGCGCGGCCTTAGCTGACATCGCCCACGTACTCGACGACAGCGGCGATGCCCTGGCCCCCACCGATGCACATGGTGCTGAGGGCGTACCGGCCGCCACGCTCGCGCAGTTCGTAGAGGGCAGTGAGGGTGACGCGGGCCCCGGTGGCGCCCAGGGGGTGGCCGATGCTGATGCCGCCGCCGTTGGGGTTGACCTTCTCGCGGTCCAGGCCCAGTTCGCGCTCCACAGCCAGATATTGGGCGGCGAAGGCTTCGTTGACCTCGATTACGTCCATGTGGTCGAGGGTGAGGCCGGCGCGCTCCAGGGCCTGGCGGGAAGCCGGCACCGGGCCGATGCCCATGTAGCGCGGTTCCACGCCGGCCACGCCCCAACTGACCAGCCGCCCCAAGGGACGCAGGCCATGCTCCTGGGCAAGGCCCCACGTGGTGAGGACCACCATAGCGGCCGCGTCGTTGATGCCGCTGGCGTTGCCGGCCGTGACGACGCCGTTCTCGCGAAAGCGGGCCGGCAGGCGGGCCAGTTTCTCCAGCGAGGTGTCGGGGCGGATGTGCTCGTCGTGCTCCACCAGGACGGTGCGCCCCTTGCGGTCGCGCACTTCCACCGGCACGATTTCCTTCGCCAATCGGCCCCGCTCGCGGGCGGCAGTCGCCAGGCGGTGGCTGCGCAGGGCGAACTCGTCGGCCTCCTGGCGCGTGATGCCGTACTTTTCGGCCAGGTTCTCGGCCGTGTCGGCCATGGAACAGCCGGCGTAGGCGTCGTAGAGGGCCGCCCACAGCATGTCCTCCACCTGGCCCTCGTTCAGGCGCCAGCCGTTCCGCACGCCCCGCAGCACGTAGGGGGCCATGCTCATGTTCTCCGCCCCGCCCGCCAGCACGAAGCGGGCTTCGCCCAACATGAGGGCTTTGGCCCCCTGCACGATGGCCTCTAGCCCGGAGCCACACAGGCGGTTGACGGTCAGCGCGGGCGCCTCGATGGGCACGCCAGCCTTGAGGGCCACGTGGCGCGCCAAGTAGATGGCGTCCGACGAACTCTGGATGACGTTGCCAATGAAGACGGCGTCAATCCACTCGGGCGGCACGTTGGCTCGCTCCAGGGCGCCGCGCGCGGCGACGGCGCCCAACTCGGTGGGGCTCACGTCCTTCAGTGCCCCCATGAAGGTGCCCACCGGCGTGCGGGCCCCTTCCAAGATGACCACGTCGTTTGGGTTGAGCGGTCTCATTTTGGCCTCCTCCTTTGCCTTCTCTTGTCTTCTCGCCACCAACCGTCCTTCACGCCGTGTTCACAACCCACTTCAGCGTTCCTTTCTCCACAACGGGCACAACTTCGCCCAACTCTACCAAATATGCCAGATACGCCAAGACACACGAGTGCATGAGCACGTAGGTGGAAAGGTTCTCCGGCGGCGATTCAAGCCGGGCCGTCAGCGCGTGCACAATGTCGCTGGTGGTGTCGGCCTCACGCACGGCCTGTCGCACGAGGTCGAGGGCGCGGAAGATGTACTGTCTGTTGAGTTCCACTGCCCGCTGGATGTCACGGGTGGGCTCGCCGTGACCCGGAACAAAGACTTCGTAGGGCAGATCGGCCAGCCTCTCCAAGGAGGCGAGTTGTTGGGGCACGTTGTGCGTGAAGGGAACTTCGTATTTGGCCAGCACCTCTGCCCCGAAGAAGGCATCGGCGGCAAAGCAAACGGAGCCGTACCCAATCGCGGCCTGCACGACGGCATGCCCACTCATGGGGTGGACGTTGAGCAAGACGCCTGCCACTTCCAGCGTGCCTTCGTCTGGCGTGTACACGTGGTCCACCCGTGACGGTTTGCCCATCAGCCACTTGTTCTGCAGAGCCGGCGGTGGTGCTGCGCCGCCGAACAGGTACATGGGTTCCAGATACGGGTATCGCAAGATGGCTTCCTCGAATGAGGGCGCCCAAACGGACACCTCGAAGTTGCGAACAAAGTAGTCGTTGCCGCCGTAGTGGTCGGCGTGAGCGTGGGTGTTCACGAGGGCACGGGGCTCCAGCCCGGCCGCCTGGAGGGCTTTGCGCAGGGTGCGCCCGTGATTCTTGTCGGCACCGCTGTCAACGAGGATGGCTCCGCCGTCGGCGGTGGCGATCACGCCCACGTTAACCGAGCCCGGCAAATAGTACGTGTGTGGTGCCAGTTCAACGAGATTCTTCACGGTTCCCGTTCCCGTGCCCTTTGAAGCGCTTCGAGAAAGACCGGCATCAGTTCCGGGTTCGCAGCCACGGTGCTGGTCTGCCACGGGTCCCACTCGCCCCCTTCAATGGTGCGCAAGAGGCCGCCCGCCTCCCGCACCAGCAGGCCACCGGCGCCGATGTCCCAGGGCGACATGTAGTACTCCCAGTAGCCGTCCAGCCGCCCGGCCGCCACATAGGCCAGGTCCAGCGCAGCCGAACCAGCCCGCCGGATGCCCTGGGCGCGCATGACGATCTCGGAGAACTCGGCGATGTTGTTGCGGTCGAGGGTCTCCCGCAGGTAGTGGAAGCCGGTGGCGATGATGCTCTCCCGC
>WFWG01000167.1 GCA_015491235.1 Ardenticatenaceae bacterium
AGATACGACTCGGCGCCGCCCCAGTTCTACACAATTTCTTTAGTTATGGCGGCGCCGAGTCGTATCTCGGCTCAAGCCGCTGGAATGGCACACCACCGCTCCACGTTTTCAGGGAGACACGAGGATTGAAACATGGTGTTCGAGAAGGCAATTGGTGGAATAGGAGGCCAAGGCCCATGTCGAAAATCAGCGTGCTCATTGCCGACGATCACACCCTTTTCCGCCACGGTCTGCGGCGCCTGCTCGGCGATTACGACGACCTGACAGTTGTGGGGGAGGCCGCCGATGGAACGGAGGCTGTGGCTCTCGTCAAAAGGCTGCGCCCCCACGTGGTGCTCATGGACGTACAGATGCCCGGCCTCCCAGGGCCAGAAGCCACCCGCCAAATTCGATCTGCTCACCCCAAAACTCAGGTCATCATGCTCACGGTCTCGGACCGTGACGAAGACCTCTTTGAGTCGGTGAAAGCTGGCGCTCGCGGATACCTTTTGAAAAATGTCGAGACAGCAGAATTGATCGAGGCCATCCGCCGCGTGCACGCCGGAGAAGCAGTCATCGCGCCAGCGCTGGCCGTGCGCCTGCTGGAAGAGTTCGGAGCCCTGGCCCAGCAGGCCCCGCCACCACCTCAACCTTCCCCCCAAGCCCTCACGGAGCGAGAAATCGAAGTGCTTCGGCTAGTCGCCCAAGGGCTGGGCAACAAGGAAATTGCTGACCGCCTTCACCTCTCAGAACACACCGTCAAAAGCCACTTGCGCAACATCCTCGACAAGTTGCACCTGCGCAGCCGCGCACACGCCGCCGCTTACGCCGTGCGCGCCGGGCTGGTAGACGATATTCAGCCGGACGAAGAATGAAGATTCGTAATACGTTTTCAACTTCAACCGCACGATTGGGAATTATCCTCTCCTCACCAAAGAGAGGGGTTGCCACCCCTCAATCATTCTTTTGAGTGACGTACCTATCCCCCGTTTTCGCGTTCACCAAATCCCTCCATTGGCCGATGACGCCCCACACGTCTTCGTGTACCATTGAAGAGTGAACGCAAAGGATTGAATCCACCAAATTTTTGCGGAATGTCCTTCATGCCGTGGAGCGAACTGGGGCGCGTCCTGATTGTTTCGCCCCACCCTCTGTTCCGGGAAGGAATCGTCCGCCTCTTGGGCGACCAAGCAGAGGTTGTGGGAGTTGTAGCGAGCTTGGCGGAGGCGCGCAGCGCGATTCGCAAACACCGCCCACAGGCGATCATCGTTGACCATGAGAACGTTGAACTGGAAGAGGCCGACCTGGCCCCGTTGCTCTGGCCGGAACTCGAATCGGTCCGCATCATCTATGTGACGCTGGCCGGCAACGAGATGATCATTCACGATCGCCAACGGGTGGTCGCAGCGACGGAAAAAGACCTTTTGGACGCCTTAAAAGGGGCGTCGTACAAACGCCAGAGCCCAAAGGAATCTCTTCGTGAGGCTCATCCACGGCCAGCCCAACGCGCACCTGAGATTCCGGAGAGAGGAGGCATTATGAGAAAATTAACAGTTCCGCTACTGATCACCGTTGTGCTTTCCGTTCCTGTTGCGCTCTGGTTTTGGCGCACGGACCTCACGCCCGAACTGGCAGCCCGTGAGGGTCAACCGATAGACTTCCTTCTGCGCCTGGAGTTCGCCATTGCGGGCGTCATCTTCGTCCTGTGCATGGTGTTTTTCTTCTACAGCCTAGTTGTGTTTCGCCGCGCCCCAGGCGACCTAGAAGACGGCCCCCCCGTCCACGGCTCCACCCCGTTGGAAGTCGCTTGGACTGTTATTCCGGCCATTATCGTGATCGGACTGGCTTCCTACGCGGCGGGCATTTTGTGGGACATCATGCCCACCACGGGTTACAAGGATGAACTGGTGGTTGATGTTACCGGATTCCAGTGGGGGTGGCGCTTCGAGTATCCTGACCTGGGCATCACCTCGTCCGAACTCGTGCTTCCGGTGAACAGGCCGGTTCTCTTTCGCCTCTACTCCGTGGACGTGATCCACTCGTTCTGGATTCCCGAGCTCCGGATTAAGATGGACAACATTCCTGGAATCGAGAATCACCTGCGCTTAACGCCTACTAAAGTGGGCGAATACAAGGTGCGGTGTGCCGAGCTGTGTGGAACGGCACACGCCTACATGTTGGCCCCCGTGAAGGTTGTGGAGCAATCGGCCTTCGAGGAGTGGGTGAAAAGTCAGACAGCGGCAGCACCCGCACCACCAACGGGTGCCGCTGGCGTTGACGCTCAAGCGGCGGAGCGCGGCCGGGCGCTGGCACAGCAGTTCGGATGTCTGGGGTGTCACTCCACCGACGGGACCAAACTCGTGGGGCCCACCTGGAAAGGTCTGTTTGGGAGCACGCGCACCTTCCAGGACGGCTCGACCCGCGTCGCCGACGAGGAATACATCCGCGAGTCTATCCTGAACCCCAGTGCGTACGTTGTGGAAGGCTTTCCAGACGTAATGCCCAAGAACTTTAAAGACCAGCTCTCGGAAGACCAGATTCGAGACCTTGTCGAATTCATCAAGACGCTGCAATAAGCGGGACAAGGAGGGCATATCAATGCTTTCGCTGGGCTTAATTCGCGGCCTTATCGTAGGTGCCATTGGTGCTGTCATTGGCATGGCGCTGACTATGGCGGCACGTGTCGCCCTGGGCCGGCCAGCCTGGTCTGCTGATCCTGTCTCTTTCGTCGGCGCCATCTCTTGGATCGTCTTCTTTCTGGTCGGCATAGGTGCCTTTTCGGACTGGTGGCGCTGGGCACAGGGGGAGCAGGCCGGAGACCCGCATCATCCTGACCCCAACGCGCCCCAGTGGAAGCGCTATTTCAGCTTCGATCCCAGCCACAAAGTCATTGGCATTCAGTACACCGTGACAGCGTTGGCCCTCATGTACGTGGCTGGTTTGCTGGCGCTCATCATGCGCCTGGAGTTGGCCCGCTCCGGACTCCAGTTCATGTCGCCGAACACGTACAACACCATCATGGGGTTACACGGCATTGTAATGATCGGGGCCATTTTGCTGGGCGTCAGCGGCATGGCCAACTACCTGATCCCCCTCATGGTAGGGGCACCGGACATGGCATTTCCGCGCTTGAATGCTCTTTCCTTCTGGATTACCGTGCCCGGCGTAGTGCTCATCGTGCTTAGCTTCTTCACAGGCGGCTTCGACACGGGCTGGACGGGCTACCCCCCTTTGGGCGCTAGGGCACCGCTGGGCATTCTGTTCTTCTACCTGGGCGTGTTCGCCATAGGTCTCTCGTCCATCCTGGGCTCGATCAACTTCCTCACTACGACTCTGAAAATGCGAGCCCCCGGGATGAGCCTCTTCCGTATGCCAATTTTCGTGTGGGGTATGCTGGCTACTTCGATTATCCAGCTAGTCGCCACCCAGTTCATTGGCATGTCCTTCCTGATGGTGGTGTTGGAGCGCGTGCTGGGCATGGGCTTCTTCGACCCCGCGAAGGGTGGCGATGCCGTTCTCTTCCAGCACATTTTCTGGTTCTACTCTCACCCGGCGGTTTACATTTTTATCCTGCCCGGGCTCGGCATCATCAGCGAGCTGCTTCCGGTCTTCGTGCGCAAGCCCCTCTTCGGGTACAAGTTTGTCGCCCTTTCCAGCATGGCGATAGCCATCATCGGTTTCCTCGTGTGGGCACACCACATGTTTACGGTTGGGTTGGGGAATGTACTGAACTCCACGTTCATGTTTACGACCGTCTTGGTCGCTGTTCCGACGGGCATCAAATTCTTCAACTGGCTGGCTACCATGTGGGAGGGCAAAATCAGCTTCGAGACCCCCATGCTCTTCGTGCTGGGCGCCTTTGTGATCTTCTTGATAGGCGGGTTGAGTGGGCCGCCTAACGGCACTGTTGTCACTGACTTCTTCCTGCACGAAACATACTGGGTGGTGGGGCACTTCCACCACACGATGTTCGGCGGCTTCGTCTTTCCCTTCATGGCGGCCATCTACTTCTGGTTCCCGAAAGTGACGGGCCGCATGTACAACGAACGGCTGGGGAAGCTCCACTTCTGGCTGATGACCATTGGCTTCTTCATGGTGACCACGTCCATGTTCCGAATCGGCCTGCTTGGCATGCGCCGCCGCATTGCTGACTACGACCCCGCTCTGGGCTTCGACACCTTCCAGATGATTGCCACAATGGGTGGGTTCTTAGTAGGGTTGAGCATGTTGGTCTTCCTGGTCAACATCGTGCGAAGCATCCGAGCGGGCGAGCGAGCTCCTGAGAACCCGTGGCGCTCGCGCTCCTTGGAGTGGCAAATTTCCTCCCCGCCGCCGGAGTTCAACTATCCGACGCCGCCCGTGGTTGTCGGTGGGCCTTACGACTACGGTGTGCCGGGTTCGGTGTACGTGCGCTTTGGCATTGCCGGCGCCAGCGACGCGGACCCTGCACGCACTTCGTCAGACAACGGCAAGTCGTAGTGAGTGAAGGGGGAAGAGCCTATGGAAGCCAAGAAAGCCGCAAAACTGCGCCTTGGATGGATTGTCATCGGCATTTTGGCCGTGTTGACGGCTGTGGAATTCTGGGTTGCTATTGCCATCAACAGCGCGCTGTTGTACCTGGCGGTTCTTGCACTCGCGAAAGCTGCCCTTATTGTCCAGTACTTCATGCACGTGAACCAGTTGTGGCACAAGGAGGGACACGAATGAGCACCGCGACCACCCACACAAGTGCGGTCGTCCATCCTGAGTATGATCGCCTGGCATTGAACCGATTTGGCCTGTGGCTGTTCTTCTTCTCGGAGAGCCTGATTTTTCTCATCCTCCTCTTGACGCGCTTCTACCTGTTCGGCACCTCCCGGCCGGAGGAACTGAACCAGACGCTGGGGCTGGCGATTACAGTTATCCTGCTTTTGAGCAGCTTCACCGCCTACCGTGCCGAGACGGCCATCGCTCACGACGACCGTCCTCAGTTTCTGAGAAACTTGCTGGCGACCATTCTCCTGGGCACGCTTTTCTTGTTGGGGGTAGTGCTGGTGGAGTGGCCCGAAGCTCCACGCTTGGGCATCGTGCCCCAGGAGGGCTTCGGTATCGCCTTTTTCTCCATGACGGGCATGCACGCCTTTCACGTGCTGAGCGGCGTTTTGCTTCTCTTGATGGTTTACCTGAACGGCCGCCGGGGAGCTTACTCCTCCGACAGTTACTGGGGAGTGGAAGCCAGCATCAAGTACTGGCACTTTGTGGACGTGGTGTGGGTGTTCTTCTACCCGGCCCTTTACCTGCTCTGAAGTTCTCGCCTTCGACCACAGCCAAGTGGGCCTCGAACAACAATTTATGTGATGCTGGGAAAGATGAGTTGGTGGACGACCTGGAGTTGGTCACCCGAGGTGTTGCTGGTTCTCCTCTTGCTCGCTTCGGTGTACACGGCGGGATGGTGGCGCTTGCGTTGCCAAGGCCACCGGCGCTTGGCCAGCGGCTGGCGCCTCGCCGCGCACGCGGGCGGAGTGGGGGTGCTCGCCTTGGCTTTGGTTTCTCCCGTAGATACGCTGGGCGATTACCTCTTCTCCGCCCACATGGTCCAGCATGAGCTTCTTATGATGGTCGCCCCTCCCCTTTTGCTGCTGGGAAACCCGTTTCCGGTGGCCCTGTGGGGAATGCCGAGAGGGTTGCGGTGGGCTATCGGCCGGCTTATGGACCGTCGCGGGCGCTTCCGCCAGTGGTTCCGGCACGTGAGCGCGCCCGGCATGGCGTGGCTCCTTTACGTGAGCACCCTCTGGCTCTGGCACACGCCCGCCGGGTATGACGCTGCCCTGCGCTACGAGTTCGTCCACACGCTGGAGCACACTTCCTTTTTCGCCACAGCGCTCTTGTTCTGGTGGCACGTCATCGGTGCGCCGCCACACGTCCACGGGAAATTGAGCTACGGCAGGCGGGTGGGATACGTGTTGGCCGCACTTGCGCAGAACGAAGTGCTTGCTGTGGGCATCTCGCTGGCGCGTGAGCCGCTCTACCTTTACTACACCACTGTTCCTCGAATCTGGGGACTCTCGGTTCTGGAAGACCAAATGCTAGGCGGCACGATTATGTGGATTCCGGGCGGCATGATGTACGCGCTGGTGGCAATCATTCTCATTGCCCGCTGGTGGGATCGGGAGGAGAAGACCGCGAAGCTGACTGGACAGGCAGTCCCGCGAAGATGAGAGGTATATCCTCTCCCCCCGCCCCCAAACGACCGCACAGATTTGCACCAAAACACGTGGCCCGGTAGCACTTCTTCTCCCGTCACGAACCGTATTTGACAGTTTCGTCAATCCGGTGGTAAAATATCAATGATATATCAGGCAGCACTCCCAGCACCGTTGTAGTTGTAGAAACCTTGCTGCTCCTGCTGAAAGCCAGGTCGAACAGGCGTCTCTCCACCCTTCGGGAACGAGGAGAACGTGAGCCCGCCCAGAACGCCTGTAATTGACTTCCACCTCCACCCGGGGCGCTATGACCGGTATCATCCCTGGGTGCAGGAGATTTACCGGCGGTTCCAGGGAGAAAATGCCCGAGAGTTTCTGGACCGGGTGCTGACCCCAGAAGGCCTGGTCCGCTACCTCGACGAGTGCGGCGTGGATTACGCCGTCTGCCTGGCCGAGCAGAACCCCAAGACAACCGGCCTCATCAGCAACGAGTGGGTGGCAGAATTCTGCGCCGGCCAGGAACGTTTGATCCCCTTCTGCAACATCAACCCCTTCATCGAACCATACCCCGCTCGCGCGCTGGAGCGCTGCGTGCGCGAGCTTGGCTTCCGGGGGCTGAAATTGATGCCCGGTTACCAGGGCTTCAGCCCCAACGACCGGATTGTCTACCCCCTTTACGCCAAGGCGGCCGAGCTGGGAATTCCGGTGTTGGTGCACACCGGGTCGTCCATCTTTCCTGGCTTTCGCCTGCGCTACGCCAATCCGCTCGACCTGGACGACGTGGCAATCGACTTCCCAGAGTTGACCATCGTCATGGCGCACAGCGGCCGGGGCCTGTGGTACGAGGAGGCCTTCTTCCTGGCGCGACTGCGCGAGAACGTCTACATGGAGATTTCCGGGCTCCCGCCCAAGAACTTGCTGCGCTACTTCCCAGACCTCGAACGCCTGGCTGACAAAGTCATCTTCGGCTCCGACTGGCCGGGAGCCCCTCCCATCAAGGAGAACATCGAGGCCCTTCGGGCGCTGCCCTTGAGCGAGGAAACGAAGGCCAAAATTTTGGGCGGGAATGCCGCCCGTCTCCTTGGCATTGCTGCTTGAGTTCGGGGGCTGAGCGGCAAAACGCCAACCTGTCTGTCGGCGACCGTGTTGCAGGAGGTGGCTCCTCCGGGCGCGGGATGGAGTACCTTCTGGCCTGGGCACCAGGGCCCACCACAAACCTGGGAAAGAAAGGGGGTGAAACTGAGGTAGAAAACGTGCACGCACCTCTTGTCCGTCGTGTTGCGGGAATTCCCAAAATGTTAACAAATGCCCAAAGGAGGCGGTAATGGCGGATAAGAAAATTTTCTTGAGCGAAAGCGACCTGCCGACCCACTGGTACAACATCCTGCCGGACCTGCCGGAGCCCTTGCCACCAGTCATCCACCCTGGCACACTCCAGCCCATTGGCCCTGACGACCTGGCCCCGCTCTTCCCCATGGCCCTGATTGCCCAGGAGGTCAGCCAGGAGCAATACATCGAGATTCCGGAGCCGGTGCGCGAGGCGTACAGAATTTGGCGACCAACGCCGTTGATTCGCGCCACCCGCCTGGAGGAAGCCCTTGGCACGCCGGCCCGCATTTACTACAAGTGGGAGGGAGTAAGCCCGCCGGGCAGCCACAAGCCCAACACGTCCGTGGCCCAGGCCTACTACAACAAGCAAGAAGGGGTGAAGCGCCTGACAACGGAAACCGGCGCCGGCCAGTGGGGCAGCGCGCTGGCTTTCGCGTGCACGCTCTTCGACCTGGAGTGCAAGGTCTACATGGTGCGCGTGAGCTACGAGCAGAAGCCCTACCGCAAGAACCTCATGCAGGTGTGGGGGGCCAACGTGATTCCCAGCCCCAGCAACGAGACCAACGTGGGCCGCAAGATCCTGGCCGAAGACCCCAATTCGCCCGGCAGCCTGGGCATTGCCATCAGCGAGGCGGTGGAGGAGGCGGCTTCGCGGGAGGACACCAAGTACTCGCTGGGAAGCGTGCTCAACCACGTGCTCATGCACCAGACCGTCATCGGTGAGGAGGCGTTGAAGCAGTTCGAGCAGGCGGGCGACTACCCGGACGTGGTCATCGGTTGCATCGGCGGAGGGTCCAACTTTGCTGGCTTTGCGCTCCCCTTCGTGCGCGAGAAGCTGAAGGAGGGCAAGGAGACCCGCATCGTTGCTGTGGAGCCCACAGCCGCCCCGAGCCTCACCAAGGGCAAGTACGTCTACGACTTCGGCGACACGGCCGGCACGACGCCGCTCATTAAGATGTACACGCTGGGACACTCCTTCATCCCGGCCCCCATTCACGCCGGTGGCCTGCGCTACCACGGCATGGCACCCATCGTCTGCCACCTCTATGACCTGGGCATCATCGAGGCGGTGGCCGTGCCGCAGAACCCCGTCTTCGAGGCGGCCGTCACCTTTGCCCGCGCCGAGGGCATCGTGCCGGGGCCGGAGCCCGCTCACGCCGTCTGGGCTGCCATCAACGAAGCGCTGAAGTGCAAGGAGACGGGCGAGGAGAAGGTCATTGCCTTCAACCTGTCCGGCCACGGCCACTTCGACATGAAGGCCTACGAGGACTACTTTGCCGGCAAGCTGCCCGACTACGAGTATCCCGAGGAAGAAGTGGAGCGGGCGCTGGCCGAGTTGCCCAAAGTACCTGAACAGTAACTCTTGCTTTCGGAGCAACGGCGCTTAAGGTGGCGGAACGACGGGGTTCCGCCACCTGTGAACTTTCAAAACGGGTTGAGAGTTATGACAACAAAAGAGTGCTGGGCTGACCCTGCACGTATCCGCCTGCGGTTTGTGCCGTTGAACCAGCTTGTACTTCACGAACGGGTAGACCCACTCCGCGTGGAACGCTTGGTTGAGCGGTTGCGTCGGGATAAAGTGTTGCGAAACCCGCCCCTGGTTACGGAGCTGGTTTCGCAGCAGTATATGGTGCTCGATGGAGCCACCCGCGTGGAGGCCCTTAAGGCACTGGGTTGCCGGGATTGCGTGGTGCAGATCGTCGCCTACGAGGAGCAAGGCATCAGGCTGGGGCGGTGGCACCACATTTTGGTGGGCGTTGACGCGCAGGCGTTCTTCCAACAGGTCGAACGCATCGAAGGGCTTATCCTGGAACCGGGTGACGTGCATCAGGCAGAACGCTTGCTGGCCGCCCGCGACATCGTTTGCTACTTCAGCCTGCCCGACGGCCGGATCATTATGGCGCGGGAACGTGGAGAGAAGCGCGACCTTGACGGGTGCGTCAAGTTGCTCGACCAGATTGTCAGGTTGTACGAAGGGCGCGCGCACGTGTTGCGCACGCCGGGGGAATCGCTGGAAACGCTCTGGGCAGAACCAATCAAAGGCGCCACGCTGGCTGTGGTCTTCCCGTGCTTTGCCCCGCCCGAGGTTATGCACCTGTCGCTGAATGGGGCCCGACTGCCAATGGGAATCACGCGCCACATCGTGCCCGGCCGGGTGTTGGGGCTGAACGTGAGCGTGGACCTGCTGTGGGCCGACACGCCGCTGGACGAAAAGAATGCCTGGCTGGATAACATGATTCGCACGCGGCTCCAGGAGAAGAAGGTGCGCCTGTACCAGGAACCGGTGTTCATCTTTGACGAATGAACGCCACCAGCACACGGAGGGGGCGCTTATGGAGAAGGTCCTTTTGGGAAACGAAGCCATTGGAAGGGGATTGGTCGAGGCCGGCTGTCGGGTAATGACGGCGTACCCGGGCACGCCCAGTTCGGAGATTTTGCCAGCCGTGGTACAGTTCAAGAAGGAATTGGAGCTCGACGACCTCTACGTGGAATGGTCCACCAACGAGAAGGTGGCTTTCGAGGTGGCGCTGGCCGCAAGTTGGAGCGGCTTGCGCGCGGCTGTGGCGATGAAGCAGGTGGGGTTGAACGTGGCGTCGGACGCCCTCACGAGCGCGGCCTATGCTGGCGTTGCAGGGGGATTTCTGGTCATTGCTGCCGACGATCCCGGCCCCCATTCGTCCCAAACGGAGCAGGACAGCCGCATGTATGCCATGCTGGCCAAAGTGCCCGCCCTCGACCCGGCCACGCCCCGCGAAGCCAAAGAAATGGTGCGAGCCGCCTTCGAACTCTCCGAGGCGTTCCAGATTCCGGTGATGTTGCGCCCCACCGTGCGCGTCTGCCACGGCTTCCAAAACGTGCCCCTGGAAGATGTCCCGCCGCCCACGGGCAAGGCCAACTTCAGGAAAGAGCGCCGCTGGGTCGCCACGCCCCGCGGGCGTTATTTCGCCCACGTTGAACTCAACGAAAAGTTGCAAAAAATCCAGGCGACCTTCGCGACCTCACCGTTGAACAGAATTCCCAACGGCCACGGTCGCTACCGGTTCGGTATCGTTGCCGGTGGCGTGTGTTATCCCACAATCGTGGAGTTGCTGGCAGAAGCCGGCCTCTCCGACGAGGTGCCCGTCTGCAAGGTTGGAACGCCTTACCCGTTGCCGGTAGAGGCCATCATGGACTTCGTGAGTCGCTGCGACCACGTCCTGGTGCTCGAGGAGACCGACGCCGTCATTGAGCTTCAGCTTCCAGATCGCCGCAACGTGGCCGGACGGTTAAACGGCGCGGCTCCCGGCGCGGGCGAACTCACGCCAGAGGTCATCTACCGGGTGCTGTGCGACCAGCTTCGCCAGGCGGGTGTGGCCGACCTGCCAGCGGGTGAGGATGAGGTTTTGCAGGCATTGGTGGGTGAACTGGAGTTGCCCCCGCGCCCGCCCCGGCTCTGCCCGGGGTGCGGACACCGCTCGGCCTTTTACGCCATTCGGCGCGGGTCACGGAAGGCAATTTTGCCCAGTGACATCGGATGCTACACGCTGGGGATCAACCTGCGGGCAGTGGACACGATACTGGACATGGGCGCTTCCATCAGCATGGCCGCCGGCTTCTACCACGCCCACCGCGTGAGTGGCACCCAGAGGCCCATTGTAGCCACCATCGGCGACTCCACCTTTGTGCACGCCGGGCTGCCCGCCCTGGCAAACGCGGTGCACACGGGGGCCCGCTTTGTGCTGGTCATCCTGGACAACCGCGTGACCGCCATGACCGGCTTCCAGCCGACGGTGGACTCGGACCAGCTTGCCGACGACGGTGGCGGGGTACAGGTGGCGCTCGAAGACCTGGTGCGCGCTTGCGGTGTGCGCTGGCTGCGCGTCGTTGACCCCTACGAGATTCCCGACATGATCCAACTGGTGAAAGAAGCCCACGAGTACACCCAGCAGCCCGACGGCGGTGTGGCCGTCATCATCGCCCGCCGCCCTTGCGTGCTCTACCAGCGCGAGGCCATCACCCCACAGCCCGTCAAGGTGGACGAGGCGTGTGACGGCTGCCGCTATTGCCTGGTGGCCTTCGAGTGTCCCGCGCTGGTGATGAACTCGGAGACAGGTCGGGTGGAGATTGACCGGCGCATTTGCGTGGACTGCGGCGAGTGCGTGGACGCGTGCTACAAGGGGTTGATTGTTCCAGTGATCAGTGGCCAGTAATCAGTTATCAGTGATCAGTAAACAGTAAGCGGTGGGTAAGATCGCTGATAACTGATTACTGCTCACTGAAAACAGGAGGGAATAGTGAAGCTTGTCATCGTTGGCCTTGGAGGACAGGGCGTCCTCTTCCTCACGCGGGTGCTGTCGGAGACGGCCAGGATGTTGGGGCATAGCCTTGCGGGCGCCGAAACCCACGGCATGAGCCAGCGGGGCGGCTCGGTTGTTTCGCACTTGAAGGTGAACGAGCACGGTGGCCCACTGGTGCGCCCAGGAACGGCCGACATCTTGCTGGCCCTCGACCCCGACGAGGCGTACAAGGCCCTGGGATACCTGCGCGACGGCGGCGTCGGCTTCGTCAACAGCGGACGAGCGGACTTTCCTCGTCCCGAGATTGCGGCTCGCCTGGCGGAGCGTGGCATCGAGCTGCACACGCTGAACGCCGACGCCATTGCGATGCAACTGGGGTCACCAGCGCTGGCCAACACCGTGCTCCTCGGCTTTGCCCTCGGTCACCCGGCCTTTCCGTTCGGCTACGAGGCGGTTGAGGAGACGCTTACGCGCGTGAGCAAAGCGCGCTTTCGGGAAGCCAACCTCCACGCGCTGGCGGAGGGATACGCCCACTTTCGCCCTGGTGAGAGCGCTGGAGGAAAAGGGGCTCTGGAACACACAATTCAGCCGGAGGGAACAGGAGAAGAACAATGAAGCCCTTTGAATACTACGCACCCGAAACGCTTGAAGCCGCTGTTGAAATCATGGCCCGCTACGAGGAGGGCGTCTATCCCGTTGCCGGGGGAACCGACCTTATCCCCAAGATGCGATACGGCCAGATACAACCGAAAGTCGTGGTGAACCTGAAGCGTATCCCGGGCCTGGCAGAAATCGTTCCCCAGGACGACGGAAGCCTCAAAATCGGGGCCCTGGCTACGCTGACACAGGTCGCCAGTTCCCCCAAGGTGCGCGAGCGCTATCTAATGGTTGCTCAAATCGCCGGCAAGATGGCCTCGGTGCCGGTGCGCAACCTGGCTACCGTGGGCGGCAACCTCTGCAACGCGGCGCCCTCCGCGGACCTGGCTCCGCCGCTGATTGCCCTCGACGCCGAGGCCGTCATCTTCGGCCCCCAGGGAGAGCGCCGTGTGCCGCTGGAGGCGTTTTTCACCGGCCCGGGCCAAACGGTGTTGGGCCGGGGCGAGTTGCTCACCGCCGTCGTGGTGCCCCCGCCGGACCCACAGGCACGGGGCACATACATCAAACACGCCCATCGCGAGGCCCTGGACATCGCCATCGTGGGCGTGGCCGCGTGGGTGCGCTTCGAGGAGGGAGGAAGCGTGTGTGAGGACGCGCACATCGTGTTGGGCGCCGTCGCGCCCACGCCCATCCGCGCCCGCGAGGCCGAAGCGGCCATCAGGGGCGCCCCGCTGACGGAGGAGCGCATCGCCGAAGCAGGCCGACTGGCCGCCGAGGCCGCGCGCCCCATTGACGACGTGCGCGGCTCAGCCTGGTATCGCCGGGAAATGGTGGCCGTCCTGACCCGCAGGGCGCTTTTTTCAGTAACCATTAGCCAGTGAACAGCCAGTGAACAGTGATCAGTAATCAGTGATCAGTGATCAGTGGTCAGTTTTTAACTGACTGATTACTGAACACTGTTCACTGATTACTGATCACTGATTACTGAAAAACAGGGGGGAACACATGAACGCAAAGAAATACCCACTGAGGCTTCACGTGAACGGCGAAACCTACGAGTTGGAAGTGAAGCCCCAGCGCACGTTGCTGGAGGTGCTGCGCAACGAACTGGAGTTGACCGGCACCAACGAGGGGTGTGCCACCGGTGACTGTGGCGCCTGCACGGTGCTGTTGGACGGCGTGCCGGTCACCTCGTGTTTGGTCTTTGCCTTGGACGCCCACGAGCGCCAGATTACAACCATCGAAGGATTGGGGACAACCGAAGCGCTCCACCCATTGCAACGAGCTTTCGTGGAACGCGGGGCCATTCAGTGCGGCTATTGCACGCCGGGCCTCATTATGAGCGCCTACGCCCTGCTTCAGCAGAACCCACAACCAACTGAGGCCGAGGTGCGCCACTTCATCGCCGGCAACCTGTGTCGCTGCACGGGGTACACGAAGGTCGTGGAAGCCGTGCTCGCGGCCGCGGAAGTCAGTGAACAGTGATCAGTGATCAGTAATCACTGATTAACGGAGGTGAAAAAACTGGTGTATGCGAGAAGTTTTCGGGACCTGGTGGTGTATCAAAAGGCGCGGGAACTCGCACAGCTCATTTTTGAAATTACAACTGCGTTTCCAAGAGAAGAAACATTTGCACTTACAGACCAGATGCGACGGTCATCTCGTGCAATTGGGGCAAACATTGCTGAGGCCTGGGCAAAACGTCGCTACGAGCGGCACTTCTTGAGCAAGTTGACGGACGCAGACGGAGAACAACTGGAAACCCAGCATTGGATTGAAACAGCCGTAGATTGCGGTTATCTCTCCAATGAGCAAGCGGCAGTTCTGCTTCAAAAGTGCGAAGAAATCGGCCGCCTTCTCGGCGGTATGATGTCCAAAGCCCCTCTTTTCTGCGGAGACCGGCACATCATCAAAGAACAAATAACTGAATACTTTATCACCACCACTGATAACTGATTACTGACCACTGATAACTGTCCAGGGAGGGACTATCGAAATGACACAATTTTCCTACATCGGCAAGCGGATTCCCAAGCCTGACGCCTGGGCCAAGGCGACGGGCCAGGTGGTTTATGGGCACGACTTGAAAGTGCCCCGGATGCTCTACGGCAAAATTCTGCGCAGCCCGTTGCCTCACGCGCGCATTCTGCACATTGACACCTCCCGCGCCGAGCGGCTCCCCGGCGTGAAGGCCGTCATCACGGCCAAAGACTTTCCCCCGCGCCGCTTTGGCTTCGCCAAGGACCGCACGCCCCTCAAGGGAGACAAAGTGCGCCGGGTGGGCGACGAGGTGGCCGCCGTGGCCGCCGTGGACGAGGACACGGCTGAGGAAGCCCTGGAGCTCATCCACGTGGAATACGAGCCGCTTCCACCCGTCTTCGACCCAGAAGAGGCCCTCAAGCCAGACGCCCCCCTCATTCACGAGGAGCGGGAGAGCAACCTCTTCCGCCACCAGGAGTACGTCCACGGCGACCCCGACCGGGGACTGGACGAGGCTGACGTGGTGGTGGAGGATTACTACGAACTCGGCTACATGCAGCCCACGCCGCTGGAGACCTGCTTCTGCCTGGCTGCCTTCGACCCTTCGGGCCGGCTCACCGTCTGGAGCACCACCCAGATTCCCTTCCTGCTCCAGCGCGACTTGGCCGAGGCGTTGGGCATTCCCGGCAGCCACATTCGCATCATCCAGACGGCCATCGGCGGGGGGTTTGGCCGCGGGCTGGACATGTACTCCTTCGAGCCGATTTGCGTGTGGCTGGCCAAGAAGGCCGGTCAGCCCGTGCGCCTGGCCTTCACGCGCCAGGAGGAGTTCATCGCCGCCGAATGCCGCCAGCCCATGCGCATTTGGGCTCGTTCCGGCGCCATGAAGGACGGTCGGCTTTGGGTGCGGGATGTGAAAATCCTGCTGGACAACGGCGCCTACGTCTCCTGGGGCACGGTGACCACGCTGGTCTTCATGGAGACAGTCGGCTCACTCTACCGCGTGCCCCACGCCCGCGTCATCTCCGACAGCGTCTACACCAACAACCCCATCACCGGCGCGGTGCGCGGCTTCGGCAACCCGCAGTCCACCTTTGTGGTGGAGACGCAAATGGACCGCCTGGCCGAAGCCATCGGCATGGACCCGCTGGAGTTCCGCCTGCGGAACGTCAACCGCCCCTTTGAGGAGACACCTCAGGGCATTAAGATTACCTCGTGCGGCCTGAAGGAGTGCCTGGAGGAGGCCGCCCGGCGCATCGGGTGGGAGCGCCGAAAGAAGAAAGAGGCCAGCGGCACGAAGCGGCGGGGCATCGGCATTGCGGCCACCATGAACGTGGGCGGCGGCGCGCGCATCTACCGCTCCGACGGCTGTGGTGCCATCGTGAAGGTGGACGACTTCGGCCAGATCACGGTGATGACGGGAGCCACCGAAATTGGCCAGGGCTCCGACGTCATCGTGGCCCAAATTGTGGCCGAGGTGCTGGGCGTGCAGCCGGACAAAATCGTCATCGTCAACAACGACACGGCGCTCACGCCCTGGGACGTGGGCGTCCACGCCAGCCGCACCACGTTCATCGCCGGAAAATCGGCCCTTTTCGCCGCCCAGGAAGTCAAACGTCAGATCCTGGAAACCGCCGAGGAACTTCTGGAGGTATCAGCGGCCGACTTGGAACTGCGCGACGGGTACGTGGTGGTGCGCGGCTCCCCGGACCGCCGGGTTCCCTTCGACAAGGTGGTGCGGGCGCGCCACTTCCGCGAGGGCGGCCAGGTCATCGTGGGCCACGGCTGGTACGACCCACCCAACGAGATGGTGGGCGCCGACGGCAAGGGGAACATCTCGGCGGCCTACGGCTTCGGTGCACAGGCCATTGAAGTGGAAGTGGACATTGAGACGGGCAAGGTGAAGCCGCTGTGGGTGGTCTCCGCCCACGACGTGGGACGCGCCATCAACCCCATGTACGTGGAGGGGCAGATCGAGGGAGGTGTGGTGATGGGCTTGGGCTACGCCCTGTTGGAGGAGCTTCAAGTGCGCGAGGGGCGCGTGCGCAATCCTACCTTGCTGGACTACCGCCTGTTGACCGCCCTCGACGCCCCCAAGATCGAATCGGTTATCGTCGAGACGGACGACCCCGAGGGGCCCTTCGGCGCCAAAGGGGTGGGAGAGATGGGCACCAACCCCACGGCAGCGGCCGTCGCCAACGCCATCTACGACGCCATCGGCGTGCGCATCACCAGCCTGCCCATCACGCCGGAGAAGGTATTGCGGGCCTTGAAGGAACAGCGGAGCGGTGAACAGTGAGCAGTGAACAGTGGACGGTGAACAGGGAGCAACAGGAGGCGGTGAACTCATGAGCGATAAACCTCACCTCAACCCCCACATCGCTGCTGCGCCGGTGTACACGGCCGGCACGTCCGTGGAGGAAGTGGCCGCGCGCTACGGCCTGACCGACGTCATCAAGATGGCCTCCAACGAGAACGCGCTGGGGCCGTCGCCCAAGGCGGTGGAAGCCATTGCCAGCGCCCTGACCGCCCTCAACTTCTACCCGCGCGTGACGGACGACAAACTGCGGGAACGCCTGGCCGCCCACGTCGGCGCGGGCATGACGCCCGACAACTTTGTCACCAGCAACGGCGGCAGCGAGATGCTGGCGATGATTGCGATGGGCTTCCTCGAAGAGGGGGAGGAGGCCATCTTTTGCCCGCCAACCTTCCTGCTCTACGAAATTCAGGTTCGGCGGCGCGGCGGCCAGCCGGTAAAAGTAGACTTGACGCCGGAATACCGCTACGACGTGGACGCCATTCTCGACGCGGTAACTCCCAGCACACGGCTCATCTACATCTGTTCGCCCAACAACCCCACCGGCACCATCATTACGCAGGAGGAGGCGGACCGTCTCATGGCCGGCGTGCCGGACCATGTGGTGGTGGTCTTCGACGAGGCTTACATTGAGTTTGTGGACCACGACGACCACGTGGACAGCCTGAAGTACGTGCGCGACGGTCGCCACGTCATCGTGGTGCGCACCTTCTCCAAGATTTACGGGCTGGCGGGGCTGCGGGTGGGGTACGCCATCGCCCCTCCCGAACTGGCTCAGTACCTGTGGCGCTGTCGGCAGCCCTTCCACCTGAGCACCCTGGCCATGACCGGCGCCATGGCCGCCCTGGAGGACCGGGAACACGTGGCCCGTACACGGGCCATCGTCATTGAGGGGCGGAAGTGGCTGCATCATCAGTTGGCCGAAATGGGGCTAGACCCGGTTCCCAGCCAGAGCAACTTCATCGTGTTTCGGCCCGGTTACAGCCCGCAACAAGTGTACGAGCGCCTCCTCCAGCGGGGCGTGGTGGTTCGCCCGGCCGGCCCCTTCTACATGCCCGAGCATGTGCGGGTGACGGTGGGCACGCCGGAGCAGAACGAACGCTTCATCGCAGCCCTCCGCGAGGTGCTGGCTGAGATGGAGGAACTGGGCGAATCGGGGCAGAAAGCAGAGGAAGGCACGCTTACTTTGTAGGGAAGAACGATGAGCGACCTATTTCGCAACCTGACCGTGCTGAGCCTGGAACAAGCCCTCAGCTTGCCCTTCCTCACCTACCGGCTGGTGCTGGAAGGCGCGCGGGTCATCCGGCTGGAAAACCCGCGTCGGCCGGACCCCAACCGCTACGTGGGGGAAAACGTGCTGGGCGAGGAGGGCATGAACATGTATTACCTGCCCTACAACGCCGGCAAGGAGTCCATTACCCTCAACCTGGCCAGCGAAGAGGGGCGCGCAATCCTGCACGAACTGATTGTGCGCCTGCCGGTGGACATCTTCGCCTGCAACACCCTGCCCAAAAATTACGCCAAGCTGGGCATTGACTACGAAACTTTGCGCCAGCTCAGGCCGGACATCATCTGGGTGGGCATCACGGGCTACGGGCCCGAGGTCAACGAACCGGCCTACGACCCCATCCTCCAGGCCCGTTCCGGCTTCATGGACCTGACAGGCGAGCCGGACGGCCCCCCGCAGGTCTTCGGCCTGCCTATGGTGGACCTGGGGGCAGCCGAACACGCATACGGCCAGGTGATGAAAGCCCTCTACCGCCGGGCCGTTACGGGGGAGGGGAGCCGAATTGACATCTCCATGTTCCGCAGCGCCGTCTCCTGGATGGTCATCCCCGTAATGATGGCCCGCTCGTTTGGGCAGGTAATCCGCAGGCGCGGCAACACCCACGCCTTCTTCGCGCCCGTCTCCGTCTACCCCACAGCCGACAACAGTTATGTCTACTTGGCTGTGGGCAGTGACCAGCAATGGGAACGGGTAACACAGCTTCCCGGCTTCGAGCACTTGGCGCGGGAAGAATACCGGCGCAACGCCGGCCGGATTGCGGCCAAGGAGCAGCTCAACCGCGAAATCGCCGAAATCACCCGCACGCGCACGAGCGAAGAACTCATGTCCCTTTTCGCTTCGATTGGCGTGCCCATCGCGCGGGTCCAAACGGTGGCCGACGTGGTGGAAGACCCGCACGTGGTACCTTACCTCATTCGCACGCGGGACTCCCTTACCGGCGCGGAACTCACCCTCGCGCCACCCGTCGTGCTCACATCCTACTTGCGCGAGCAGGAACTGCGCCTTCCCTTCCCGCCACGCCTCGGAGAACACAACACCAAGGTGTACGGCGAGGTGCTGGGATACGATGTAGAGCAGTTGGCTGCACTGCGGGAGCGGGGAGTGGTGTAAGGGCCAGTGGTCAGTGGTCAGTGATCAGTAATCAGTAATCAGTGGGGAGGACGGGGGAGCACGATGGATGGGTTGGCATATGCGAGAAGTTTTCGGGATCTGGTGGTGTATCAGAAGGCGTGGGAGTTAGCGCAGGAGATCTTTGAGGTCACGGCCGCTTTTCCGCGGGAGGAGATGTTTGCCCTCACGGATCAGATGCGGCGGTCATCACACGCGATTGGGGCGAATATCGCGGAGGCATGGGCGAAGCGTCGCTACGAACGGCATTTCCTGAGCAAACTGACGGATGCGGATGGGGAGCAGCAGGAAACCCAGCATTGGATCGAAACAGCCGCTGACTGCGGGTATCTCACCGAGCAACAGGCCGCATCGCTCATGCGAAGGTGTGAGGAGATCGGGCGTTTGCTCGGTGGCATGATGGCAAAAGCGGATCTATTTTGCAGTGGGCCAGCGGCTCTCCTTCGCGAATCAGTAACCGAGTACTTCGTCGGCTCTTTCGAAGAGTACTGATCACCGAACACCGACCACTGAATACTGATCACTGATCACTGAATACTGACCACTGGAGGAGTGCTTATGGACTTCCGCTTCACTGAAGAGCAAGAACTCTTCCGCCGCACCGTCGCCGACTTCGTGGACCGCGAGGTCGTTCC
>WFWG01000168.1 GCA_015491235.1 Ardenticatenaceae bacterium
AGGAACTGGAGGGCGCCGTTGGCCAGCATGACCTGCTCGGCGGCCACGCCGTGCCGCTCGGCCAGCAGCTCGCGCAGGGGCGGGAAGCCGAAGCCTTTGCCGTATTGCATTACCCGCACCCCCAGCGGGCCGGTGAGCACGGCCGAGGCACACTCGGCCAGTTGCTCCAGCGGAAAGCTTTCGTCGGCAGGCACGCCGCGCGTGAAGTTGATCGTCTCAGGCATGAGATGTCCTCCCCTTCATTCGATTTCTTCCGGCGAGGCGATGCGGCCCGCCACGGCACTGGCGGCCACTACCGCCGGGTTTGCCAGGTAGATTTCCGCCTCGGGGTTGCCCATGCGCCCCCGAAAGTTGCGGTTGGCAGAACTGATACAGACCTCGCCAGCGGCCAGCACGCCCATGTGGTTGCCCATGCAGGGGCCACAGCCGGGCGTGCCGATGACGGCGCCAGCCGCCACCAGGTCGGCGATGTAGCCACGGGCCAGGGCCTCCTGCAACACTTCGGACGAGGCGGGCACCACCAACAGGCGCGTTCCGCGCGCCACGCGCTTTCCCCGCACGATGCGGGCCGCCTCGGCGATGTCCTCCAGGCGGCCGTTGGTGCAGGTGCCGATGAAGGCCAGGTCCACCCGCTGGCCGGCCACTTGGGAGAGGGGCACCACGTTGTCCACGGTGTGGGGGCAGGCCACCAGCGGCTCGAGGCGGCTCAGGTCAACTTCGTGGGTGGCCTCGTAGGCCGCGTCCTGGTCGGGGTAGAGGGCGCCGCTCACGATGAGTTCGCGGCACTCCTCCGGCGGACGGCCCGTGCGGCGGCTCAGGCGCGGAGCCAGCCAGTCGAAGACGGCCTCGTCGGGGGGCAAATAGGCGTTCTTGACGCCGAACTCGGCCATCATGTTGGCCAGCACCATGCGCTCGGCCAGGGGCAGGGCCGCGACGCCCTCGCCCGCGAACTCCACGGAGCGGTAGAGTCCCCCGTCGGCGCCCAAGGTGCCGATGATGTGGAGCGCCAGGTCCTTGGCCGTGACGCCGGGGCGGAGTTGACCCCGCAGCACGAAGCGGATCGTCTCGGGCACGCGCAGCCAGATCTGGCCCAGCGCCCAGATGGCGGCCACCTCGCTGCGCCCCACGCCGGCGCCAAAGGCGCCCATCCACCCGAAGTGGACGGTGTGGGAGTCGGCGCCCAGCACGAGCTGGCCGGGCAGCACCAGCGCCTCCTCGCTGAGCACCTGGTGGCAGACGCCCCGCCCCACCTCGAAGAAGTGGCGCACGCCCTGCTCGCGCACGAAGGCGCGGATTTCGGCGTGGTTCTGGGCGTGGCGCACCGTGGGCGGAGGGGCGGCGTGGTCGAGCGTAATCGCCAGGCGGTCGGGGTCCCAAACGCGCTCCACCCCCAAGGTGCGAAAGAGGCGCGCGATGGCCGCCGTGTTGTCGTGGCTCAACACCCGGTCGGGGCACACGTCCACCACCTCGCCCACGGCCACGCGGTCGCGGCCGGCCGCCCGGGCGATGGCTTTCTGGGCAAAGGTTTGTCCTTCAAGCTGTGCAGGGGCTCCCATCGTCCTCACCTCTCGGGAATCAGCCCGCGGGCCGCCAGGAAAGCGAAGGCGGCCAGCAGGACGCGATCTTCGATCTCACCGGCCAGAATGCGTTCCCGCAGCCAGGAAAGCGGGCGCCACTCCGAGGTCACGAACTCGGCCTGTTCGAGTTGTGCCGTGCTGGCCGGACGCAGGCGCTGAGCCAGGAAAAGCGTGGTGGCGCCGTCAATGAGGCCGGGGTTGTCCTGAACCGTGCCCAAAAGCTCCCACTCCTCGGCCTCGTAGCCGGTCTCCTCGCGCAACTCGCGCCGGGCCGTCTCCAGGGGCGACTCGCCCGCGTCCACGAGGCCGCCCGGAAGCTGGTAGACCACGGCGTCCAGCGGGTACCGGTACTCGCGCTGCACCAGCACCTCCTGTCGCCCGTTGAGCGCGACAACCGCCGCCCCCGGCACGCGGCGCAACGTGGTGTAGGTGTAGGCCCGGCCGGTGGGCAATTGCACGTCGGCCAGCGCCACCTCCACCCAACGGTCCTGGTAGACCACCCGTTTTGCTTGCAGGCGCCAGGGTCTGATGTCCATAGGTCCTTCGACTCGAATACCCACTCCCGTTCACAACGAAAAAAGGGGACGCCTTTTCAGCCTCCGGCTCCAGCCGGAACGCGGTGGCAGCCGTTGACCACCTTGGTTGGTTTGCTGAAAAAGCGCCCCTCACGGGGTTCTACCGCGTCATGGCCGGGTGGGCGGCTGCGGCGGCCCAAGCGCCGATGCAGGAAGATGCCCAAGGTCACCCGTGCGAACAGACGACGCAGGAAACGCAACCAGTATCACCGGATTGCCAGAAGCTTAGCGCAAACCTGCTTTTCTGACAAGAAGAGGGCCTCACAGTTGTCGTACCCGGCTTCTCGGCTGGACCGTGAAGGCCGAAGATTGTGAACAGGCTGAACGCTCACCGGAGGGTTGGTGGATAACTTGAAGATATGTTTGACAGTGGGATAAGCAGAAACTACAATCAAATAACCACATAACAACAGAATCCACGCGGTTACAACGTGTTATGCCGGCTTGAGACGAGGTAACAAATGCGCCTCGAGAACAAATCAGTTCATCTTTCTGCTCAACGTTCCTCCTTCTCCCGCTGGTTGCATGATCGTGGTCTCAACATCGAACGCCAACTCTTAATCGTGCAGTGGGCGTTGCCTTTCCTGCTGGCCGGAATTGTCTTCGCTTACGAGGCCAACGAACACCTCATTGTCAAACACGAGCCCTTCTCCTCTCAGAATTTCGTCGGTGAGAGCTTCTTCTTCGGCATCCTGGGCCCCGCAGCCGTCTGGCTCGTCCTGTGGTGGGTGCGGCGTGAGTGGCATGAGCGCGAGCGGGACAAGCAGACGCTGCAATACATGTACGACGAACTGGCTGCAGCACAGGCGCGCCTGAACGTCCTCCACGCGCAACGGGGTGAACTCCTCAACCGCCTCATGTCCGTCCAGGAAGAAGAGCGCCGCCGCCTGGCCAGGGAGATCCACGATGAACTAGGACAATTGCTGACCGGCCTCAGTTTGAACCTGAAGCTCTGTCAGGAAGTCATCCCGCCCGAATTGGAGACGGCGCATAGGCACATAGCTCGAGCGAGTGCCCTGGTGCGAGATAGCATTGAGCAGTCTCACCGTATTATTGCCAACCTTCGCCCCACCGTTTTGGACGACCTGGGATTGGTTGCTGCCATACAGGACGAGGTGCATCGGTGGTTGCACCCTGTAGGGCTGGACGTTCAGTTCGAGGTGGATGGACTGAATGGCCGACTATCCCCCGCGTTGGAGACAGCCGTCTTTCGCATCGTGCAAGAAGCCTTGTCTAACATCGTCCGACATGCCCATGCAAACCGGGTTTGGATTACACTGCGTCAGTCCGCGGATCGGCTACACGTCGTCGTGGAGGACGACGGAGTAGGTGTGCCGCGGAACATTGAGCGCAGTACGGACGGGCATCCCCCCTTTGGTATTTTGGGAATGCGCGAACGCGCCATGGCGCTGGGCGGACATCTCACCGTGGAGCCCCGCACCCCGCGCGGGACACGCGTCGTGCTGGAGGTTCCGTTAGCAGGAGCGGAGTCATGAGCACGATTCGGGTTCTGCTGGCCGAGGATCACACCATCGTCCGGGAAGGGCTGCGCCTGCTTCTAGAATCTCAGTCCGACATCACTGTGGTGGGCGAGGCAGGCAGTGGTCGGGAAGCGGTCTCTCTGGCCCAACAACACCATCCCGATGTGGTAATCATGGATTTACACATGCCGGACCTGAACGGGCTGGAGGCAACCCGTCTCATTCGTGACCTGCTGCCCGACGTCCAGGTTCTCGTTTTGACGATGTACGAGAGCGACGAGTACTTCTTTCAGGCCATCGAGGCCGGAGCAGCGGGTTACGTGTTGAAGAAGGCGGCCACCGACGACCTGGTGCGGGCTGTGCGGGCAGTAGCCCAGGGTGATGCCTTCCTGTACCCGTCCATGGCCCGGCGGCTGCTGGAGGACTACCGGCAGCGCAAACAACCTCTCCCCACTTCAGGCTTGGCGGCACTTTCCGAACGGGAACGTGAAGTCTTCATGCTTCTGGCGCAAGGGTTGACCAACCAGCAGATTGCGGAGAAGTTGGTCATCAGCCCCAGCACAGTACAGACCCACCGGGCGCACATCATGGAAAAATTGGGCCTGAAAACGACGGCTGATCTCATTCGCTACGCTATCCGCCACGGTCTGATCGAGCCGTAACCTCTCTCCTCTCGTCATCCTCCACTTTCGTTCGCCCCTGGATGGAGGCTTAACGCCTCCTTCTTCCCTTACGAGAGATCGTGTAAACCACGATGCAGATGGCGCTTCTCAAAGGGGCAAATCGTGGTTTGCACGATACCCTTCAGCATGTGGATGCAGTATCCTAAAGACAGGAGAGCGCAGGTGAAGATAGGGAGAACGAAAGCGAACGATGCGAGGAAGATCAACTCTCTTGTGGCTCTTGATAGGGATGCTCCTCGTGGGCATGGCGTCTGGTCTGCTTCTTGCCCAGCAAGGACAGGCGGCTCCTGAAGGTCAGAGGGGCTCCGAAGCAGCACCCACGCCCATCACGCTGCCCTTCAGCCATCGGGTGCACGCGCAGGAGGTGGGGATATCTTGTCTGTTCTGCCATTCCCAGGCGCTGCGAGCACCCCAGGCGAGCCTCCCGTCGCTGCAGAAATGCATGGTTTGCCACGAATACATCACTGTGGACGAGCCCGAAGCCCGACAACAGGTCGAACAACTCAAAGACGCCTATGAGAAGGGACTGCGAGTGCAGTGGCCCGATGTCTACAGACAACCCGACTTCGTGTACTTCAGCCATCGCCCCCACCTGGCAAAGGGGATCGCCTGTGAGACCTGCCACGGGGATGTGGAGAACATGGAGTTGGTGGAGAAACAGGTGGAAATGAACATGGGGTTCTGTCTGGATTGTCACCAACAGCAACCGGAGGAGGAAAGGGCCCGGTTGATGGACTGCATCACCTGCCACAAGTGAGGAGAAAGCGATGGCGTCCAAAGTCACACGCCGGCAGTTCTTGAAAATAAGCGGTGCCGGGTTGCTGCTTCTTAGCGGCTGCACGGCGAACTTGCAGCGGCCCGTCTGGATGGAGCCTTACGTCCGGGCGCCGGAGGAAACGCTGCCCGGCGAGGATTTCTGGTTTGCCAGCACCTGCCGCATGTGTCCGGCCGGTTGTGGCATCCTCGTGCGGGTTAGCAACGGACGGGCTCGCAAGATCGAGGGCAACCCGGCTCATCCGTTGAACCAAGGGCGGCTCTGCGCGCGAGGGCAGGCGGGCCTCCAGTTGCTCTACCATCCCGACCGTCTGCGCCATGTGCTGAAGCGCACTGGTGAGCGGGGGCAGGGTCGGTGGGGCCGGACCACGTGGGAGCAAATCGTGGAGGAGCTGGCGCAGCAGATCCAGGGGATGGCCCCCGAACGGATTGCCTTCCTCACCGGCCTGCTGCCCGATTACCAGGCCACGCTGGTGGCGCGCTTTTTGAAGGGGCTGGGCGCACCGCCGGCCGTCGTCTACGACACCCAGGCGGCCTTTGACGGGCGGGTTGTGCTGGAGGCCGCCAGCCAGGCGCTCTTCGATGTGCCGGTACTGCCCATCTTCGATATTGCCCGCGCCGATGTGGTGTACGCCTTTGGCTCCAACTTCTTGGAGACCTGGCTGTCGCCTGTGGTCTACAACCGCGCCTACGGGAGAATGCGCAGCCAGCCGGGAGTGCGCGGGATGCTCATCGCCTTTGCTCCTCGTCTCTCCATGACGGCTGCCAACGCGGACCGCTGGGTGCCCGTGCCCCCCGGCACCGAAGGGCTGGTGGCGCTGGCTCTGGGGAAGATCATCGTGGACGAGGGCTGGGACAAGAGCAACGCAGAACTCCGTGGCTTCTACGAAGGGGTGGACGTGGGAGCAGTGGCCCAAGCAACCGGCGTGCCAGCCGAAGAGTTGGTCCAGTTTGCCCGCCGCTTTGCCGAAGCCCACCACCCCGTGGCCATGCCCGGCGATCTCCTGGCCGGCTCCACCAATGGTCTGGAGGCCACGCAGGCGGTGGAAGCCCTCAACCTGGTATTGGGGCACCTGGGTGAGCACGGGGCGATTTTTCTCACTCCTTCACCACCTTCCCGCGACCTGCGGAAGGTTCCCGTCAGCCCCTTCCAGGCCGTGAGGGAGTTGGTGGACCGCATGGCGGCAGGAGAGGTGGACGCTCTCTTCGTGCTGGGTGCCAACCCCGTCTACGAACTGCCGGCGGCGTTAGGCTTTACCGACGCCTTGAAGAACGTTCAATTGGTCGTCACTTTTGCCTCGATGATGGACGAGACAGCCGCCCTGTCCGACATTGTTCTGCCAGCTCACACGTACCTGGAGACGTGGGGTTATGAGTTCGTGAGTCCAAGCACGGACCGGCTGATCGTCAGCGCACAACAGCCCGTGGTTCGTCCCCTGTACGACACGCGCGACCCAGGTGACGTGCTCCTGGCCCTGGCAGACAAGTTGGGCGGCAAAGTGGCCCGCCGCCTGCCCTGGCCCAACCTGGTGCACTTCATCCAGACGCGGCTGACCTCCCTCCAATTGCTGGAGGGCAACATCGCCGCCCAGGACGCCAAGACGTTCTGGGCGTACTGGCTCCAGCACGGTGGGTGGTGGTCCAAGGAGCAAGCCTGGCAGGTGCCTGAGCCAAGCCAAAACCTCAGCGCAAAGCGGCTCTTGGTGCCCTCACCTGAGTTCGACGGCGAAGCATCGCAGTATCCCTTGCACTTGTTGCCTGTGCCGTCGGTGACCTTCGGGGATGGACGCCACGCTGGCTTGCCCTGGCTCCAGGAAACGCCCGATCCGATGACGACCGCCACTTGGGACACCTGGGTGGAGTTGAACCCGGCGACCGCCGAGCGGCTGGGCGTGAAGCACGACGAGATCGTGAAGGTGACCTCGCCCTTTGGCGAGATCGAAGCGGTCGTCTACGTCTTCCCTGGCATCCACCCCGACGTAGTGGCCGTGCCCGTCGGCCAAGGGCACTCGGCCATGGGCCGGTGGGCCGAGGGCCGAGGGGCCAACGTGTTGCGCATCCTGGCCCCTCGAACAGTACCCTCTACGGGGCAGTTGGCCTGGGCAGCCACCCGCGTCCGGGTGACGAAGACCGGCCGGCGCCGTGTCCTGCCCCGGCTGGAGAGCAACATTGGCGTGGATCGCGCGCGGGAGAGGGGAGTGGTGCCAGGGTGAGAAAGTGGGGGCTGTATGTGAGGGAGTGGAGATGGGAACATGAGTGAGCGTGAACATCGCTGGACAATGGTTATAGACTTGGACCGCTGCACCGGGTGTCAGGCGTGTGTGGTGGCTTGCAGCGTCGAGAACAACATTCCGGTCGTGGGGGAAGACGAAGTGCGCATGGGGCGTGCCATGCACTGGATTCGCATTGAGCGTTACTGGGAAGGGGAGTATCCGAACGTGCGTGCCCGCTTCATCCCCGTGATCTGTCAACAGTGTGAGCGCGCCCCTTGCGAGCCGGTGTGTCCGGTCTTTGCCACCTACCACAGCGAGGTGGAGCACGTCAACATCCAGGTCTACAACCGCTGCATCGGCACCCGGTACTGTGCCAACAACTGCCCCTACATCGCGCGGGTCTTCAACTGGTTCGACCCGCAGTTCCCCGAGCCGCTGAACGAGCAGCTCAACCCCGATGTGACGGTGCGGCGACGCGGTATCATGGAGAAGTGCACCTTCTGCATCCAGCGCATTCGCCGCGCCGAAGAGATGGCCGAAGCGGAAAGGCGCCCCTTGGGGGACGGTGATGTGCAGCCCGCCTGTGTGCAGTCCTGTCCTGCGGAGGCCCTGGTCTTTGGCGATGTGGCGGACCCAAATAGCCGGGTGGCAAAGCTCGTGCGGAGCCGCCGTGCCTTCCGGCTGCTGGAGGAGTTGGGGACTGAGCCCAACGTGATCTACCTGAAGGGAGGCGAAGCCCATGTCGGCTGATGCAACCGCACTGGTCCAGCCAAAGGAGGAATGGCGCAAACGGTTGCTGCTCGATCCTCGTCCGGCCGAGGAGATGAACCACATGGTTTTGAAGGCTATGACCACCTTTGGCTGGAGGTATTGGGTGGTCGTGGGAATACTGGCTCTGTTGGCTCTGATCGGCTTGGGAGGGGCCTGGGGATATCAAGTCCTCGTGGGCATGGGGGTGGCTGGGATTCGGCGTCCCGTTTTCTGGGGCGTGTACATTGCCAACTTTGTCTTCTGGATCGGCATCAGCCACTCGGGCACGTTTATCTCGGCCATTCTGCGTGTCTTCAAGGCCGAGTTCCGCCGTCCCATTACGCGTGCGTCGGAGTTGATGACAACGTTCGCGTTGATTGTGGCTGGTATGTATCCCTTGATTCACCTGGGGCGCACCTGGCGGTTTTACTGGATGATTCCCTATCCCAACCAGCGCCAGCTCTGGCCCAATTTCCACTCACCACTGATGTGGGACATGATTGCCATCTTCACCTACTTGATCGGGAGCACGCTCTACCTGTACCTGCCGTTGATTCCAGACTTGGCTATGGCCCGTGATCATGCCCGTGGCTGGCGACATCGGCTCTACCGATTCTTGGCCCTAGGGTGGCGCGGGACCGAGGCCGAATGGCACCATCTCAAACGGGCGATCACCATTTTCGCCTTTGCCATCATTCCGGTTATGTTTTCGGTGCACACTATCGTCTCTTGGGACTTCGGCATGACGATGGTGCCCGGCTGGCACAGCACCATTTTCGGGCCGTACTTTGTTGCTGGGGCCATCTTCTCCGGCGTGTCCGCCGTGGTTACCGTGCTCCTGATTGTGCGCAAGACCATGAAGTTGGACTACTTCCTCCGCGAGGAGCACTTCGATGCTCTGGGCAAGCTGGTGTTGGTCTTCTCTTTCGTCTGGACGTACTTTTTCTTCGCCGATTACCTGACGGAGTGGTATGGAGGCGAAGCAGTCGCAAAGGAGTTGTTGACGCTTCAAGCTCGTGGTCCAGTGGCCCCCTTGTGGTACCTCATGCTGACAACAAACATCTTGATTCCATGGTTCACCCTGTGGAACAAGCGCATTCGCACGTCCCCACCGGCACTCTTCTTGATCACCTTGGGAGTGAATGTGGGAATGTATTTGGAACGTTACATCATTGTGGCCGGGTACTTAACCCGTAATCGGTTGCCCTTCGACTGGGGCGCCTACAATCCGTCGCCCGTCGAGTTGTTGATCTCCTTGGGCTCCTTGTCCACGTTTGTTCTCCTTTATGCTGTGGCCTCTCGGTTGATTCCGCTTGTTCCGGTATGGGAAGTTCAGGAGGGACAATTCGTTCACTCCCTGCGGCGAGTGGGACGCATCTTGGTCCCCAGCGTGTCGGAGTTGGAATGAGGAGGTGCCGGACATGGAAATGTTGGCAAAGCAAGACGGCTCTGTCATACGGCTGGCCTTGCTCGACGACGTGGACCTGGCAGCAGAAAACATTGTGATGTTGCGCGAGTTGGGAGTGGAAGACCGGGATATCACTGTGCTCTCGGGCATCCCTTACCCGGAACCGGTTTTAGGGCGGCCAATGACTTGGGAGCGATTGCCCCTCATCGCTCTGAGCGGTGCAGCCGTGGGATTTCTCATTGGCGTGTTCTTGAACGCAGTGACACCGCTTCTGTATCCCATTCGAGTTGGAGGTCAGCCTTACATCGCTATTCCGCCAGCCTTGGTACTCACCTACGAGTTTACCATGATGGGGTTGATTGTTAGCACCTTTCTGGGTGTCCTGTGGGAAAGCACGTTTCCGTCTTTCGGTCCCAAATATTATCACCCGCGAATCAGCGAAGGGTATATCGGAATTCTCTTTAAGGCTCCTAAGGAGCGATTGGATGAAATCGTTAAAATGTTCCATGCGCGGGGAGTTCAGGAAATTGTAGAGCCCGAGGAGTGGAGCTTATGACCCGGCGCATTATCATCACACTGGTGATTCTGACGATGCCTTTTATCCTCGGCCTGAGTCTGACTTATGAGATCATTCAGGTTGATTTCGCGAGCTTCATGGAAGAACAACCCTCAATCGGTTACAGGGAGGGACCGCGTTTGCTGCCGCCCGAGGGAGCTGTCCCCGTCACTGGCGTGGAGGTGCCCCCCGATGGGAGCCTGCCCGAGAACCCGGTCCCGGCCACGCCAGACTCCATCGCGCGGGGTAAGGTGCTCTTTGACATTCACTGTGCCGTGTGTCATGGGAAAGATGGCAAGGGGCAGGGGCCAGTAGCCCCGTATTTCAAGCCCCCCGAGGCAGAAGTAGCAGACCTGACGGAGGAACGCATCGCCAAACATGAAGACGGCCTCATCTACCTGACAATCACCCAAGGCTTCCAGGGGATGGCTTCCCTGGCGGAGAACTTAACACCACAGGAACGCTGGGATGTGATCAACTACTTGCGTACACTTCAAAGCCGAAACCCATGAGTATTCGAAGGGAGGATAACGATGGTGAGGCATATGACTATTTCGATCCTGGTAGTCTTGTTCGTTGCAGGAATGGTGGCGTGTAGTGGGGGCGGAAAGGCTGAGCCCACCTCGACACCAGTACCCACCCTGGCACCAGCGCCAACTTCGCCACCTCCAACTTCGCCGCCGCCCACCAAGGCGCCCGAGGCGAAACAACCAACAACTGGTGAAGTCGGTGCTTTCCTGGATAAGGCGCTGGATGCCGCCAAGGCCGGTGACTGGGAGAAGGCCAAAGAGGAACTGCAAGAAGCGCTGGACGTGAGCACGGACCCGCAGCAAAAGGCGGCCATCGAGGAGATCATCGAGGACATCGAGAAGCAGAAGTACGACGAGGTGGTCGAGGACCTGGAGAAGCTGCTCCGTTAAGGGTGTAGTGTAACAGATCACTAAGTCTACTTCTTCTGGCTGCGAGCTTTCTGTTACCCGTTCCTTAAAGAAGTAAAATTGCTGACGGCAGAGGTGGCGGAGCCCTCTGTCGTCAGCAATTTTTTCTTTTCGGCGACGGCACCGAGTTGTATTTAGGTTTCGGCTGCCAAGGTGTCCAGTGTGAATCCTCTCGTCTCGTCCAGCCCAATAAAGCAGTTGACGGAACAGGCGATTCTCCGTAAACTGATAACATCGTAATACCAATTGCTTTCGCAAACAACATGTTTCAATCCTGGTGTCACCCTAAAAATGTGGGGCGACAGTGGGCCATTCCGAAGGTTTGAGCAGAGATGCGGCTCGGCGCCGCCGTTGGTATAACGTGACGGCTCAAAGCGCAAAGGGGAAGGGTGAAGGCGTTGTGATAGTGCTCAAAGGAGACGGTGATGCCTACCTTGAGTGACATCGTGGCCGAGATTGACCGCCGCCTGGCGGAAAAAGACCGCGTGCGCGAGGAGGTGCTGGTCCTCTCGCGGCAGGTTGTTCAGCGCGCGGGCCGCGCCATTCGTGCCGTCCACCGGCGCGAGTTCGAGGATGCTCAAGCGCTGTTGCGGGAGGCGGATGAACTCATGGGACGCATGAAGGCGCTGGCAGCTCCGCACCCGGACATTGCCTGCGCCGGCTACACGCAGGACGCCCAGCGGGAGTACGCCGAGGCGCACTTGACACGCGCCTTTGTGGTCGGCGGAACGCTTCCCACCCCACAGGAACTGGGAGTGGATGACGCGCCCTACCTGAACGCGCTTGGCGAGGCGGCCAGCGAGTTGCGGCGCACCATTTTGGACCACATTCGCCACGGTAACCTGGAGCCGGTCGAGGGCTGGCTGGAGATCATGGAAGAGGTCTACAGCCTGTTGCACACGATAGATTATCCTCACGCCATTACGAACAACTTGCGGCGCACGGTGGACGCTCTGCGGGCGGTGCTGGAGCGCACCCGTGGCGACGTGACGACCGCCATCCGCCAGCAGGCGCTGCAGCAGGCCCTGGCCGACTTCGAGCGCCGCGTTCGTGAAGGGGGGTGAGCCGGTGGACCGCACGGTGCCCACTACAGGCAGCGAGGAAATCGAACTCTACATCCGCACCTACTTCTCCCTGTTGCGCAGCAGCGTTCCCGTGCGCCTCAAGGCGCTGGAGGAGGCTCACGCCAGTATGCGCTCCAGCCTGCACGCCCGCGCCGAGTCGCCGCTGCCGGACGTGGGGGCTTTCACGTATGCGTACCTGCGACTTCCACCTGTCATTGGCGAAACCCGACTGGTCATGCTGGGACAGTCGGAAGAAGTCTTCGAGCGGCGCGGGTACCACAACGTGCACCGGTGGCAACTGGTGGAAGCGCCGGCCCGCCGTCGGCTGACGTTCTACGACGGCAAGGGGACCCTGGCCGCTTTCATTGCCAGCGTCTCCGACATTGACGACATGATTCCCACGCTGACGGCCTTCCAGGTCGAGTGGAACAAGATGCACACGCTCCTCAACCTGAACCCCAGCGTGGTCAAGCGGCTGGAGCGGGCGGTCAGCACGGGAGAATTCTCGGCGGAGGACGGGCGCGCCGTGCAGGAGTTGTTCGAGTTGGAGGCTGCTGAGTGGGAGCAGCTCCAGCGCTTGTTCGGCGACCGCCTGGCCGCTGCTCTGCTGGAGATTGCCGCCCGTCCCCAGGACTTGCGAGTGATTCTGCTGGCGAGCTCGTTGACCGACTACCGCCGGGCCACGCAGGGGTGGTGGCGGCGCATTGAGGCCGAAGTGGGCCGGGAGGTGCTGGAAAGCCGTCCTGTTTACTTCGTGTCCAGTAACACCCATAGCCTGTTGAACCTGCTGAGCGGCTTTGCCCTGGCTCACCAGGACGAAATTGCGGCCTTCCTGCAAACGGCTAACCCTGAAGGGGTGGGCGATATTCTGGCCGACCTGAAGCCGGACGACCCGGAGCGCCTCAACGTGCTCTACTACGGCCTGCGCCACTACCTGCGCGCTTCTGGCAACGGCCAGTTGCGCCGTCGTTACCAGGAGTGGAACCAGGCCATCGGCTTCCAGCACATTGACAACCCCATGTACCTGGACGTGGCCGTGCAGATTTTTCCCCTCAACCGAATTCTCCCCGAGCGCCTGGACCCCCGCGTGCGCACGCCAGCCGTGGAGGCCCTGCGCCGCTCCAACGCGCTCATCTTCAACGTTGATTACCCGTTGGGCATGGCGGCCTATCAAGTGCTCTCGGAAGTGACGACGCGCATCGGGCAGATTCAAGGGGTTTATATCATGGGCAAGGCGGCCACGTTGAACGGGCGCATCGGGGATGTGATGATTCCCAACGTGGTCTACGACGAGCACTCGCGCAACTCCTACCTCTTCCGCAACTGCTTCACCGCCGAGGACGTGATGCCCTTCATGCTGCGCAGCAGCGTGCTGGACAATCAGAAGTCGGTGACCGTGCGGGGCACGTTCCTGCAAAACCGCCGCTTCATGCACGTCTTTTATCAGGAAGGGTATACGGACATAGAGATGGAAACCGGGCCTTACTTGAGCGCCGTTTACGAGAACAACTATCCCAAGCGCTACCCCATCAATGAAATCGTCAACCTCTTCGGGATGGCCCGTTACGACATCGGCATTTTGCACTACGCCTCGGACACGCCCTACAGCAAGCGCCAGGCGTTGCTGACAACCCGCCTGGCTTATCAGGGCGTGGAAGCCACATATGCCACCTCCATCGCCATTCTGCGCCGCATCTTTGAAGTCGAGGCGGCTCGCCAACAGTAGCCCACTCCGCCGCTGTGGAGAGAAGAGGGCCATGAAGAAAAGTTCCTTCCCCCCTTGACTTTCCAGTGACTGGAAGGTGTAAAATCAAAGTGTGGTGGAGATTTGTGGCTGACGGTGGCTTTCCGGCCTGCTCGAAGCCGAAAGAATCTCAAAGGAGCAACCGATGCCGAAAACGGGAATGCTGATCGGTGAGCTGGGTAAGCGCCTGAACGTCAACCCCAAGACCATTCGCTACTACGAGGAAATCGGGCTGTTGCCCGAGCCAGTCCGCACACCTGGCGGATATCGGGTCTACGGCGAGGAGGATGTGGAGCGGCTGGCCTTCATCTTGCGCGCCCGGGCGCTGGACTTTTCGCTGGAAGAAATCCGCGAAATCCTGGGGCTGCGGGAGCGCGGCGAGCCGCCGTGTCCCTACGTGCTTCACCGGATCGAGGCCAAGATTGCCGAAGTGGACCGGCGGATCGAACAGTTACGCCAGTTGCGGATTGAACTGGAGAAGTTGCGCGACGAAGCCAGGGCGCTCCCAGCGGAAGAGATTGCCGCCAAGGGATGTATCTGCCACATCATTGAGAACCAGCCGTTCATTCGGGCGGAAGAAATCGGGGTGCCAGAAGAACGTGCCGGGAAATAGGGGGGCGATATGAGTGACGTTCAAGCAGTCGAGACGTTACAGGTGAAAATCGGGGGCATGAGTTGCTCCTTTTGCACGGAGACGATTCGCAAGGCGTGCAGTCGCGTGGAGGGCGTGCGCGAAGTCCACGTGAGCCTTTCCCACGAGGAGGCTCTCATCCGCTACGACCCGCGCAAGGTGACGCCAACGCAATTGCGGGACCTCCTGCGCAGTTTGGGCTACACGGTGCGTGATCCCGCTAAGGTGCGCTCCTTCGAGGAACAGGAGGAGGAGTTGCGGCGGGAACGGCGGCGCTTGGCGCTGGCGGGCGTTTTCACCGGAATCAGCGCCGTGTTGATGGTGGCCATGTGGTTGCGCCTCCTTCCTCAGGCGGTGTTGCAGCCCATCATGTTGGTCACGATGCCCCTTCTGGCCGTCGTTACCGTCTTCGGTCCCGGGTTGTACATTCTCAAAATGGCGTATCACTCCCTGCGGCGTGGCATTCTCAACCAGCACGTGCTGCTGGAGTTGGGGGCGTTTGCGGGGCTCTTCGGCGGCGTGCTGGGGCTGGCGGGCCGCCTCTTGAAGGTGGAGGCGCTCAATTTCCCCGCCGCCGACTTCTTCGCCGTGGCCACGTTCGTGACCACCTACCACATCCTCTCGGGCTACGCCTCGCTGCTGGTGCGCACCCGCGCCTCCCAAGCCGTGCGCCGCCTGCTGGCGCTGCAACCGGCCACGGCGCGCGTGATTCGGGCCGGCCGCGAGGTGGAGGTCCCCGTCGAGGAAGTGCAGCCCGGCGACCGGGTGCGCGTGCGGCCTGGGGAGTCCATTCCCGTTGACGGTCGTGTTGTCGAGGGGTTCTCCAGCGTGGACGAGAGCCTGGTAACGGGTGAGTCCATGCCGGTGGAGAAAACGGTGGGCGATGAGGTCATTGGCGGGTCCATCAACCAGACGGGCACACTGCTCGTCGAAGTCACGCGCGTGGGCGAAGAGAGTTTCTTGCAGCAGGTGGCGCGCTTCATCGAGGAGGCGCGGGCGATGAAGCCCGGCATCTTGCAGTTGGCGGACCGAGTCCTCAAGTACTACGTGCCGGCGGTGGTCGGCTTCGCGCTCCTGGGCTTCCTGACCTGGACGGTGGGCGCGTGGTTTCTGACCGGCCAGCCCAACCTGCCGCGCGCCATCTTCGCGGCATTGGCGGTCCTGGTGATGGGCTACCCCTGTGCGCTGGGCATGGCGACGCCGCTGGCCATGATCCGTGGTGGGGGCGAAGCGGCCCAGAAGGGCATCTTGATGCGCTCCGGCGAGGCGTTTCAAGTGTTCAAAGATGTGCAGGTCGTGCTGCTGGACAAGACGGGCACGATCACGAAGGGGAAGCCGGAGGTGACTGACGTCCTGGCCGTGGCCGGTGATCGGTGTTCGGTGGTCAGTGATCAGTGGACAGTGATCAGTAATCAGTCAGACGAGGCAGGTGAGGGAGCGCTGACCGCCGATTCCCGGTCACTGACCACCGATGGCTGGCTCCGCCTGGCGGCCAGCGCCGAGGGAGCCTCGGAGCACCCGTTGGGGCGGGCCATCGTGGAGTACGCCCAGGCGCGCGGCATCGAGTTGGCCGAAGTGAGCGATTTCGAGGCCGTGCCGGGCAAAGGGGTGCGGGCCACTGTGGAGGGCCGCGTCGTTTATGTCGGCAGCCCGGCCTTCTTCGAGCAGGACCTGGGCGTGGACTTGGCGCCCGTCCGCGCCGAGTTGGAACGCCTGCAGGCCGAGGGAAAGACCGTGGTGCTGGTGGGGGTGGAAGGCCCCACAAGTTTCCCCGAATCCCCACGAGTTTCTCCAAACTCCCACCAACTTCCTTCGAATCCGACGGGGGCTGTTGGGAACTCGTTGGGGCTCCTGGGGATGGTGGCCGTGGCCGATACGTTGAAGGAAGACGCCCGTGAGGCGGTCGCGCGCATGAAGGCCGCCGGGCTGAAGCCCGTCATGATTACCGGCGACAACGGGCGCACGGCACGCGCGGTGGCCGCGGCGGCCGGCATCGAGGAAGTGTTTGCCGAGGTGTTGCCCCAGGAGAAGGCGGAAAAGGTGCGGGAGCTTCAGGCGCAGGGATACCGGGTGGCTATGGTGGGCGACGGCATCAACGACGCCCCGGCGCTCATGCAGGCGGACGTGGGCATTGCCATCGGCGCCGGCACCGACGTCGCCATCGAGTCGGCCGACATTATCCTGGTGCGAGACCGCCTGGGGGGCGTGATGGACGCGTATTTCATCGCCCGGGCCTCGTACCGCAAGACGGTGCAAAACCTGGTGTTGGCCTTTGCCTTCAACGGCGTGGGGGTTCCCCTGGCCACAACGGGCCTGGTACACCCGGTGTGGGCCATGATTGCCATGGTGTTGAGCGTCAGCACCGTGCTGGCCAACTCCTTTGGTGGCCGCCTGTTGCCCAAGGGCAAGCGCCCGGTGCCCCACCCGCCCGAAACGCGCACGCTGGAACTCCGCGTTCCTACCATGCACTGCCAGAACTGCCTGCGCACCATTGCCCGCGTTGTGAGCCGGTTGCCGGAAGTGGAAGCCGTGGAAGGGGATTTGGCCCACAAGCGCGTTGTCGTGCGGTATCGCGGAGAAATAGCCACGCTCGACAGGGTCCGGCGTGCTATCGAGGAGGCTGGTTTCTCCGTGGCGGAAGAAAAGATTGCCTGATGTCCGAGGGACAACGGCCGTAATTGGAAAGGAGGCGTTAAGGTGCGACGCACTTCCCCCAAGTGCGTCGCACCTTCTGAAGTTGCTGGACAAACAGAAAGCCCTAGCGAGGGCAGGCCCATTTTTGACAAGAGCAGCACGGGCGTGTAAAGTTCCTCTCCGAAGGCTTGAGCAGAGATGCGGCTCGGCGCTGCCGTCCCACCCACCCAAAGAGGGGAAAATTGTGGCGTGCAGGGGCGGCGAAGC
>WFWG01000169.1 GCA_015491235.1 Ardenticatenaceae bacterium
GCCGTCGGCCTTGTACACGAAGAGAGAAGAGAGTGAACGCACAACCAACTCTTCGGCCTCGTCGTCGTCCACGTCGGCCGCGTCCATACCAAGGGCCAGGTGTTTGGGAAACGGCAACGGGATCACCCACAGGCGGGCATTCCCTCCCGGCAGACGCCACTCGTGAACAGCGGCACCGGAATCCACCACGTAAACGCGCCCGAGAACGTTGCGGAATGCCACGCAGGATGACGGCGACCAGCCGCACGTCACCACGCGAGGGTCTTGGTTAAAGTCCGAATTTTGTGCTTTCCACGCCGGCTGTCCGTCGGCGTCCAATCCGTAAGCGGCACTGTGGGCCAGCACGACAAGGCGTGAACCGGCCACTTCTTCCGGCAGCGGATAAAGGGCCAGCACTTTTCCGGTGCTCTGAAATTGCCACTCGACCTCCCAACGCTCTCCCTTTCTCCGGTAGGAAACCACACGGGGGCCTATGGAGGCGGCCAAGTGCATCTCCTCACCCAAGGTGTAGGCGGCCACCTGGCGCCATTCACTGCGCGGCGCGTCTGCCGGCCACATCACAGCCGGAGCAGCAATCGAACCACCGGTGACATCCACTTGGGAAAGCCCTGCGTCGGTGGCAATCCACACCCGGCCTGTGCCGTCTTGGGTCAACGCCGCCACGCCGTCTCCCGCATCAACGCTCCACAGCAGCCGGCCGTCCTTTGAAACAGCGTGGAGTTGGGCGCGGCCCTCCTCAGAGACGGTGGTGATCAAAAACACCTCCCCAATGCGCAGCGCCTGAACGGGACTTCCGGCCAACTCCGTTCTCCACATCATCTTTTTGCCAACCAAGGAAAAGGCCACGAGCTCGCGGGGAGGATGCTCCAACGTCAACGAACTCAGGAAGAGCAGGAAGGCATCGTCTTTGAAAAGAAGATCACCGGGCGGCAGTGCAACGGGGTATTCGGCAACACGGTTTAGTCGAAATGGGAGCTCGGTAGCGCTCACATCAGCGGTGTCGGCCCCCCTTTGGGCCACAATATAGCCCGCTAAGCACAAGCTCAACAGGAAGACGAAGACACCGATGATGGTACCTCGAGCGCGCGACATCTTTCGAACCTCGTTGAAGTAGGGTTGAAGGCTATAATAGGTCCGCTCCTCTGCCCTTAACAGGGCAGAGGAGCAGGTAGGTTTACTTCCCACACCACAGTCCGCACACCAAGCCGTCGCAGCCCAAACCGCAAAGAAGCCCACCCATGACAGAGGCCCCAGACCGGACCACGGATTCCTCCACAACTTGCAGTTCCGTCAAGTCTATTGTCACCATACATTCCCCCTCCTTATCGTGGAATTAACACACTCCTCCGCACAGGAGACCGGCACACAGTCCGCCACAGCCGGCACCGCCACAAGCACCACCGCAAGCCGCTCCGGGGCAAGCCGCCCCACCAATAGGTGCCGATACGGCCGACTCTTCAATGTCGTCAAGTTCGCTGAGGTCTATGTACTCAAGCATGGTCATCCTCCTCCAACAAAAGTGAACGCTTTATGAACACCACAAACCACAAATGTTTCCGCCCGCACACCCAAGACCGCAGACGTAGCCGCCAGGCGGCCAGTACGGAACCGCCGAGTTGAGGAAACTCCCTTCTACGACTTCTAACTCGGTAAGATCTATGTGTTGCATAATCCCCCTCCTTTGATAAAAAGTAGTTCGCTCTGTCTCTTGTTATATCGAAAAGAACACGTGCCGACAACGGTCTCCGGTCGGTATTTGCCCCCGACAAAAGTCGGGTTTTTAGAAATTCGTCGTGTCGAGTGCCTTCTTTCTGGTTGACACCCTCACACTGTCCCGTATAATGCCCCTGCAAAGGCTTTCAACCGGGAGGCAGGGACATGACGGACAATCAGCCCCCCGCTTCTGCTTTTCCGTCTACCTTGGAGGAGGCGCGCCGGCGAGCTGAGCGGCTGCGACGGGTGATTGAGTACCACAATTACCGCTATTACGTGCTCGACGATCCCGAAATTAGCGATGCGGCCTACGACGCCCTCATGAACGAACTCCGGGCGCTGGAGGACGCTTTCCCCGACCTGCGCACGCCCGATTCCCCCACGCAGCGGGTGGGTGCCCCGCCCCTGGAGCGCTTCGGCAAGGTGAGTCACGCGGTACCCATGCTCAGCCTGGGCAATGCCTTCGACCCCGACGACGTGCGCCGCTGGTACGACCGCGTTCGACGCCTGGCAGAGCGCGATCACATCGAGTTGGTGGTGGAGCCCAAGATTGACGGCCTGGCCGTCACGCTCCTCTACGAAAATGGCCGTCTCGCGCTGGGAGCCACGCGGGGCGACGGCTTGACCGGTGAGGACGTGACGCCCAACGTCCGCACGGTGCGCTCCATCCCGCTGGAAATTCCCGTCCCCGTGCCCGATCGTCCCTGGACTGAGGGAATGCCCCCCTTTCCCCGTGTGATCACGCCGCCTCCCCGCCTGGAAGTGCGGGGCGAGGTCTACATGCGCAAGTCGGACTTCGAGGCCCTCAACCGTCGTCAGGCCGAGCGGGGCGAAAAGACCTTTGCCAACCCGCGCAACGCCGCGGCCGGTTCCCTGCGCCAGCTCGACAGCCGCGTAACCGCCCGGCGCCCGCTGAGTTTCTTCGCCTACGGCGTGGGCATTGTGGAAGGCGTGGCCTTTGCCACGCACTGGGAGGTGTTGGGCTACTTGGGCGCCCTGGGCTTTCCCATCAACCCCGACGCGCGCCGTTTTGCCTCGTTGGATGAAGCCCTGGCCTATGCCGAAACGTGGATGGCCCGGCGCCACGAACTGGACTACGAGGCCGACGGCCTGGTCTTCAAGGTCAACGATCTGGGCTTGTACGACCGGCTGGGCGTGGCCGGGCGAGAACCGAGGTGGGCCATTGCCTACAAGGCACCCCCTTCCGAAGCGGTCACGCTGCTGGAGGACATCGTGGTCAACGTGGGACGCACGGGCCAGGTGGTGCCGGCGGCCGTGCTCCGTCCGGTCGAGGTGGGCGGGGTGACTGTCAGCCACGCCACCCTCCACAACGCCGATTACGTGCAGGAGCGGGACCTGCGCATTGGCGATCATGTCATCGTCAAGCGGGCCGGCGACGTGATTCCCCAGGTGGTGCGCCCTTTGCCGGAGATGCGCACCGGTGCCGAGCGCCCCTGGCAGATGCCCGATTGCTGTCCCTCCTGTGGCGAGCCGCTGGTGCGCCCGCCCGGCGAGGTGGCCTACTACTGCACCAACGTGGCCTGCCCGGCCCAACTGGTGCGCCGGGTGGAGCATTTCGTCTCCAGGGGAGCGATGGACATCGAGGGGTTCGGCAGCAAGCAGGCCGCCCGCTTCGTGGAACTTGGCCTGTTGCGCGATCCAGCCGACCTCTACTTCTTGAAGCGAGAGCAGATTCTGGCACTGGAGGGCTTCGCTGACAAGAGTGCCGACAATCTGCTCCAGGCCATCGAGGCCAGTAAGAAGCGCGGTTTGGCCCGTCTGCTCTTTGCGCTGGGTATTCGCTACGTGGGCAGCACCGTGGCCGAGTTGCTGGCCCGCCACTTCGCCACCTTGGACGAGCTCATGGCGGCTACCCAGGAAGAACTGGAGGTCATTGAGGGCATCGGCCCGCGCACGGCCGCCAGTCTCGTGGAATGGTTTCGCCGGCCTTCCAACCGGGAGATGGTGGAGAAGTTGCGCCACGCTGGCGTTTCCTTCGCCCGGGCTGGCGAGGAAGGAGGAGAGCAAGAACAGCCGCTGGCCGGCTTGACCTTCGTCATCACGGGCACACTGGCCTCCTTCACGCGCGATGAGGCCAAGACCTTCATCGAAGCCCACGGCGGCCGGGTGACCAGCAGCGTGAGCCGCAAGACGGATTATCTGGTAGTAGGCGAGAACCCCGGTTCAAAGGTGCAAAAGGCCAAAACTCTTGGGGTTCGGATCATCACCGAAGAAGAGTTGCTCAAAATGGTAAACCAGACAGGCTGATATGGCATGAGAGGGGTTTCCTGAATATCTTAAATCTTATTTGGGCAAAAGGGGGAAAAATGATATTTCAAAAGCGGTATGTGTGGGCATTGATTGTCGCGTTAAGCTTGCTTGGAGTTCTCTTGTTTCCCCAACTGCTGGTCGCCCAACGCCCGTCGGGAACAGGTGAAATCGAGTCGCCCTCGAGAGGGGGGGGAATCCGTGGCCAACCGGTGACGGTTTCCAGGGAAGAGTGGTTGCCTGCTGCCTTGCGATATGGAGATCCCGACGAAATGATCTCCGTTTACGTTGTTCTGGAAGGCCCCCCGGCGGCCGAATTGGCCGTCCGGGGCGGATACACGCTCCAATCAGGCACGCTTCAGCAACGTGTCCAGCAACGCTTGGCAGAGATCGAGGCCCAGCAGGTGGCCGTGCGGCCCTTGCTGGCCCAATTGGGAGCACAGGAAGTTGCCAGTTTCAAAAAACTGGCCAACGCCATCCAGGTGCGCGTGCCAGCACGCAAATTGCAAGAGGTGATTGGCTTGCCCGGCGTGGTGCGTGTGGACCCTGTGGGACGTTACAGTTTGCGCAACACCAGTAGTGTGCCCTTTATGGGGGCCCCCGCTGTTTGGGATCCGACGGCGACGAACGCGACAGGAGCAGGAATCAGCATTGGCATCATTGACACCGGCATTGACTACACTCACGCCGACTTCGGTGGGTCCGGTGTGATCACCGATTACACCGGCAATGACCCCACCTCCATTACCAGCACCCCTGGCCTCAGTGAAACCTTTCCCACGGCCAAAGTCGTGGGCGGATACGACTTCGCCGGTGATGACTACAATGCCAGTATCCCCTCGAAGGCGATCCCGAATCCAGACCCCGACCCCTTGGATTGTCAAGGACACGGCACCCACGTGGCTGGCACAGCGGCCGGTTTTGGCGTGCTTCAGAACGGTTCCGTCTACAACGGTCCCTATACGGCCACGTTGGACATGTCCCAGTTTCTGGTCGGCCCTGGTGTGGCGCCCGAGGCTGATCTCTACGCTTTGAAAGTCTTCGGTTGTGGTGGAAGCAGCGAGTTGATTGCTCTGGCCTACGAGTGGGCGGCTGACCCCAACGACGACGGGGACTTCAGCGATCGCCTCGACGTGCTCAACCTCTCCTTGGGATGCGACTTCTCCTGCGGCTCCGCGACTGAACTCCAGATGACCAATCTGCTGGCTGAGTTGGGCACGTTTGTGGCCATCGCCGCCGGCAACGATGGCGATACCTTCTACGCTGCCGGTGATCCAGCCAGTGCTCAGCGGGCTTTGGCGGTGGCAGCGGCCATTGACGGCGGCATACAGAGCTTGGCTATCAGCGTAACTCATCCCGTCACTATTGCAGGGCTGTACCAAGCCGTGGAAGCCGCGTTCTCGAAACCCCTCAAAGATGCGGGCCCGATTACCGACCAGGTGGTCTACGCCGAGCCTCGTGATGCGTGTTCCGGGCTGACCAACTCGGCGGCCATCAGCGGTTCCATCGCCCTGATTGACCGGGGGGCTTGCTACTTCACTACCAAGTTCATCAACGCCCAAAACGCGGGCGCGGTGGCCGTGATTGTGGTGAACAATCAGGACGGACCGCCGATTGCAATGGGGGGGGCACCCACGACAACGGTCACCATTCCCGGCGTGATGATTTCCAAGAACGACGGCGACACAGTCAAAGCCTACCTCTCCCAAGGCGTAACAGTGGTCATGTCGGCCGACATCAAGATGTCGCGTGCCGACTTGGCCGATCAAATTGCCGATTTTAGTTCTCGTGGTCCTGGTTCGCCAGATAGCCGTCTGAAGCCCGAAATTAGCGCACCGGGGTACAACATCGAATCGGCTGCTGTCGGCAAGGGAACGCAGGGGGTGGTTTTCGACGGCACTTCGATGGCAGCGCCCCACGTGGCGGGCGCGGCTGCCCTCTTGAAGCAGGCCCGCCCCAACCTTTCGGTCGAGGAGATCAAGGCGGCCCTGATGAACACGGCGGCCGAAAACCGGGATGCCAACGGCAACCGCTACCCCGAATCACGGGTGGGTGCTGGCCGCTTGCAGGTGGACAAGGCTGTGCAGACGGATGTGCTCGTTATGGCGAACGACAAACCTGGCGCCGTGGGCCTCTCCTTTGGGAGCGTCTTTGCGAATGCGCGGTACACGGACACGCGCGCGGTGCGCATCGTCAACAAAGGGAGCACGCCGGTAACGTACACGATCACTGTTTCCGAAACGGTGACCGAAACAGGCGTGACCATTACACCGCTGCTCACCCAGGTGGTAGTGCCGGCCCACGGCGAGCGCACTGTGCCAGTACAACTCGTGGTTGATCCCGCCGCACTCGACCGCTCTCCTGACCCGACGACCCCAGACCAACAGTTGGGGTTGCCGCGCTTTGCGCTCTTCGAGGTTAGCGGCCAATTGCGCTTCAACGGCACACCCAGCCTTCACCTTCCCTATTACGCCAACGTGTACCCGGGTGCTAACCTGCACGTTCAAGCCACATCTGTCACCATGCCCGCCGGGCTGGGCCTTATCACAACCGCCCTTTCGATCACCGGCACCACGGTGCATCCTCTTCCGCTGGTCTCGGCTTTCGAGTTGACTCACCTGAGCGCGGACGAAGGCTACACCAATCCGCTCCTGCGCATGGCGGACTTGGTGGCCGTGGGTGCAGCCAGCGACGTGCCCCGTTACGGTGAGGACTACGGGTTGGTCTACTTCGGCATTGCCACAGCGGGTGAGTGGACTTCGCCACAGCCCTACCTAGTCGAGTTTGACGTGTACATTGACGTTGACGAGGACGGCGCTGCAGACTACGTCCTCTTCAACTGGAACTACGGGGGAGCTTTGGGTGCCTCCGACACCGACACGTTCGTTACTGTGCTTTACAATCTGAGCACCAAACAGACATTCATACAAACCTATGTGAACGCCCTCTCGCCCTCGACTGACTCGGCACCCTATAACAACAACGTGCTGGTCATGCCGGTGTACGCGGCTGACATTGGCCTCTCGGCCTCCAACCCGGATTTCGATTTCTGGATCTACACGTATGGCGGTGGCACCCGGGCTGATGTCACCCCGGTGATGTCGTTTAACGCCGTCGAACCAGTAGTGGACCCTGTGCGGTACAACACCAGTTCAGTGGCCCCCTTCTACGTGGACGGGGGTAGCATTACCGTGGCGGTAGACCGGACGCGCTTGACCAGTGTCGGCTACTCGGCGAGTAACCCGCCGCGAGTGTTGCTCTTGCACCACATGAACACCAACCGCAACAGCAATCCCCGCGTGGAAGTAATCACACTTTCGTTCAGCGAGTATCCTTACTATCGCTTCTTGCCCTTCGTTGCTCGCTGAGACTCAGAGGGGGTACGTGTCTAATACCAATTGCGTTTGGTAACGTCGCCTGCTCACAGAAGGGGTGCGGCGCCGCACATGTTCATGCGCTCGCCTCCTCAGAACGTCTCCTGACAGGGCCTGTCGCCTTCCGAGGCTTCTGGCGTTTAGCTAAGGGACGAGGCCGTGTCCTCTGTCTTTTCAGCCGGAAGCCACCCTTGATCTCGCAAAAATGGAGTAATGATGGGGATGGTGAACCACTTGCCGTTGTACGCTTCGATGCCGTAGAGCAGGTAGAGCACCACCGCGCCCACAGCCGCCAATGGCGACAGGCAAAGTACGACCAACCCAACCAGTGCGCCCACAAGAGGGACAATTTGCCAGATTAAGGTAGCGAGGCTCACCACGATAAAGAGTCCTAGGAGCGCCAGCGTGAGCGCCAGACTTTGGGCAGCGTGGTAGCGCTGGTACGGACGTTCCCGCGTGTTCTGGCTGAGCAGCACAATGGCCGGCAGCACAAGCGGCACCACAAGCTGAGAAATGTAGCAGAGCATGGCAATCAGGCGGTCGTCACTGGAAATCTGTTCGCGCTCTGTGACGGCGAGTGGAGAAGGCGGCAGGTCCTCGACGAGGCTATCATCCGGGTGAACGCTTTGAGTGTGAGCCATAAAGTCCCTCCCATTCCAGATGGCGTTTTTCTCGTGAAATGTGGTTGCACGAGAATGTACGCAGGGGAAGGTACGTTGGTTTCGGGAAGAAAAAATGGGGGCAGCTTCGCCGCCCCCATTTTGTTTCGGTCGGAGGACGTTAGTCTATCGGGCGTATTTGAAGCGGAAGGCCAACGCCGCCAGAACAAGCAGCAGGCCCGTGCCCATCAGGGCCAGTGGCACATTGGAGGAACCAGCACTGCCGGTGACCGGCAAGGTGGCCGGAGCCAGACTGGCCGTAAAGGGCTTCACCACAACCTTGTCATCCACTTTGACAGGCACGTCGTCTCCCGGGAACTCGTACTGGCCCATCGTGCCGGCATCCGTGTGAAGCATGGCCCACAACTTGGCATTGTCCGTCAGTGGTTCCTTCAGCATGACCTCAACGTTCATGTTCTCCCCAGCCTCAATGGCCGCCCATCCGATGACGGGGCCTGGCTTTCCGTCAGCGTCCATGTGAATCACGATCCATCCTGCCTGGTCGTAGACGACCTTGTCCACAACAACTGATTTGCCGTCCGTTTCCTGGTCAGACACTTCAACTGCCGGAGTTTGCCCTTGGGCCAGGGCTGAACCGGCTACCAACAACAGCATACTTACGACCAGCACGACTTGAACCCAAAGACGCTTCATGGATGCTCCTCCTCCTAAAGGTTTTGTTTGTTTTTCGCTCGTCGCTTTATAGTACGTTGAAACGAAGACGTTTGGATGACAGGCTGTGGACAATTTGGCTGGAATTCGTATGTAAACGTTCCAGCCATCAACACCACTCGCAAGATACGGGGCGAACGACGGTGTGGATTGCGGATGGGTACTATTGGGGCAATGTGTTTGGAAACCAAAAAGCCGCCCCCTGGGCGGCTTTTGGGGTATGCCCCCAAGGGGATTCGAACCCCTGTCTCCACCTTGAAAGGGTGGTATCCTAGTCCTCTAGACGATGGGGGCAAAACGAAGTCAAAGCTATTGTAGTGACGTTCGCTGTTTTGTCAAACCGTCACCTGCTTCTTCGGTTACTCCTCCCAGGAGAACCACCGCACGAAAGGCGGCAGGTTGGAGACGGCCTCGATAGTCAGAGCGCGGTCGCCGGCGAAGCTGTCCCACCAGGCGTTGTCGTCCATTTTGGCGGCCAGCAACCAGGGGCAGAAGGCGAACAGGTAGTCCGGCAACGGCTCCCCGTTGCTCAAGACCCCGTTTTTGAACCACAGGAACAGTTCCACGTGGTAATCGCGGTGCAACGTATCGTCAATGGGTGGAAACCGGGCATCCGCGTCGTTGTTGATTTTCCAGCCCCCCTCGCCCACGATGAACGGTGGCACAGAACCGTATCGCTCTTGAAAGATGCGGGCGAAGAACAAGAAGCCCAACACGCCGTTCACGTCTTCCGTGTAGTTCGGAGGGTGGTTGAGGCCGTAGGAGTGAGGGATGAAGAAGAATCGTCCCAGAACTCGCTGTCCACCACGCTGTTCCAGTTCGTCCAGGGCGACTTTCAGCCACTCCTCGTTTATGAACTGCCATCCCACAAATCCACCCGCGTTGTACACGTCTTGCGTGGCTTGCATGAGGTTGTCGAGAAACCGCTCGCGGTCATCCTCGTCCGGTGCGCGTTCGTCCCACTCGGCGGCGAGGCTGGGCTCGTTGTAGAGTTGAAAGTATGGGGGAAGACCGTAAGATGTTACAATCTCTATATCCCGCTGCCAGTTGAAATAGGGCTCGTCGGGCCTGAGCATCTTGCGCCAGACGGGCACGATGCCGGCCGCCGCGAATCTCGGAGCAGCCCGGTGAAGCATGTTCTCGTCGCCGTAGACGACCAAGGTCCACTTGGCCCCCAGTTGTTGCAGGCGGGCGATGTTGAGGTCTAACTCCTGCTCGGTGTAGTACTGGCTGCGCAAGAAGTGCATACAGCGGCCGTTGTCGTTGGCTGGTCGGGGCCACTCTGGAAGCGTCAGGGCGGGCAAGTCGTCCCGCAGCACCATTTGCTTGGGACGATTTTCTGAAGCTTCGGCAGCCGGAGTGGGTGGCACAACGGTGGGTGTGGGCGACGCGGATTCTTCTCCGCCCATCACGAAGGGGAGAAATGCCTGGTTTCCCGGTTCAGCCGACGGGCTCGCAACGACCTCGCCTCCCTTCGCCTGAGCGGGCGTATACGTGGGGCGGAGCGTTCGGGTGGCTGTTGGGGAGGGATCGGTGGAAGAGGGGTCAGCCCGGCCCGTCCGACAGGCGCTGCTGGCGAACAGGACTACGGCCAGTAGCACAAACGCAATGTGTCGCGAAGTCATATTTGGTTCACACGTCCTTTCTCGTCAAGAGTTGCTGACTCACGTGGCGCTTATCTTGGGCCATTCGGCGCTATTTGTCAAGCCTGGTGCTGCTGGGAGGGTCAGTTTGCACTTTTGCCCAACATGGCCTACCATTTCCCGCTGAATCCGAGAGCAAGCACGGGAGAACAATGGAACCCTTGATCGAACTGCACCAGGTGACCGTGTACCGCGGCCAGACGAAAGTGTTTGACGATCTGACACTCGTGGTGCCGTCCGGGCAACAGACGGCCATCCTGGGGCCCAACGGGGCGGGCAAGTCTACGTTTCTGAAGCTGATTACGCGCGAAATCTATCCGGCTGTTCGCCCCGGAAGCACGGTGCGCCTCTTGGGGCGCGAGCGGTGGAACGTGTGGGCGTTGCGCCGTCATCTCGGCATCATCTCTCACGAGCTTCAGCGCGCCTACCCAGACCACGTGCTGGGCCTTGACGTGGTGCTCTCCGGCTTCTACTGGAGTACGGGCACCTGGCCTCATCAGGTGTTCGACGAGGCGCAGCGGCAGCGGGCCTGGGAACTGATGGCCCTCTTCGGCGTCGAAGCACTCGCCCGGGTTCCCTTCGGCCAGATGTCCGCCGGCGAACAACGACGCTGTCTGCTGGCTCGCGCCCTGGTTCACGACCCCGATGTGCTCATCCTGGACGAGCCCACCAACGGCCTGGACTTGGCCGCCCGCTTCGCCTTCCTCGAGATGGTGCGACGCCTGATTGTCCAGGGGAAAACAGTGATCTTCGTTACCCATCGCGTTGACGAAATTGTGCCGGAGGTGGCCCACGTGGTGTTGCTCAAGGACGGGCGAGTGCTGGCGGCTGGCTCCAAGGCCGAAATGTTAACGGACGAGCGCCTCAGTGCCCTTTTCGACGTGCCGCTAACTGTCCTTCAGGCCAACGGCTACTACCAGGTGGTACCGCGCGGCGCGGCGCTGAGCCACTTGGCGGGAGGAGAAGAAGGGTGATTGCCTACCTGGACATGCCCTCTGGGCTTTCCGGCAACATGTTCCTGGGGTGCCTGGTGGACGCTGGCTGGTCAGTTGAGGCCCTGCGGGAAGCGTTGGCCGGCCTGCCTTTGCCCCCCGACAGCTACACAATCCGGGCCGAAACCGTGCGACGGGGGGCCGTGCGGGCCACGCTGATCACCGTGGCCTGCGTGCCGGAAGCCGCCCACCGCTCGCTGGCCGACGTGTTGGCCCTTCTGGAGGCGGCGCGGCTCCCCGAGCCGGTGAAACGCGGGGCGAGCGCCACCTTCCGCCGCCTGGCTGAAGCCGAGGCGCGAGTTCACGGCATTCCCGTCGAGGCGGTTCACTTCCACGAGGTGGGCGCGGTGGACGCCATCGTGGACATCGTGGGGGTAGCGGCTGGATTACACGCTTTGGGTGTCGAACGCCTGTACGCCTCACCCGTGCCCTTGGGGCATGGCTGGGTGGAAACGGACCACGGCCGCCTGCCCTTGCCAGCGCCGGCAACGCTGGAACTGCTGGCCGCCGCGGGCGCTCCCCTGCGCCCTCCGCCCGGCGAGGGTGAACTGGTGACGCCGACGGGTGCCGCCCTGCTGGCCCAATATGCCACCTTCGAGCAGCCAGTCATGGCCCTCGAGCGGATTGGCTACGGGGCTGGTCACCGGGAGTTCGACTGGCCCAACGTGGTCCGGCTCTGGCTGGGGGTGCCCTTGCACGTTGGCCCCATGGTGCAAATGGAGACGAACATTGACGACATGAACCCGGAGCTGTACGCGGCCGTGAGCGAAAAGCTCTTCGCGGCCGGTGCGCGGGACGTTTGGTTGACGCCTATCCAGATGAAGAAGGGGCGGCCTGGCGTCCTGCTGAGCGTGTTGGCGCCGGCCGAACTCGAGTCGGCGCTGGCCGACATCATTCTCGAGGAGACCACCACGTTGGGCCTGCGGGTTGTTCCCGTGCGGCGTCACGAGGCCCAGCGCGCCCTGCGCCCGGTGAGCACGCCTTTTGGGGCGGTCCCCGTCAAGCTCAAGTGGGTGGGCGGGCGCCTGATGGGGGCTGCGCCGGAATACGAGGAATGCGTCCGCCTGGCACGGGAGCACGGTGTTCCCGTCCGGCGCGTGTACGAGGCCGCGCTGGCAGCCGCTCAGGCCCTCTGGGCGGACGAAGCGTCCGAACCACACGACGTGAGGAGGTGAGACGATGGTACTCGGAACGAGTCCGCTCAACATTGCCCTCTCGTTTGTGGGGCTGCTGGTGGGCGCCCTGGTGGGCGGAGTGCTCTCACGCTGGTCGGCCCCGGCCACCATCGGTGGCGCCTTCTTTGGCGGCATCTTGGGATCGCTCCTCAGCGAATTGGTGCTGGAACTGCCGTCGGCCCTCTGGCGTCGGTTGGGGCGGGGAAGTGTGGGTGGCGCGCTGGTGGGCCTGGCCTTCGGCGGGGCCTTCGCCCTTACTGCTACGGAGTTGGACGCTGAACAGCGCTGGAGCGGCTTGGGCATTTCCCTGCTGGTGGGCACGGTGGCAGGAGCCATCGCGTGGGCTGGGTTCCAACGGCTGCGGGAACTCTGGCCATTGGTCGTGGAGCGCGTGCGCCGCTTCCTGGGAGGAGGGCGGTGAGCATCAACGGTCCGGCCAGCGCGGAGGTGTTTTTCGTCGAGCGGGGGCGCTGGGTGGCTGCCTCGGAGGGCGTTCGCCCCGGTGAAGTCCTGGCCCGCGTGGCCGACTTCGTGGAGACTGTGTTGCCGCTCGCCCAAACCCGCCGCCTGCTCCACCTGGGATGCGGAAAGGGCGAACTGAGCCTCGAGTTGGCCCGGCGGGGCTACAAGCCTGTGGCCGTGGACATCAGCCCCGACGTGATTGCCGTGGCGCGGGGCCGAGCTATGGCTCAGCGGGTGCCGGTGGCGTTCCTGGCCGCAGACATGGCCCGGCTTGACTTCCCCCCGTACTTCGACGCCGTGCTGGCCGTGGAGACGACGTTGCCTTTTCGGGGAAAGGCGGAAACGTTCAGCAAGCCACTCGAGCAGGTCGCCGCGCTCCTGCGACCAGGGGGGCGCTTTCTCTTCGGTTGCGCCGCGTGGCGCGCGCTCCCGGCCGCGCGAGAGGTGGTGTACGAGGGGCCTGGTGGACGAGCGGTGGAGACGTTCACCTTCGACGTCCCAACGCGCACGGTGTGCCGCACGTTGCGCGTGGAGAGCCGGTCGGGCGCGCGCGAGGTGTGCTGGCAGAGCTACTGGCCCGACGCGGCCGAAATCGAGGCAGCCCTGCGCGCGGCTGGCTTCGCCCTCCGGGGGCGGTGGCACCGTTACGACCCTGAAGCGACGTGGACGGACGAAGAGACGCCCGGTTCCATTTGGCTGGCGGAGTGGAGGCCATGAAACCCATTGCCCTCGTGACCACATTACACGACCCCGACGGGCGCCAGGCTCCTCTGGCCGAACCCCTCTTGCCCGCCATCGAGGAGACGTTCGAAGGCGTCGTGGTGAGCGCCACGCCGGGCAGTGTCCGTTGCACGGTGGAATTGTTGAAACGGGCGGGCGCCTTTGTGCTTCAGGACGGGGTACCCGAGGGCTGGGGAACCATCGGACTCGCCCGTCGCCAGGCGCTGGAGGTGGCCGCGCGCCTCGGACACCGGCACGTGTTGCTGTGCGACTTCGACCGCCTGCTCCACTGGTTGACCGTGGCCCCCGACGAGTTGCCCGCAGTAGCCGAGCGCGTTCACGCCGCCGACTTCGTGGTGCTGGGACGGACGCCGTCCGCCTTCGATTCCCACCCGGCCGTGCAACGGGAAACGGAACGGCTGGCCAATCACGTCTTCGCGCTGGTAACCGGGCAGCCGTGGGACATCACTGGCGGGGCGCGGGGGCTCTCCTCGGCGGGCCTGGAAGCCGTGGTGTCCCACAGCCGGGTAGCCTCCTTGGGCGTGGACGCCGAGTGGCCCATTCTGCTCCAGCGGTTGGGGCTTCGGGTGGAGTACATGGAAACGGAGGGCCTTTCGTTCGAGACGGCTGACCGCTATGCGGACCTGATCGAGCGCTGCGGCGGTTACGGGGCGTGGCTTACTCGCCACGTCAACACGGCGGCGGCGTGGTCGCACCGCCTGGGCATCGCCCACGAGATTGCCCGCGCGGCAGTGGAGGCGGCTGCTCGCAAGCTGACGTCGGCTCCTGTCACAGGAAGTCCGGCGGTGAGCCGCCCTCCAGACTACCCCTGAACGCTAACTTGGGGTAGAATGCGTGAGACCTGGCAGGTCTGGAGCGTGCGTTTCGTTCCACGATTTGTAGAAGTCTGCGGGGCAAAGTGAGGAGGCAGCCATGTCGTACCTGAACGTGGAAGAATACCGCGTGCGCGTGCGGCGCGGCGACGAGGAGATTGACGGCGCCGTCTGGGTGCGGGAGGGGCGCGAGTGGGAGTTGGAAGCCGGCGACCTGCGCCTGGTGGCCGACGAGTCCGCCGTGCCCGAAACGCGGCCCGAAGTCTTCTTCGGGCGCCTCAAGGAGACGCTGGAGGCCGACGGGGTGCAACTTCTGACCTGCGGCACATGTGCTTTCTTCCGGCGCTCGCCCGACCCGGCGGACGGTGGCTGGAAGGGCTATTGCACCTGGCAGATGCCCGACAGCGCCACTGGCCCGCTGGAGAAGGTCACCCTGCTGGCGCCCAACTGCCATGAGTTCGCCTACCGGGCGGGTCCCATCGAGGACGTGGACCCCGACTTGCTGGCGCGCGCTCAGCAGGCTGCCGAGGAACTGGAGGAGACGGCTTTGCTCCCCCAAATCGAGGAGCCGCGCGGCCTACTGGGGTTCATCCGCCGGCTGTTGGGTCGCCAGCCTGCGCCCCGCCCAACCGTGCCCACGGCGGTCATCGAGCGGCCGGGCGGACAACCCTGTCCTTGCTGTGGCACCCGCATGACCAACCGTGCTTCCATCTCCAACATGGACGAGGAGGGGGGCGAGCGCATCTTCAGCGTGTGGCGGTGTCCCCACTGCCTGGGCAACTTCCTGGACGACTGGCTGGAGGCCTACGTGGGCAGCCGGGCCCGCGACGCGGAGCGCATCTACGTGGTCCCGCCAGCCGAGGCCAACTTCGGCGTGAAGATGGTGGCCCGCTGCCCGCGACCTGACGAGAAAGGGTGCACCTGCGCCGCCAACCAGCACTTCGACGAGTGGGGCAACCGGCTCTACCGTGAGGGCCGACGCATGAAGCACCGCGAAAGCGTCGTGAGTTTGTGACTGGAGGGAGGTGAACATGCCTTACGGTTATCACGGACGCATCCTGCACGTCAACCTGACGGACGGCACGCTGGAGGTGGAACAGCCGGACGAAGCCTTCTACCGCACCTACATGGGCGGGAGTGCTTTTGGCCTCTGGTATCTGCTGCGCGAGGTCTCGCCCGGCACCGACCCCTTGAGCCCCGAAAATGTGCTGGTTTTCAGCCTCAGCGTGGTCACCGGCACCCCTGTCCACGGGCAGAGCCGGGCCACGGCCAACGCCAAGAGCCCCCTGACGGGCGGCATTGGGGACTCGCAGGCGGGAGGCTTCTGGCCGGCCGAGTGCAAGTTCGCCGGCTTCGACGCCATCGTCATCCGCGGGCGGGCGCCCCGGCCGGTCTACCTGTGGCTCCACGACGGCCAGGCTGAGTTGCGAGACGCCACCCACCTGTGGGGCAAGGACACGGGCGAAACGATGGCCGCCATCCGTCAGGAGTTGGGCGACCGCCGCATCGAGGTGACGGCCATCGGACCAGCGGGGGAGAACCTGGTGCGCTTCGCGGCCATCATGAACATGGCCAACCGGGCCCACGGCCGCACCGGCATGGGCGCGGTCATGGGCTCCAAGAACCTCAAGGCCATTGCCGTGCGGGGAAAGCAGCGCCCGGCCCTCCACGACCGGGACCGCGTGCTGGCGCTTTCCCGCTGGGGGCGCGACCACGTGGGGAACATCGGTGCCCTGGCGAAGTATGGCACCTCTGTGGTGGTCAAGGCCCAGAACTACGTGGGCGGCCTGCCCACGCGCAACTACTCCACCGGCGTCTTCGAGCACGCCAAGGAAATATCGGGCCAGACCATGTACCACACCATTCTGGTGGACCGCGACACCTGCTACGCCTGTGCTACCAAATGTAAGCGCGTGGTGGAGGTCACCGACGGGCCGTACCAGGTGGACCGCACGTACGGCGGCCCTGAGTACGAAACCATTGCCACCTTCGGCGCCTACTGTTGTGTGGGCGACCTGAAGGCCATCGCCAAGGCCAACGAGTTGTGCAACCGCTACGGGCTGGACACCATCTCGGCGGGCGCCACGATTGCTTGGGCTATGGAAGCCTTTGAGGCCGGCGCCCTCACCCTGGCCGACACCGACGGCCTGGAACTGCGCTTCGGCAACGCCGACGCCATGCTGGCCGCCCTGGAGGCGCTGGCCCACCGTCGGGGCAACCTGGGCAACCTGCTGGCCGAGGGCTCCGAGCGGGCGGCCAAGGCCATCGGGCGCGGTAGCGAAGAATTTCTCATCACGGTGAAGGGCCAGGAGGCGCCCGCCCACATGCCCCAGATCAAGCGCAGCTTGGGCCTCATCTACGCCGTCAACCCCTTTGGCGCCGACCACCAGTCCAGCGAGCACGACACCTCCTACCAGCCGGGCGCCAGCAAGCGCGAGCTGGAGCGTCTGGCCATGCTGGGCCTCACGGCTCCCCAGGACCTGGACGCCCTCAACCGCGAGAAGGTGGAGTTTGCCCTCAAGACGCAATACTTCTACTCCGCACTTGACACCCTGGGCCTGTGCCAGTTCGATTGGGGGCCGGCCTGGCAGCTTTACGGGCCGGAACACCTGGCCGACTTCGTGCAGGCGGTCACGGGCTGGGACGTGACCCTGGACGAGTTGATGACTGTGGGGGCCCGCCGGCTCAACATGCTGCGGGCCTTCAACGCCCGCGAGGGCATTGGCCGCGACGCCGACAAGCTGACCAAGCGCCTCCACCAGCAGCTCACCGAGGGGCCCAGCGAGGGGCTTCAAATAACCCCCGAGGAACTGGAGCGGGCCAAGGACATCTACTACGAGATGGCCGGGTGGGACGTGCAGACGGGCTATCCCACGCGGGAGACGCTGGCGCGGCTGGGGTTGGACTGGATTGACCTGGAGTGAGCGGCGTGCGCGACCTGGCCAGGCCCGGCAAGGCCGACCTTCTTGTCGTTGGCGAGGGGTTGACTGCCCTCC
>WFWG01000170.1 GCA_015491235.1 Ardenticatenaceae bacterium
CCCCGGCCACATTCCTGTGGGGTCGTGACGCCAGGAGAGCAAGGTCTTCACGTAGTAGGCTCGCTCGAACGTGGAGGGGTCGGCCACGTGACGGAAGGACATGCTGCCCCGCATTTGCGTTACGGACTCGTATTCGTATTCCTCCATCCACTGGCGCAGACTGACGAGGATCTCCCTGATGCGCTTTATGCCGTGCTGCAAAAGTTCGGAGTGAATCATCACCGCCGTGGCCCCCGCCATCAGCGCCTTCAGCACGTCCGTGTGACTGTGCACGCCACCCGCCAGGACCAACTCCACGGGCACTTGCCCGTAGAGGATGGCAATCCAGCGCAAGCGCAGCAGCAACTCATCCGAAGTACTGGGCGAGATATGGGGTACCGGTTCCAGTGTCTCCAGGTCGAAATCCGGCTCGTAGAAGCGGTTGAAGAGCACCAGGGCGTCCGCGCCAGCCTCGTGAAGTTGTTTGGCCATGTTGGCAAAGGCGCTGAAGAAGGGGCTCAGCCTGACCGCCAGGGGAATGGAAACTGTCTGGCGCACGTGGCGCACCACTTCCACGTACCGGCGCTCCACCTCAGCGCCCGTCAGGTTGGGGTCGGTGGGGATGAAATAGATGTTCAACTCCAGCGCGTCGGCACCAGCCTCCTCGATCAGGCGGGCATACTCCACCCAGCCTCCGTCGGAGACGCCGTTCAGGCTGGCAATGATGGGGATGTCCACCCGCTCCTTGGCCTGTCGGATGAGTTCCAAGTACGTTTCCGTTGCCGTGCGATACGTGCCCAGGTCGGGGAAATAGCTCAGCGCCTCGGCGAAGCTCTCGCTTCCATAGGTAAGGTAGTGATCCAGCGCGTGACTTTCGCGAGTGATCTGCTCCTCGAAGAGGGAGTACAGCACAACGGCGGCCGCGCCGGCCTCGGCCAGCCGCTGGATGCCGTCAACCGTTTCGGTGAGCGGCAAAGCCGTGGGGATGAGCGGATGTTTCAATTTGAGCCCGAGATATGTGGTCGAGAGGTCCATGAGTTTCCTCCCTTCTTTCATTCCAGCCGAAAGCCGGGTTGTCGAATCCAATTTCGCCACATGAGTATATCACGAATATACCAGCCCAGATAAACCAACAGGGAGCGGCGTGCTGGGCTAAAGAATGTGGATCACCAGCCCCCAGGAGGCCCGGAACCTCCGGGGGACTGGTGCTGTCGGAGTCGCTCAGTGGGCCGGAACGGGCGCGGCTGGTGCCGCTTCAGGGCGCTCCTCGCCGTTGGAGGGGCGGGCCATCTCCTCATAGCGCTGCCAGTGCTCCAGCACCCACTGCTGCGCCTCGGCCAGCAGGGCCTCGAACCGCTCCGGGTCGGCCTGGGCCAGAATGCGGAAGCGGTTCTCGTTGATGACGTAGTCGCGTAGCGGGCGCTTGGGCGGCTTGGAGTCGAGTTGCAGCGGGTTCAGTCCTTGCGCCTTGCGGCGCGGGTCATAGCGGTAGAGGGGCCAGTAGCCCGTCTCGACGGCCAGTTTCTGCTGGTCCATGCCCTTGGCCATGTCAATGCCGTGGGCAATGCAGTGGGAGTAGGCAATGATGAGCGACGGCCCCTCGTAGGACTCGGCCTCCAGGAAGGCCTGGAGCGTCTGGCGGTCGTTGGCGCCCATCGCTACCTGGGCCACGTAGACGTTGCCGTAGCTCATGGCCATCAGGCCCAGGTCCTTCTTGGGCGTGGATTTGCCCGCGGCCGCGAACTTGGCCACCGCGCCCAACGGCGTGGCCTTGGACGACTGGCCGCCCGTGTTGGAGTAGACCTCGGTGTCGAGCACCAGGATGTTGACGTTCTGGCCGCTGGCCAGCACGTGGTCCAGGCCGCCGTAGCCGATGTCGTAGGCCCAGCCGTCGCCGCCCACGATCCAAACGCTCTTGCGCACCAGCGCGTCGGCCACGGCCAACAGGTCGCGGGCGGCGGGGTCGTCCATGTGCAGGAGGCGGGCCTTCAGATCAGCCACCCGCTGGCGCTGGGCCTCCACGCCGGCCTCGTCCGACTGGTCGGCGTTGAGAATGGCCTCGGCCAAATCGCGGCCAATCACGTCGGCCAGGCGGACCACCAACTCGCGAGCGTACTGGTTCTGCTTGTCGAGCGCCAGCCGCATGCCCAGGCCGAACTCGGCGTTGTCCTCGAAGAGGGAGTTGCTCCAGGCCGGGCCGCGCCCCTCCTTGTTGACGGACCAGGGCGTAGTGGGCAGGTTGCCGCCGTAGATGCTGGAGCAGCCCGTGGCGTTGGCCACGATGATCCGGTCCCCGAAGAGGCGCGTGAGCAGGCTGAGGTAGGGCGTCTCGCCACAGCCCGCACAGGCGCCGGAGAACTCGAACAGCGGCGTCAGAAGCTGAATGTTCTTGACGTTGTGGAAACGGAGTGTGTCCACGCGGGGCATGTCGGGCAATTGCTCGAAGAAGGCCCAGTGGACGCGCCCCTGTTCCCGCAGCGGCAACTGGGGGCGCATGTTGATGGCCTTGCGCCCCACCTGGCTCTTGTCCTTGGCCGGGCAGACCTCCACACAGAGGGCGCAGCCGGTGCAGTCCTCCACCGCCACCTGGAGGGTGTACTTCTTGCCGGCCAACTCGCGCCAGCGGGCGTCGGTGTACTTGAAGCCCTCGGGCGCGTTGGCCAAGTCGGCTTCGTCCACCACCTTGGCGCGGATGACGGCGTGGGGACAGACCAGCACACACTTGCCGCACTGGATGCAGATGTCCGGCTCCCACACCGGCACTTCCAGCGCAATGTTGCGCTTCTCCCACCGCGTGGTGCCGCTGGGGTAGGTGCCGTCGGCGGGCAGCGCGCTCACCGGCAGCCAGTCGCCCTCGCCCGCAATCATCTTGGCCGTCACCTCGCGGACGAACTCGGGGGCTTCGGGCGGCACGGGTGGGATCATAGTGATGGTGCTGGTCACCCGGTCGGGCACGTTCACCTCGTGCAAGTGCTCCAGGGCAGCGTCCACGGCGGCGAAGTTGCGGCGCACCACGATCTCGCCCCGCTTGCCGTAGCTCTTGCGGATGTACTCCTTGATCTTCTGAATGGCCTCCTCGCGCGGCAGCACCCCACTGATGGCGAAGAAGCAGGCCTGCATGATGGTGTTGATGCGCACGCCCAACTCCAGCTCGCGGGCCAGCCGGTAGGCGTCAATGACGTAGAACTTGAGGCGCTTTTTGATGATCGTTTCCTGCACTTCCCGCGGCAGGTGGTCCCACACCTCGTCGGGGCCGAAGGGGGCATTGAGCAGGAAGGTGGCCCCCTCCTCGGCCACGTCCAGCACGTTGTAGCGCTGTAAGAAGCCGAACTGGTGGACGGCCACAAAGTTGGCCCGCTTGATCAGGTAAGCGCTCTTGATGGGACGCGGGCCAAAGCGCAGGTGGGAGATGGTGCGCGCGCCGGCCTTCTTGGAGTCGTAGACGAAGTAGCCCTGGGCGTAGTAGGGCGTGGTCTCGCCGATGATTTTGATGGAGTTCTTGTTGGCACTCACCGTGCCGTCGGAGCCCAGCCCCCAGAAGACGGCCCGCACCACGTCGTCGGGCTCGATGTCCAGCGCGGGGTCCCACTCGATGCTGGTGTGGGTCACGTCGTCAATGATGCCCACCGTGAAGTGATTCTTGGGCTGCTCTTTCTTGAGCTCGTCGAACACCCCAATGACCATAGCCGGGTCGAACTCCTTGGACGAAAGGCCGTAGCGCCCGCCCACCACGCGCGGCATCGTGTCGAAGGGCGCCACGCCGGCGGCCAACCCCTCGCTGATGGCCGTCACCACGTCTTGGTAGAGCGGCTCGCCCGCGCTGCCCGGCTCCTTGGTGCGGTCGAGCACGGCGATGGCCCGCACGGTGGGCGGCAGCGCCTTCACAAAGGCCGCCGTGTCGAAGGGGCGGAAGAGGCGCACCTTCACCAGGCCCACCCTTTCGCCCCGTTCGAGCAGGTACTCGACAGTCTCCTCGACCGTCTGACAGCCGGAGCCCATGAGCACGATGACCCGCTCGGCGTCCGCGGCGCCCACGTAGTCGAAGAGGCGATACCGCCGACCGGTGAGCTCGGCGAAGCGGTCCATCGTCTCCTGGACGATGCGGGGCGTGGCCAGGTAGTAGGGATTGGCCGCCTCGCGAGCCTGGAAGAAGACGTCGGGGTTCTGGGCCGTGCCCCGGATGAAGGGGTGATCCGGCGAGAGGGCGCGCAGGCGGTGGGCCCACACCAGGTCCTCGTCAATCATGGCGCGGATTTCCTCGTCGCTCAGCCGGACCACCTTGTTGATCTCGTGGGACGTGCGGAAGCCGTCGAAGACGTGCAAGAAGGGCACCCGCGCGGCCAGCGTGCTGGCCTGGGCGATGAGGGCGAAGTCCATCACTTCCTGCACCGAACTGGAGAAGAGCATGGCCCAGCCCGTGGCGCGCGCGGCCATCACGTCGCTGTGGTCACCAAAGATGGAGAGGGCTTGAGCGGCCACCGAACGGGAGGCGATGTGGAAGACCGTGCTGGTCAACTCGCCCGCGATCTTGTACATGTTGGGAATCATCAGGAGCAAGCCCTGACTGGCGGTAAAGGTGGTGGTGAGAGCGCCGGCCTGAAGGGAGCCGTGGACGGCGCCAGCGGCTCCGCCCTCGGATTGCATCTCGACCACGCGGGGCACCGTGCCCCAAATATTCGTTTTGCCCTGGGCGCTCCACATGTCGGCCCATTCACCCATTGGAGAAGCTGGCGTGATGGGGTAAATGGCGATGACTTCATTGGTCTTGTAGGCCACGTAAGCCGCCGCCTCGTTTCCGTCAATGGTTACGTACTCCGACTCGTGTGACATGGCTCCGCTCCTCTTTTCCAGTAATCGGTAAGCAGTGAACAGTAATCAGTTAAGAAAGATGACTGACTACTCGGGTTAACGGGAAACCCTCGGTAAAACGCCATCAATTCCGGCTATTCCGCGTAAAACGTAATAACGTAAAACGTAATCTCTCGCCATTACGCTTTACGTTTTACGCTTTACGCCTTTGTCGGCAAAATGCCGATTCAAGTAATAATACACCTCCTGAGCATTTACGGATAACCCCACAAACTGATTACTGTTTACTGCTCACTGATCACTGAACAAAAAGGGGGACTCGCTCAAGGAGCCCCCCGGTGTCCTCGTTTACAACTCCCTGGCGTCGAGGACGTGGTCCCCGAGCGCTTCGAGCGTATCAACCAGTTGATCCTTGGCCACCCCACGGACCTTGATGAGCAGGTGGCGCTCCTCGGGCGAGGCGCCATAAAAGGTGCCCACGCTGACGATGTTGCCGCCCAGCTCGGTAATGGCCGAGGCCAGTTTGGCCAGGACCCCCTTCCCCTCGGGCACCTGCAAGTAGATGCGCAGGCCCTTCTCACCGCCGCCCAGCATCTCGACGAAGGTCTTGAAAATGTCCGTCTCGGTGATGACGCCCACCACCTTGTTCTCCTCGTCCACCACCGGCAGGCCGCCCACCCTGTTGGTCACCATCAGGTGTGCGGCCTCCTCGATGGGCGTGTCGGGCGTGGTGGTAATCACCTTTTTAGTCATGATTTCTTCGATTTTGAGCTGGGCCAGCAGATAGTTCATTTCCCAGATGGAGAGGGAGCTGGCCGGTGAAGGCGAGGCGTACAGCAGGTCGCGCTCGGACACGATGCCGACGATCTTCCCGTCCTTGTCCACCACCGGCAGGCGGCGGAATTTACGCTCCCGCAGAAGCTGCATAGCCTCCGGGAACGGGGTATCCGGCGTCACGGTAACAGCGGGGGAACTCATACGGTCTCGGACGAACATTGTCTTTCCTCCTTACCTTCCATTGAATAATTTCAATACACTTACATTCCTTGGACTTTGGCAACTTTTCATAAGACACGGATTCGCACAAATTTATTTTTAGAAAATCCGTGTGCGAAGCCCGTGTACATCTGTGTCCTATTCAGATGAGCGGGTCACATTGGCCGTTTTTTGCCAAACTCCAGATTCCTTGCAAGGACATTTTGTTCAACTTTTCTCGTCTTGTAAAGCCGCGTGTGCGGCAGCCAGCCGCGCCACCGGTATGCGGTAAGGCGAACAACTGACATAGTCCAGCCCCAACCGGTGACAGAAGGCGATGCTGGCGGGGTCGCCGCCGTGCTCGCCACAAATGCCAATCTCCAGGTCAGGCCGGGTCGCCCGACCTTTCTCCACGGCGATGCGCATCAACTCGCCCACGCCCCGCTGGTCCAGCGTCTGGAAGGGGTTCTGCGGCAAGATGCCCCGTTCCAGGTAGGCCAGCAGGAAGCCTCCCTCGGCGTCGTCGCGGCTGATGCCGAAGGTGGTTTGAGTCAGGTCGTTGGTGCCGAAGGAGAAGAACTCGGCCACCTGGGCCAGTTCGTCAGCCGTGATGGCGGCGCGCGGAATCTCGATCATGGTGCCGAATTTGTAGTTGACCTCCACGCCCTGCTCGGCCATCACCTGGCGAGCCACTTTCTCGAGCGCCCGGCGCTCCTCGCGCAACTCGTTGACGTGGCTCACCAGAGGGATCATGACCTCTAGCCGCACGTCCACGCCCTCGCGGACACACTCACAGGCGGCCTCGAAGATGGCCCGCACCTGCATCTCCACGATCTCCGGCACCAGCAGGCCCAGGCGCACGCCCCGCAGGCCCAGCATGGGGTTGGCCTCGCGCAGCCGTTCCACGGCGTGGAGCAGGCGCTCCTTTTCGGCCAGTTCGGGCGCGTCGGGCTGGGTGAGCCGCAGGGTGGTCACCTCCCGCACCAGTTCCTCGTAGGCGGGCAGGAACTCGTGCAGGGGCGGGTCAATCAGGCGGATGATGACCGGCAGGCCGTCCATCACCCGGAAGAGGCCCTTGAAGTCCTCCCGCTGAACGGGCAGCAGGTGGGCCAGCGCCTCGCGCCGCTCCTCGGGGGTCTCGGCCAGGATCATCTGGCGGACGTAGGGCAGGCGGTCCTCCTGGAAGAACATGTGCTCGGTGCGCGCCAGCCCAATGCCCTGAGCGCCGAAATCGCGCGCTCGCTGGGCGTCCTCGGGGTAATCGGCGTTCGCCCACACCTCCAACCGGCGGTACTCGTCCGCCCAGCTCAGAAGCTGCATGAGGTCTGGATCCCGCAGGTCAGGCTCCAGGGTGGGCAGGGCGCCCAGGAAGACTTCGCCAGTTGTGCCGTCAATGGAAAGCCAATCCCCCTCCTGGACCACGTGGCCGTTGACCGTGAAGCGGCGCGCTTCCACGTCAATGTCCAGCTCGTGGCACCCCACCACGGCCGGAATGCCAAACTGGCGCGCCACGATGGCCGCGTGGCTGGAGTTGCCGCCCAAGCTGGTCAGGATGCCCTTGGCGTGCACCATGCCGTGCACGTCGTCCGGCTTGGTCTCGGGCCGCACCAGGATGACCGCCTCGCCAGCTCTCCCCAGTTCCTCCGCGCGGTCGGCGTCGAAGACAGCCTTGCCCACACCAGCCCCGGGCGAGGCGTTGACGCCCTTGGCCAGCAGGCGGCCGGCGCGCACGGCTTCTTCTTTGGCTTCAGGGTCGAACCGGGGGTGCAACAAGCTTTCCACCTGGGCTGGCGAAACCCGCAGGACGGCCTCGCGGGGGGAAATCAGCCCCTCGCGCACGAAGTCCACCGCGAACTTGACAGCCGCGCGGGCGGTGCGCTTGCCGTCGCGGGTTTGCAGAATCCAGAGGTGCCCCTCCTCGATGGTAAACTCGATGTCCTGCACCTCTCGGAAGTGGCGCTCGAGCGTCTTGGCGATGGTGTAGAGTTGCTCGTAAATCTCCGGCATCTCCTCGGCCAGGGCTTGAATGGGCTTCACGGTGCGAATCCCGGCCACCACGTCTTCCCCCTGGGCATTGTCCAGGAAGTCACCGTAGAGTTCGTTCTCGCCTGTGGCCGGGTTGCGGGTGAAGAGCACGCCTGTGCCCGACCGAGGCCCCATGTTGCCGAAGACCATGACCTGCACGTTAACGGCTGTGCCCAGGTCGTGGGGAATGCCGGTCGCATTGCGGTAGGCCACCGCCCGCTTGCTGTTCCAGGAGCGGAAGACCGCCTCGATGGCCATCCGAAGCTGCTCGAAGGGGTCCTGTGGGAAGTCACGCCCCGTCTCGCGGCGAATGAGCGCCTTGAAGGCCTCCACAACCGGCTTCCAGTCCTCGGCCGAAAGCTGGCTGTCATACGGCACGCCAGCGCGTTTCCGCGCCCGGGCAATGATTTCCTCGAAGTGTTCGTCGGGAATGCCCAATACCACGTTGCCAAACATGTGCAGCAGCCGACGGTACAAGTCATAGGCAAAGCGGGCGTCGCCCGTTAGGTGGGCCATGGCCTGGACCGTTTCGTCGTTCAGGCCAATGTTGAGCACAGTGTCCATCATGCCCGGCATGGAGAACTTGGCGCCAGAGCGGCAGGAGACCAACAGCGGACGTTCAGGGTCGCCGAAACGCTTGCCCATGCGCGCCTCGAGGCGGTGCATGGCGTCCAACACCTGCTCCCACAGCCCTTCGGGCCACTGGCCACTCTGCAAAAAGGCAATACACGCTTGAGTGGTGATGGTGAAACCGGGCGGTACTGGTATGCCCAAGCGCGTCATCTCGGCCAGGTTCGCCCCCTTTCCGCCGAGCAACCCGCGAACGGCATCCCAGTCCCCTCCCACCAGTCGTTCAACCTCGTTCACTTCGTCGAACACGTAAACCCACTTCGTTGTAGGCTTCACAGCCTCAGCCGACGCCAGTGTCGCTTTGGCCATTGTGCACCCCCTATTTTATTTTCTTTCATTCCGAATTCCGACACCCCTTCGTTAAGAGAGTATACCACACCGACCAATGTCTGAAAAGGGACATTTGTCCTTTTGAACCAGGTCAGCTGTCACTCCCCCCTCGCAAGCCGGCCGCACAACCCGCAGGTGAGACGTCGGGAGGGCGTGTTGTCCGGGCAACAGTTGAAGCACTCTGCGCTCCTCCTTATGAATATGAATTTGAGATACACGTCAGGGCTTCCCGCCTTATACCGATTGCCTTCTCAAACAACATGTTTCAATCCTGGTGTCCCCCTGAAAATGTGGGGTGGCGGCGGGCCATTCCGAAGGCTTCAGCAGAGATGCGGCTCGGCGCCGCTGTATAGAGAAGAAAAAAATTGTGGAGAACTGGGGCGGCGAAGCCGCCCCAGTTC
>WFWG01000171.1 GCA_015491235.1 Ardenticatenaceae bacterium
ATCCTCCCAGGCCGATGAAGAGATACTTGGTGTGCATTTGGGCTGTTGACCTCCGCCATGTAGCCATGTAGTGAGTGCTTCGACCGGCCCGCTATTTGCCGTTGTGGTGAGCGAGACGCCAGGCGCGGATTGTTTCCAGGTGCTCGCGGTCGTGCTCGACGCATGTCAGGTAAAACAGGTCGTAGAGAGTGCCCTCCTCGCCCCAGGGCAGCATCATGGTGCGGTGAAGCGTCTCTTCGTCGAACTGCTGGAGCAGGTTTTCCAGCTCGAGGCGCACCATGATGAAATCAGTGCGCACCTGCTCCGGGGACCAGTCGGCCTTGCGGCGCACCTGGCGCTCGTTCCAGGAGTCGGCGTCGTCGTAGTCGGGCGTCAGGTAGGGGCGGTCGCCGGCCTGAAACGCCTGGGCAGCGGCCAGCGCCTCCCGGTCCCACGAGGCGATGTGGCCCAGGATGTCGTGCAGGCGCCACCCCTCCTCCGTGATCACAGTGTAGGGGTCAATACCCTGAATGGCCTCGGTCAATGCGCGGCGCGCGGCACGCATTTCGGCCAGTAAGGTTGCCTTGCTCATCGTTTTCTCTCCTGTGGTTATACCAATTGCTTTCTCGAACACCATGTTTCAATCCTGGTGTTCCCCGCCGCCGTAACGTAAGAAGAAATTGTGTAGAACTGGGGCGGCGAAGCCGCCCCAGTTCTACACAATTTTCCTTGTTGGGTGGGCGGGATGGCGGCGCTGCATCACTTCTGTGAGAAGGCGACGTTACCAAACGCAATTGGTATTACCCCGGGCAGAGCACGGCGGCCAGCAAGGCCATGCGGATGTAAAGTCCGTTGCGCACCTGGCGGAAGTAAGCCGCCCGCGGGTCCTTGTCCACCTCGTAGCTGATCTCCCCCACGCGCGGCAGGGGGTGCATCACGATCATGCGCTCCTTGGCGTGTTTGAGCAGTTCGGGGGTGATTTCGTAATAGTCCTTGACCTGCTCATACTGGGCCAAATCCGTGAAGCGCTCCTTTTGCACGCGGGTCACGTAGAGCACGTCGGCCTCCTCGATCACGTCGTGAACGTCATAGGTCTCGCGCACGTCGTACCCGGCATCGCGCACTTTGTTCATCAAGTCGAGCGGAATGCGCAGGATTTCGGGGCTGACGAAGCGCAGCCTGACGTCGTAGTTGAGGAGCAACTCCGTCAGGCTGTGGACGGTGCGACCGTAGCGCAGGTCGCCCACCATGGCCACGGTGAGGCCGTCAATGGTCCCCAATTCCTCCAAAATGGTAAAGAGGTCCAGCAGCGCCTGGGTGGGGTGCTCGCCGGGGCCGTCGCCCGCGTTGATGACGGGCTTCTCGGCGTAGTGGGCAGCAATGGCCGCACTGCCCTTCTCGGGGTGGCGCAGCACAATCACGTCGGCGTATTGTTCCAGCGTGCGAATCGTGTCGGGCAAGGATTCTCCCTTGCTCACGCTGGAAAACTGCACGCCCTGGGTAATGGGGATAACGCTGCCGCCCAATCGCTCCATCGCCGCAATGAAGCTGGACGACGTGCGGGTGCTAGGCTCGTAGAAAATGGCCGCCAGCACCTTGTGGCGCAACAAGTCAATGCCCCCGCGAGTTTCCACCACGTCTCGCATCCGCTCCGCCAGGGCGAAGAGGTATTCCAAGTTGCGGCGGTTGAACTGGGAGACGGCTAAAATGTCCTGCCCGTAGAACTCGTTGGGGCCAGGAAGCCCCTCGAAAATTGCCGCCGGGCGTTCCAGCAACACTTCCCTGTTCATGTTTCCTCACTCCTTTCCTCTCGCACGTTTTTCCCAAAACCAGGCGGTGCCAGCACCTTTCCTTCTTCGTAGGCCACTGTTCCCCGCAACACCGTGCGGATGACGCGCCCACGCACGCGCATTCCGGCAAAAGGTGACCAGTCCACCTTGGTGAACCAGCCCTGCTCTGGCAGCACCCACTCGGCCTCCAGGTCCACTTCCACCCAAGTGTTCGGTTGGGCAGGCAGGCCGAAGATGGCCCGTGGCCGCGAGTGGGTGAGTTCGACCAGCCGCCCCAGGGTCAGGCGCCCCTCGTGAACGGCTGTGAGCAGCAGGGGCAGCATGGTCTCCAGGCCGGGCACACCAGGGGGCGGCGAAGGCCCCTCCTTCTCCGCGCGGGTGTGGGGCGCGTGGTCAGTGGCGATGCAGTCCACCACGTCCAAGTTGGCCCACAGCGCCTCCCGGTCGGCCCGTGTAGCCAGCGGCGGGCGCATGTGGCCGTAGGGTCCCAAGCGCGGCAGGTCTTCCTCCGTGAGCCACAGGTGGTGGGGCGTCACCTCGCAGGTCACCGGCAGGCCCCGCGCCTTGGCCGCGCGGATGACGGCGATCTCGGCTGCTCGGCTCACGTGGCAGAAGTGGACGCGCGCGCCGGTGATGGTTGCCAGTGCCACGAGGGCGGGCACCATCAGCCCCTCGGCGTGAACGGCCACAGGGCCTGGTCCCCGCCACTGGCGCAGGTGCTCCAGAACGGCTGGGAGCTCCTCCACGCGCAGCGGGCCGAAAGTCTCGTTGACATATATTTTGAGGCCAGCCGCCCGCCGCTGCAACCGGAGGGGAAACCCGGCGTTCTCGTGGGTGGCGCCCAGGAAGAGGCCGTAGTCACAGCGGGCCTCCGCGCGGGCCCGCCGTTCGGCTTCGGCGAAGGTGGCCTCGTCCACGAGCGGCGGGCTGGTGTTGGGCATGGCCAACACAGCGGTGACACCACCGGCCAAGGCCGCCGCTGTGCCGGTGGCAAAGGTCTCCTTGTGCTCGCCGCCCGGCTCGCGCAGGTGAACGTGCACGTCCACCAGGCCAGGTAACCGCACGAGTGAACTCACAAGTCACCCTCCTTGACGCAACAGAAAGGGCAACCCGCCTTCCAGGTTGCCCGCATCAAAGCACACACGTTCCCCGGTTCGGAAACGTGTCTGATGTTGTGTCGGCCCTCGCTCGAGTTGCATGGGCGTGTCCAACACCTGTTTCTCGTTTTGTACGATACCACAGGATGGGCGGCTGGACAAATTTGCGCCGTGACCTCGCTGTGTCACGCCAAACTTGTTCTGCTTCTCCATCTCGTTTATAATGCCCGCATGTTGCAGGCGATTGTGTGAACGGGTCTGGTCTTCGGTTTTTAACAGGAAGAGGAGGAGAAGAGAAATGCGCAGAGTTATCTTCTTTTTCTTGCTGCTGGTTGCCCTTTTGGGGCTGGTCGCCTGTGCTCAACAGGCCGCCCAGCCAACAGCCACAACCGCACCCGCACCCGAAGCCCCCACGACGCCCCCAGAACCGACGAAGCCCCCTCAACCTGAACCAACCCAACCCCCAGCCGAAGGCGCTCCGACGGCCACACCAGCACCTGAAGCTGGCGAGCAAGCCATCAAAAGCGTCTGTCTGGTTACCGACGTGGGGCGCATCAACGACGGCACGTTCAACCAGTTTGCCTACGAGGGCATGATTCGGGCCGCCGAGGAGTTCGGCCTGGAGTCCGACTTCATCGAGACCCAGTCGCAAACCGACTACCAGAAGAACATCCAGACCTGCATTGACGAGGGCTTTGACATCCTCGTTACGGTCGGCTTCCTCATCGCCGACGCCACCCTGGAAGCGGCCCAGAACAACCCTGACGTTTACTTCATCGGCGTGGACCAGTTCTTCGAGAACCCGCCGGAGAACCTGGTGGGCATTCAGTACCGCGAGGACCAGGGCGGCTTCCTGGCGGGCGCGCTGGCCGCCATGATGACCAAAACCGGCACGGTGGCCGGCATTTACGGCATTGACATTCCGCCGGTGGTCAAGTTCCGCAACGGCTTCGAGCAGGGCGCCCGCTACATTGACCCCAACATCAACGTGCTGGGCGTCTACATCCCCTCCTTCACCGACCCGGCGGCGGGTGCCTCGGCGGCTGAGCAGTTCGTGGGCGAGGGCGCCGACGTCATCTTCGGCGCCGGCGGCCCCACCGGCTCCGGCGGCATCAAGCGGGCCGCCGAGCTGGGCGCCTGGGTGATCGGCGTGGACCAAGACGAATACTACACTACCTTCGGCGGCGGCACCACGCCCGGCGCCGACCGGCTGCTCAGCAGTGCGGTCAAGCGCGTGGACCTGGGCGTCTACGACCAGATTCTGGGCGTCATTGACGGCTCCTTCGCTGGCGGCGGCCACTACATCTTGGACGCCGCCAACGGCGGCATCACCTACGCTCCCTTCCACGAGACCGAAGACGACGTGCCCGACGCCGTCAAGCAGCGGCTGGAGGAAATCCGGAAGATGCTGGCCTCCGGCGAACTGCAAACAGGCGTAGATCCGGTAACAGGCGACATCATTGAGGATCAGGTGCCCGAGCCGGTGCCGTTCAAGCCGTAGAGGCCGACAGCGGCAGGGGGACGGCACGTGGTGCCGTGCCCCTGCCTGCCCAGGGGAGGAGAGCCAGTGAGCGAGACGCCCGCCCTCGAAGTGCGCGGCATCACGAAGCGCTTTCCCGGTGTGCTGGCCAACGACCACATTGACTTCACCCTGCGCCGGGGTGAAATCCACGCCTTGCTGGGTGAAAACGGGGCCGGCAAGACCACGCTGATGAACATCATCTACGGCCTCTACCGCCCGGACGAGGGCGAAATCTACGTGAACGGCCAGCGGGTGGAGATTCACAGCCCCAGCGACGCCATACGCCTGGGCATTGGCATGGTTCACCAACATTTCATGCTGGTGCCCACCCTGACGGTGGCCGAAAACGTAATGCTGGGCCACGAAGTCTCGCGCGGCCCACTGCTCGACCGGCGGCGTGCCCGCGAGCGCATTCTGGAACTCTCCCGCCAGTACGGCCTGGTGGTGGACCCCGACGCCTACGTGCAGGACATCAGCGTGGGACACCAGCAGCGGGTGGAGATCATCAAGGCCCTCTACCGAGGAGCCGACATCCTCATCCTCGACGAGCCCACTTCGGTGCTGACGCCCCAGGAGGCGGAAGACCTCTTCGAGGTCATGCGCAGCTTGGCGGCCCAGGGCAAAAGCATCATCTTCATCACCCATAAGCTCAAGGAAGTGCTGGCCGTGGCCGACCGCATCAGCGTGTTGCGCGCGGGCCGGCTGGTGGGCACCACCACGCCCGACCAGGCCACCGAGGCCTCCCTGGCGGCCATGATGGTGGGGCGCGAGGTGTTGCTCACCGTGGACAAGCTGCCCGCCCAGCCCGGTGAGGAGGTGCTGCGGGTGGAGGACCTGCGCGTGCTGGACGACCGCGGCCTGGTGGCTGTGGACGGCGTCTCCTTGAGCGTGCGGGCTGGCGAAATTCTGGGCATCGCGGGCGTGCAGGGCAACGGCCAGACAGAGTTGGTGGAAGCCCTGACCGGCCTGCGCCCGGTCGAGTCGGGCCGCATCGTCATCAACGGCCAGGAGGTGACCGGTCGCCCTCCCCGCGCCATTACCGAGGCGGGCTCGGCTCACGTGCCGGAAGACCGCCAGCGGGACGGCATGGTGGGCAGCTACACCGTGGCCGACAACCTGGTGCTCAACACCTACTACCGCCCCCCGTTCGCCCGGGGCATCGTGCGCGACGAGCAGCAGGTGGCCGAGTTTGCCCAACGGCTGGTGAGAGAATTCGACATCCGCACGCCCAGCATTTACGCCCTGGCCAGCACCCTTTCGGGCGGCAACCAGCAGAAGATGATCGTAGCCCGTGAGTTCTCGCGGCCAGTGGCCCTGCTGATCGCCGCGCAGCCCACGCGCGGCATTGACGTGGGCGCCATCGAGTTCATCCACCAGCAAATCGTGCGCCTGCGGGACGAGGGGGCGGCGGTGTTGCTGGTCAGCGCCGAGTTGGACGAAATTATGGCGCTCTCGGACCGCATCGCCGTCATGTACCGGGGCCAACTCATCGCCGAAGTGCCAGCCGAGGAGGCCACACGAGAGCAACTTGGCCTGCTCATGGCTGGCGTGCGCAGCGAGGAGGAGTTCGTTCACAAGATGGGAGTACGGTGACAGCCAATGGCTGAACGCATTGTAGCAGAGGAGCAACAGCGACCATCCGGCCCGCCTCCCGGCGGCTTTTTGGCCGCGTGGGAGCGCATCTCGCCGGTGACGATACCCTTTTTCGCGGTGTTCACGGCGCTTGTGATCGGCGCCGCGATCATTCGCTTCGCTGGCGCCAGCCCCCTGGTGGCCTACCGGGCGCTGTGGGAAGGGTCGTTCGGCACGCCTTCTGCCCTGGCCAACACGCTGGTCAAGAGCACGCCATACATCATCGCGGGCCTGGCCGTAGCGCTGGGCTTCAAGGCGGGCCTCTTCAACATTGGGGCGGAGGGCCAGTTGTACGCGGGAGGCGTGCTGGCCGTGGTGGTGGGCTTTCACCCCGCCTTTGCTGGCCTGCCGCCCCTGGTTCACGCCCTCGTGGCGGTGTTGGCCGGCGCCCTCGGCGGCATGATCTGGGGAGCCATTCCCGGCTTCCTGAAAGCCCGCACCGGCGCCCACGAGGTCATCAACACCATCATGATGAACTTCATCGCCATCCGCATGACCGACTGGCTCATCAAGAGCAAGGACCCCATCATCCTGCTGGACCCGGCCGCGTCAACGCCGCGCACGCCTTACATCGCACCCTCGGCCGCGTTGCCCAAATTCTTCGGCACGCCGCTCCACGCGGGGTTGCTGATTGCCCTCCTGCTGGTCTTCGCCGTGCGCTGGTTCCTCTACCGCACGACGCTCGGCTTCGAGTTGCGCACGGTGGGAGCCAACCCCAACGCGGCCCGCTACGCGGGCATTAACGTCTCGCGCACCATCGTGCTCGCCATGGCCTTGAGCGGCGCCCTGGCAGGGGTTGCGGGCGCCGGCGAGGTGTTGGGGGGGCAGGGGTATCTCTCGCCGGACTTCTTCGCCGGCATCGGCTTCGACTCCATCGCCGTGGCGTTGCTGGCCCGCTCCAACCCGGTGGGCATGATTCCGGCGGGCATTTTGTGGGGGGCCTTGCTCAACGGGGCTGGCCTGATGCAAATCCGGGCCGACCTCTCCATTGACCTGATCAAGATTGTCCAGGCCCTCATCATCATGTTCGTGGCGGCCGACCAGATCGTGCGGTGGCTCTACCGCATTCGCGTGGCTCCAGCCGCCGAAGAAGAAGCTATCTTCTCCCGGGGCTGGGGGCGAACGTAATAATGCCATGTATTCACC
>WFWG01000172.1 GCA_015491235.1 Ardenticatenaceae bacterium
CTCCCCCGAGGGGGCCACCACCCCGGCCCCCGTGCCAGGCGATCGGGGCCAGGCGACAAATCGCTCTGCTGGGGGCGTTGGGGCTGGGATACGGCCTGGAGCAGCACGAAGACCTGGGTAAGGGGCAGGCCCTCCTCGCCTTCATCCGGGAGGCGCAAGGTGCTCCACTTTCTGGCCACGGCGTCCAGGTATTCGCTCAGTTGCCCTTCGGCCGGGGAAACATCGGCGGGCACGGCAACGCTCCTTTGGTAAAACGTAAAGGTGAAAAATTACGTTTCACGTTTTACGTTTTATTATACAAACTTCATCCGCTCCAGGTGCACCAGCAGCACGCTGATGTCGGCCGGGTTGACGCCGTAGATGCGGGCCGCCTGGCCCACGGTGCGCGGGCGGAAGCGGCTGAGCTTCTCCCTGGCCTCGCGCCGCATCCCGTGAAGGGACATGTAGTCCAGGTTCTCCGGGATTACGCGGTCCTCCAACCGCTTCATGCGCTCCACTTCCGCCAACTGTTTCTCGATGTACCCCGCATATTTGGCCTGGATGTTGACCTGTTCCGCTTCCTCCGGCGTCAGCGTGTACGGGGGTGGCGTCAGCTTGGCGATCAGGTCGTAGGTGACCTCGGGGCGGCGCAGGAACTGGAGGGCCTGCACGCCGTCGTCAATGGGGTCAAGGCCGTGGGCCACCAGGATGGGGTTGGCCTCGGAGGGGCGCAGGAACGTGCGCTCCAGGCGGGCCAACTCCTCGGCCACGCGGTTTCGCCGCGCCTCCACGGCCTCGTAGCGCTCCCGGCTCACCAGCCCCACCTCGTAGCCGTGGCGCGTCAGCCGCAGGTCGGCGTTGTCCTGGCGCAGCAGCAGGCGGAACTCGGCCCGTCCCGTCATCTGGCGGTAGGGCTCGGTGATCTCGCTGGTCACCAGGTCGTCAATCAACACCCCGATGTAGGCCTCGTCCCGCCCCAGGATGAGGGGCGGCCGGCCCTGGACGTAGAGGGCCGCGTTGATGCCGGCGATGAGGCCCTGGGCGGCGGCCTCCTCGTAGCCCGTAGTGCCGTTGATCTGCCCGGCGTGGAAGAGCCCCTCCACCAGCTTGGTCTCCAGGCTGGGCTTGAGCTGCACGGGCGGCACGTAGTCGTACTCCACCGCATACCCGATGCGCATGAGTTCAGCGTTCCGCAGGGCCGGGATGGTGCGCACCATCTCCCACTGCACGTCCTCGGGCAGGCTGGTGTTGCACCCCTGAAGGTAGACCTCGCTGGTGTACCACCCCTCCGGCTCCAGGAACATGCCGTGGGCTTCCTTGTCGGGGAAGCGCATGATCTTGTCCTCGATGCTGGGGCAGTAGCGCGGCCCCACCGCCTGGATGGTGCCGTTGTACATGGGCGCACGGTGGATGTTGCGCCGCACGATCTCGTGGAACTGCTCGTTGGTGTAGACCAGGTAGCAGGGGAGCTGCGGGCGCCAGCGCATGGCGGCCCGCGCTTCCGGCGGCAGGGGGTAGACGGGGTTGGGCGGACCCAGGCGGGCGATGAAGTTCTCCGGGTGTTCGATCCCCGCCTCCGGGTAGGCGAAGGAAAAGTAGAGGGGTTCCGCGCTTCCCGGCTGCACCTTCGTCTTGCTGAAGTCAATGGTGCGGGCGTCCAGGCGGGGCGGCGTGCCCGTCTTCAGGCGGCCCAACTCGAACCCCAGGCGGCGGAACGTGTCGCTCAAGCTGGTGGCGGGCGCTTCCCCGGCGCGCCCGCCGGGCCGGATGGTCTCGCCCGTGATGAGCCGGCCGTGCAGAAACGTGCCGGTAGTGACCACCACAGCGCGCGCCTCGTACACCCGCCCCAAGCCGGTCTTCACCCCGGCAATGCGCCCCCCCTTCACGATGAGGTCATCCACCCGCTCCTGCTTGAGGTCCAGGTTGGGCGTGCGCTCCAGCTCCATCTTCATGAGCCAGGAGTAGAGCCGCTTGTCCGCCTGGGCGCGCAGGGCCCGCACGGCCGGCCCCTTGGACTCGTTCAACATGCGAATCTGGATGGCGGCGCGGTCAATGGCACGGGCCATCTCGCCGCCCAGGGCGTCAATCTCGCGTACCAGGTGGCCCTTGGCAGGCCCACCAATGCTGGGGTTGCAGGACATGTAAGCAATCTGGTCCAGGTGCATGGTGATGAGCAGCGTGCGCATCCCCATGCGCGCAGCGGCAAAGGCCGCCTCGCACCCCGCGTGTCCTCCGCCAATCACAATCACGTCGTACATTTATGTCAACCCCCTTGATCACACCTTACACCATTGGGATTTTCCCCGACGAGAGCCTATTTCTTCTTTAATCCTGCTGGATTATAGCCCAATGACCATCTGGAGCAAGGTGAAACTCGCATCCATCGGGACCTGGCTTGGGTCGAGCTGGGCTGTGGAGCAAGCTTGTGCTGCGCTGCGGACGGTGGTATAATGCAGCAAAATAGCCCTCTGGCTGCACCCCCTTTGCGGCCAGGGCAAGACGTGAATTTGTGAAACAGGAGGGTCGCATGCCAAGCTTGGGTGTGCCGGAGCTGATCATCATTCTCTTCATCATCCTCATCATCTTCGGCGTGGGACGTTTGCCGGAGCTGGGTGGGGCACTGGGACGCAGCATCCGCGAGTTTCGCAAGGCCACTGCCGAAGAGGAGCCCACTGAGCAGAAGACTGGCGAAGAGCAAGCCAAAACCGGTTGACGCTGAACGCTGAGGAAAGTTCTTTCCCATGCTTCAGAAGGCCTGGAAGGTGGCGGTGGCCACCTTTGACGGAGCCATCTTGGGCATTTTGGGCGCCGGCGTGGTGGGCATTCTGCTCTTCACGGCAGCACGCCCCTTTGTGGAGCCCTTCTTCAGAACAGGGCCTGGCCAACTCTTCCAGGCTTTCGTCCAGCAAGTGGCCGGTTGGCTTGTTCAAGTGGCCGGCCCTGGGTCCGCTGGTCTTCCTTCCGAGGTCCTTGCCGCTGTTCTGCTGGGCGGTTTGTTGGGCGGACTGTTGGGTGGGCTTTCGGAGTTGCTCTCGCGGGAGCGTAGCCCGTAAGCGGGGAGGTGGCACGTGGCACGAGGGGCGGAGTTGGTGGTGTTGCTGGCCGCCGGCGGGCTGCTGGCCGCCGTGGAGGGACTCATACTGGGAGTCGTGGGCGGCCTTGTCCTCATTTGGATGGGGTTGGAAGTGGTGCCGGCAGCCCTGGCCCTTGTCCTGGGCGGGCTGGCTGTGCTGGCCCCAGCCCTTTCACCCCCGCCCGACACGGGCACTGCCTACGACGTCTATGACGTGCGTTAAGGTGCGACGCACTTGCCAAGTGCGTCGCACCTTAACGCCTCCTGCCGAATTCCAGCACGGTGCCGAGGCACCGTGTGCTAAAAGGAGTCTTTAAGGCTGCCACCTTCGTTTGACAGGTAGCTGCCCTTTTGCTATTATCTGGTAACAATCCAGGTTGACGAACGTACAGTGAAAATGCCTGCGATTTTAACCGAAGTTTTGCCCAACGAGATGTGCCGGTGTATCTGTCCCCAGCGGGGGTTGCGAGCCCCCGCGTGGGTCATGTCCTAGCGCCAGAGGCCGCGCTGGGACGTACACCGGCGCACGTGGGAGCGAAGCAACCCCCGATAGCACCGTTGGCCCGGGTGTGAGGGGGTTTTTGAATGTAGCGCCCACGTGCTCCTCATAAGCGTGATAGCTTAGAAGCCCCCCTCCACTCGGAGGGGGGCTTTTATTTTTGTGCGGAGGGGAGAACTGGTGAAACGAGTGGCAGGGCGTAAACGATTGCCCTTGCTGGGCAAAAACAAGTACATCTGTTCGTCGCAACGGCGCGGCAACGGCTGGTGGCAGAGATGATTGGCAGTGCCGTCACACGCGCGAACAAGGGCGAAGAGCAAAGTAACAAGAGGAGGAAACGTCATGAGCGCTCGTTTGCCGTCCGTTGCAGAACGCCTGCCCATCCCCACGTGGGAAGAGGTGCTCAAGCGCAACAGCATTGAGCGCATGAAGCAGGAGAAGTTCCCGCTGGACATCATCCACGAGTTGCCGGAGCTCATCGAAAAGGGCTATGAGGCCATTCCGGAGGAAGACATCGTGCGCCTCAACTGGTGGGGCCTCACCCACGACAAGCCCAAGGTGGGCACCTTCATGGTGCGGGTCAAGGTGCCCGGCGGTCACCTGCGGCCCGACCAGTTGCGCGCCCTGGGGCGCATCTCGGAGCAGTATGGCCGGGGGTACGCCGAACTGACCACCCGCCAGGGCATCCAGTTTCACTGGGTGCGCCTGGAGCAACTTCCCGAGGTGTTGGAGGCCATCGAGGCCGCCGGCCTGACGACCGTGGGCGGCGAGGGGGACACGGTGCGCAACATCACGGGCTGCCCGGTCTCCGGCATCAGCCGGGACGAACTCTTCGAGGTGCAGCCCATCATCGAAGAGGTGGCCCGCTTCTTCTTCGGCAACCCCGACTACTCCAACCTGCCGCGCAAGCACAAGTACTCCATCTCGGCCTGCCGCTTCCAGTGCAACGCGCCGGAAATTCACGATGTTGCTCTCGTGGGAGTCATCAAGGATGGCTGGCCCGGCTTTGCCGTGCGCGTGGGCGGTGGCCTTTCCATCACCCCGCGCGTGGCCCGCGACCTGGGCGTCTTCGTGCCCGTGGACCAAGTCATCCCGGTTTTGCGGGCCATCACCGACTCGTGGCAGGAAAACCTGCGCTACCGCCGCAGCCGCGCCAAGGCGCGCATCAAGTTCATGGTGGACGACTACGGCGCCGAGGGCGTGCGCCAGATGGTGGAGGAGCGCTTGGGCTACCGGCTGGAAGACTACGCCGCCCCCCTCCCCCAGGGCGAGACCGACCACCTGGGGGTCCACCCGCAGAAACAGGATGGGTTCGTCTACGTGGGCTTTCCGGTCCCAATGGGCTGGCTCAACGCTGCCCAGATGCAGAAAATTGGTGACATCGTGGAGGAAGTGGGGGGCGACATCCGCTTCACCCGCCAGCAGAACTTCATCGTGGGCAACGTCCCCGAGGAGCGGCTGGAGTGGCTGCTCGACCAGATAAAGGCTGTGGGCTTCTCCCTCGACGTGAACCCGGCCTACGGCACCTCCATTGCCTGCACCAGCCACCAGTTCTGCAACTACTCCGTGGCCGAGACCAAGGAGAAGCTCAAGGAACTCCTGGAAGTGCTGGACCAGCGCTTTGGCCCCCGCATTCGGGGCCTGAAGATTCACATGGACGGCTGCCCCCACGCCTGCGCCCACCACTGGGTGGGCGACATCGGCCTGCAAGGCACGGTGAGCCGCCAGCCCGACGGTCGCCTGGTGGAAGCATACGACATTACCTTGCGGGGCGGCCTGGGGATTCGCACCGCCATCGGCAAGCCCCTGATTCGCCGCCTGCCCAGCGAGGAGACCACGCAGGCCGTGGTGCGGCTGGTGGAGGCTTGGCTGCGCGAGCGCGAACAGCGCAACGGCGACGCCGAGGCTTTCACCTTCCACGAGTTCTGCCAGGCCCACACCGACGACGAGTTGCGGGCCATCGCCCTGGGCGAAGAAATTCCCGAGCCTGAGGAGCCCCGGGAGGAAGGGGTTACCATTCGTGTCCCTGGGATGCTGCTCTACCTGACCAAGGGCGTCAACCTGGTGGAAGTCCACGCCAGGACCCTGCGGGAAGCCATCGAGGCGGCTGGCCAGCAGTACCCCGACTTGAAGGACTACCTGCTGGACGAGGAGGCGGGCATCAACCCCACCCTCAACATCTACGTGGACGAGGAGGACGTGCGCTTCCTGCAGGGGTTGGACACGCCCTTGCAACCGGGGTCCCAGATTCTCATCCTGCCGGCCCTGGCTGGCGGGTGATTAAAGCCTCCCGGAGGTTCCGAACCTCCGGGAGGCTACGGTGGCTACAACCAAACACGACATCAAAACGGAGGTGATATCCATGACACGGCGTGTGGTCTTCGACGACCTGGAGTTAGGCGAAATTGCCATGGAGCTGGACGACCAGGAGCCCCAGGAGGTCATCCGTTGGGGACTGGAGACCTTTGGTGACCGCGTGGCCGTGGTCACCTCGTTCCAGATTGACGGCATGGTGGTGCTCGACATGGCCTACCGCATTCGGCCGGACGTGCGCGTCATCACCGTGGACACCGGCCGCCTGCCCCAGGCCACCTACGAGTTCATAGAGACGGTGCGAGCGCACTACCCCGGGGCCCACTTCGAGGTCTTCTTCCCCGACTACCGCGAGGTGGAGCGCATGGTCAACGCCCACGGCGTCAACCTCTTTTACAAGAGTGTGCCCCTGCGCCTGCTCTGCTGCCACGTGCGCAAGGTGCGCCCCCTGTTGCGGGCCCTGGCCGACCTGGACGCCTGGTTCACGGGCTTGCGGCGTGACCAGTGGGCCTCGCGGGCCGCTATCCGCAAGGTGGAACTCGACCACGACCACGACGCCATCGTGAAAATCAACCCGCTGGCCGACTGGACCGAGGAGGAGGTGTGGGAGTACGTTCGGGAGCACGGTGTGCCCTACAATCCCCTCTACGACCAGGGGTACACCAGCATTGGCTGCGCGCCCTGCACGCGCCCCATCCAGCCGGGCGAGGACAGCCGGGCTGGACGGTGGTGGTGGGAGGTCAACGCGCCCAAGGAGTGCGGCATCCACTGCCCCATCGAGACGGGTGGCTTCGAGCACGAAGTCCACGCCATTCTGGGAGGCAACGGTCATGGGCACTGAACAGGCGGAGCCGCTGGTGCTGGAGCCTGACGAGCAGGATCTACTCCTGCGAGAGTTGGACGACTACGTGGCCGCCCTGCCGGAAGTGCGTCAGGAGGCTTATCGCCCCTTGCTGGAGAGCGTTCAGGCCGGCCGGGTGCCCCCCGAATCCCTGGCAGCGCTGGGAGAACTCCTGGCCCTCAGCCTCATGTCGGGGCGCGCCCGGCGCCGTTACACGGCCGAAGGGGAGCGCATCCTGACGGCGCTCTTCCGGCGCACACCCCTGGGGCGCAGCGTGAGTGCACAGTTGGCCCAGGTGAACAAAGCCCTGCAGGCGTTGCAAGGGCGACCTTTGACCAGTGTGCGGGTCTCCATGCGCACGCTGGGCCACTTCACCCTCAACATCACAGCCGGGGGGGCAGCGGTTACTTTGACCTTTCGACCCCAGGGGGTAGAAGTGGAGAGCCTGACGGTAGGCGGGTAGTGCAACGTTCCCACCCGCGCTCAGAGCACGGGTGGGAACGTTCTTCTCCCTTTGTTCTCGCCAATTTTTCTCACACCCCCTTGACGCCTGTTCTTTCTTGTGGTACACTGTAGCTAAAGCGTTTTAGCAACCTTCTCTGCTGGCTGAGTTCGAGAGGGAACCCGTATGTCCGGCCGGGGCAAACGTCGGGCGACTATTCGTGACGTAGCGGAACTGGCTGGTGTCTCCCAGACCACCGTCTCCTTCGTGCTCAACAACGTGGAGGGCGTGCGCATCAGCGAGGAAACACGTCAGCGTGTCCTCGAGGCCGCTCGGACCCTCAACTACCACCCCGACGCTTCGGCCCGCCGTCTGGTTCGTGGCCGCACGCGAGTAATCGCTTTTGTCGAGCACCACTCCCCCCAATCGGCTCAAGTGGACGCCTTCATGGCCGAAGTGTTGCGGGGCATTTACGAAGTGGCCAGGCAATACGACTATCACGTCCTCTTTGAGCCCCTCTTGCCCTCCGAGGGCCACTTTGCCGAGCGCTGCGTCCAACTCGTGCGGGCCAGGCATGCCGACGGTATCATCCTTTCGGGGCCCCGCTCTGACGACGAGCCGCTCCTTTCCATTCGCCACGAGGAGGTCCCCATCGTGCTTCACGGGCGCCCCCCGACGGGCGACTGGCCCTTCATTGACGTGGACAACGTGCGCGGTGCCTGGCTGGCCACACAACACCTCATCCAGCTTGGACACCAGCGGGTTGGCCTGATTCTCCACGCCCCTCTTGTTTACACGGCTGCGGCCGACCGTAAGGCAGGTTACGTGCAAGCGTTGGAAGAAGCGGGCCTCACCGTGGACGAGCGGTACATTCAACAGGCCAACTTCACGCCCGAGAGCGGCAAGGCGGCCATGATGGCATTGCTGAGCCAATCCCCACGCCCTTCGGCCGTCTTCGTGGCCGGTGACACCGTGGCGCTGGGGGCCATCCAGGCAGCCAAGGAGGCCGGTCTGCGAGTCCCCGAGGAGCTGGCTGTGGTCGGGTTCGACGACATTCCACTGGCCGCTTACTTCGATCCCCCGCTGACGACCGTGCGCCTGCCGGCCTATGGGCTGGGTTGGGGCGCTGGTGAGCTGCTCATTCGCATCCTGGAAGGAGACGAAATTGCTTCGCCGCACGTTTTGCTCGATACGGAGTTGGTCGTGCGCCAGTCGTGCGGAGCTCACCTGTCAGCCGCTGGTTGAACGTGGTGAGCTCCGTTTTGGAGGGAAAACGGCGTAAAGTGGTGAACAACCAACCAAAAGGAGGAGGAGCGATGTTAAAGAAGTGGGTCGTTCTCCTGGTCCTTGTTTTCATCGTGGCTGCCTGTGCGCAACAGCCAGCCACGCAGGTCGTGACGAAAGTCGTCGAGAAGCCGGTCACGCAGGTTGTCGAGAAAACAGTTGTCGTCGAGAAGACCGTTCCCGTCGAAGTCACGAAAGTCGTTGAAGTCCCCACCTCGCGCGGCACGGTGACCGTGTTGGGCGTTTGGGGAGGCGATGAGCTGAGCAACTTCCAGCAGGCCGTCTTCCCCTTCACGGAGGAGACGGGCATTGGCATGGCCTTTGAGGGTACCCGTGACCTGGCCACCGTGCTCACCACGCGCATCGAGGCTGGCAATCCGCCCGACTTGGCCATCCTCCCCAACCCCGGCCAGTTGTATGAGCTGGCTGAGCAGGGCGCCCTGGTGCCGCTGGATTCCTTCATGGACGTGGATGCCCTGCGGGAGCAGTACGGCCAGTCGTGGCTCGACCTGGGCAGCTTTGATGGCAAGTTGTACGGCGTCTTCTACAAGGTGGCCATCAAGAGCCTGGTCTGGTACAACCCCAAGGCCTTCGCTGCCGGTGGATACGAAGTGCCCACCACCTGGGACGAGCTGGTTGCCCTCTCTGACCAGATCGTGGCTGACGGTGGAACCCCGTGGTGCATCGGCTTGGAGAGCGGGTCGGCCAGCGGGTGGCCGGGCACAGACTGGATCGAGGACATCATGCTCCGCACGGCTGGGCCGCAGGTCTACGACCAGTGGGTGCGCCACGAAATTCCCTGGACCGACGAGAAGGTCAAGCGGGCTTGGGAGCTCTTCGGCCAAATTGCCCGCAACGAGGAATACGTGTGGGGCGGCACGACCGGCGTCCTTTCCACCAACTTCGGCGACTCGCCCCGGCCCATGTTCGACGACCCGCCGGGCTGCTACATGCACCGCCAGGCCAGCTTCATCACCGGTTTCTTCCCCGAAGGGTTGACGCCGGGTGAGGATTACGACTTCTTCGTCTTCCCGCCCATCGAGGAAGAATTCGGGACGCCGGCCCTTATCGCGGGCGACGTCATCGTGATGTTCAACGACACGCCGGAGGCCCGGGAATTGGTGAAGTACTTGGCTTCGCCCAAGCCACAGGAGATTTGGGCCGCGGCTGGTGGCTTCATTTCGGCCAACAAGGACGTTTCGCTGGACGTGTACCCCGACGATCTCACCCGCAAGATGGCCCAAGCCATCGTGGAAGCTGAGGTGGCCCGCTTTGACGGCTCCGACCTGATGCCGGCCGCTGTGGGCGCTGGGGCCTTCTGGCGCGGCGTGCTCGACTACGTGGGCGGCGCTGACCTTGACGCTGTGCTGGAGGAGATCGAGGCGGCGGCTGCTGAAGCCTACAAGTAACCTGAGGGCTAAAGGGCGACCCGGCCGGCGCCGATCCGGTTCCAGCGCCGGCCGGGTCGCACGATCGAAAAGGAGCGACGCCATGCGGCGCGGTGGTGTAACTCCCTGGCTTTACATTTCGCCAACGCTTCTCATCTTGCTGGTCTATCTCGTCTACCCCACGGTGAATACCTTCTATTTGAGCTTCTTCGACAAACGGTCCGAGAACTTCGTGGGCTTGGCGAACTACGTGTGGCTGTTTACGTCCAAAGCCATGCGCATTGCCTTTCGCAACAACCTCTTGTGGTTGGTTGTTTTTACCACGCTAACCGTCTCCTTGGGCTTAGTCCTCGCCGTTATGTTGGATCGCGTTCGGTATGAGTCGGTGGCCAAGTCGGTGATTTTTCTGCCGATGGCGATCTCGTTTGTGGGGGCAGGCGTCATCTGGCGTTTCATGTATGCCTTTCGTCCCCCGGATGCCCCCCAAATTGGCCTGTTGAACGCCATTCTGGTGGGCGTGTTCGGACGCGATCCTGTTGGCTGGCTGGTAAATCGTTCGGTGAACAACTTCGCCTTGATCGTCGCTGGTGTGTGGATCTGGACCGGGTTCTGTATGGTCATTCTTTCGGCGGCGTACAAAAGCATCCCCCGCGACATCATCGAGGCCGCCCGGGTGGACGGCGCCAACGAGTGGCAGATCTTCTGGCGCATTACTGTCCCGCTGATGAAGCCCACGCTGGCGGTGGTCACCACGACGATGATCATCAACGTGCTCAAGGTGTTCGACATCGTCTACGTGATGACCTTCGGCGAGTTCGGCACCGAGGTGCTGGCCAACCGCATGTACAAGGAGATGTTTCAGTTTCGCCACTTTGGTCGGGCCAGTGCCATTGCCGTCATCCTCTTGCTGGCCATCGTTCCCGTGATGCTGGTCAACATCCGCCGCTTTCAGGAGCAGGAGGCGATTCGATGAGCGAGTCAACTGGTGTGGTGCGCCCGGCACGGAAGCCCACAGCGTTGGAGGTGAGAGTGCGGTCGTTGGTGCGGCTTGTGGGACGGCTTCCGCTGCACGTGGCTGTTGTCACTATTGCCCTTATCTGGATTACGCCCACTGTGGGGCTGTTCATTAGCTCACTGCGGCCGCGCGATGCGGTACTTTCGTCCGGCTGGTGGACCGTTTTGGCCCATCCTTTCAACTTTACTCAGTACACGCTGGAAAATTACATCGTCGTGCTCACGGCACAGGGCATGGGGCGCGCCTTTCTCAACAGCCTGATCATCTCCATCCCGTCTACAATCATCCCCATTGGAATTGCGGCCCTGGCGGCCTACGCCTTCGCCTGGATGGAATTTCCGGGCCGTCAGACCCTCTTTGCCATTGTGGTCGGCTTGCTGGTCGTCCCCTTGCAAATGACCTTAATTCCCGTCCTGCGGCTCTACAACCAGTTGGGGCTTTCCGGCACGTTCCTGGGCATCTGGCTGGCGCACACGGGATACGGCCTGCCCTTTGCCGTCTACCTGCTGCGAAACTTCTTCGGTGCCCTGCCCCGTGAACTCTTCGAGTCAGCGTTCCTGGACGGAGCCTCGTGGTTCACGGCCTTCACGCGCTTGGCGTTGCCCCTTTCCGTGCCCGCTTTGGCTTCGCTGGCCATCTTCCAGTTTCTGTGGGTGTGGAACGACCTGCTCGTGGCCCTGATTTACCTGGGCGGGACTGAGCGCGTGGCTCCCCTGACGCTGCGGCTGACGAGCCTGGTGAACTCCTTGGGACAGAATTGGAACCTTCTTACAGCGGCGGCCTTCGTTTCCATGGCTTTGCCGCTGGTGGTCTTCTTCTCGCTCCAGCGCTACTTCGTGCGCGGTATTCTGGCGGGGTCGGTCAAGGGGTAGTGGAATTGATTCGGGGCAACTCGTTGGAGCTTGTGGACAGACGCACGAGTCGAGAAGCTCTCCGTCATCATTTGCCTGAGGCAGGGACATCACTATAATTCCCGAAGCTGGTAGAGCGCGCCTGTGGAATACCCGGTTTGCGGTGACCTTGAGAGGACAAAAGTGAGCACTCGAGTACCTCGGGTGCTCTTTGCCTGTTAGACGCCAACGCCTGATGCTCCGAAAACCAAGTTAAGGAGGAGGCACCATGCGACGACTCGTGCGTCTGTTGGGAGTCATTGTTGTGCTGGGACTTGTGTTGGGCGCGTTGGGCGCCCCTGCTCTCGCCCAGGAGGGGGGGCGCGAAGTGGCCGTTGCGGCTACTCCTTCGCTCGTTGTGACCACACGGTATCCCTCGCAGGTCGTCGAGATTGGTGAGCAGGTGAATTTTGATCTGGATTTCGAGTTGACCGCTGATGCGCCTCAGATTGTGCGCCTGGAAGTGGAAGATGTGCCTGAAGGATGGTCGGCTGTGTTCCGCGGTGGTGGACGAATCGTCAAGGCTGTTTATGTCAAGCCGGATGGTTCGAGCCCTTCGGTGACCCTGCGCGTTGAGCAGCCGGAGAACGCCCAGCCGGGCACCTACAACCTGACAGTAGTGGCGACGACCTCCGGCGGGCTGCGCGCCACGCTCCCGCTGGAAGTTGTCGTTCAGGATAAGACGCCCTCCTCGCTCAGCTTTGACGTGGACCTGCCAACGCTGCGTGGCACGCCCACGGCGACATTCCGCTATTCCGCCACCTTGCGCAATGAAGGTGATGAAGACCTTACCGTGAACCTGATTGCGGAAGCGCCGGAGGGGTTCCTGGTTACCTTTAAGTCCGTTGGCAAGGAGATCACCAGTCTTCCTGTTGAGGCCAATCAGTCCAAGTCCATTACCATTGAAGTGCGCCCCTTCCCCGACGTTGAGGCCGGAACCTATGAGATCACGGTGCGAGCCGTGGGAGGCGACGTGGAGGCCGCCATCCAGCTGGCGGCCGAGATTACGGGGCAGCCGGACTTGCGGATTACCACGGCGGACGGACGCCTGTCCACGAACGCCTACGCCGGACAGGAGACCCCCTTCAAGGTGCTCGTGCAGAACAACGGGACGGCCCCGGCGTTGGGCGTGGAGTTGAGCGCCTCTCAGCCCTCCGGCTGGTCGGTGGAATTCGACCCGCCCAGGATTCCAGAGCTGCCGGCCGGTCAGCAACAGGAGGTGACGGTCAAGATTCGGCCAGCGCAAAAGGCCATTGCCGGTGACTACATGTTGACGGTCCGGGCGCGGCCGGAGGGCGGTTCGTCCGAGTCGGTTGATGTGCGCGTTACTGTGCTGACCTCGACCATGTGGGGGCTGGTGGGCATTGCCCTTATCGCCGTGGCCGTGGCCGTAGTGGGCTTGGCGGTGATGCGCTTTGGCCGCCGCTAGGCCGGGAGGAGGGGGCTATGAGCGCGCTCGTTGTCGAGACCAAGAAGTTGACCAAGCACTACGGTCCGGTTGTAGCCGTTGACAAGCTGAACTTGAAGGTCCGAGAGGGCGAGGTATTCGGTATGCTCGGCCCGAACGGGTCGGGCAAGACGACGACCATTCTTATGTTGCTGGGGTTGACCGAGCCCACATCCGGCTACGTGCGCGTTTTGGGGCTCGACCCGGCGCGGCGCCCGCTGAGCGTAAAGGCCCGCGTGGGTTACCTTCCTGATCAAGTGGGCTTCTACGACGACATGACCGCTCGCGAGAACCTGATCTACATCGCCAAGCTAAACGGGCTTCCGCGCGAGGAGGCTTACCGCCGCATTGACGAGGCGCTGGCGCAGATGGGGTTGGCCGACGTGGCAGATCGCCGCGTAGGGACCTTCTCCCGTGGTATGCGCCAGCGCCTGGGCCTGGCGGAAGTCCTCATCAAGCGGCCTCGCCTCATCATTATGGACGAGCCCACCCAGGGCCTCGACCCGGAGGCAGCCCACGAGTTCCTGGGAATTGTTCGGGACCTGAAGGCTCGCGAGATTTCCATCTTGCTCGCTTCCCACCTGCTCCACCAGGTGCAGGCGGTGTGTGATCGCGTGGGGCTGTTTCACAAGGGCAAAATGGTGCTGGAAGGGACAGTGCCCCAGTTGGCCCGGAAGGTGCTTGGCGGCGGATATCGAATTCGCGTTCAGGCCAGGAGCGAGGACGATCGCATTGAGCGAGCTCTCCGGGATGTGAAGGGCGTCCTGAACGTGAAGCGGGTGCGTGCCAACGAGTATGAGGTGGAGACGACCCACGACCTGCGCCCTGAGGTGGCTCGCGCTGTGGTAGAAGCTGGTGGTCGCCTCTACTCCCTCAACGTGGAGGAACCTAGCTTGGACGAGATTTACACGCGCTACTTCCAGGAGGTGGAGCATGGCGTTGCCGCTTGAGCACACACAGGAAGAGGCGCAAGTAGCTGGTCAGGAGCGCGTGCGCGAGGGGTCGCCGTGGACCGGCTTGTGGGCTGTGGTAGCCAAGGAAATGGCCGACCACCTGACGAGCGCTCGCATGCACATTCTGGAAGTTCTCATTCTGTTGACGGCCTTGGGGACGATTTACGCCGCCGCACAACAAATTCGCACCACTATTGGGCAGGATCCCTTCATTTTCCTGAAGCTGTTTACCACGGCGCGTGAGCCGTTGCCCGCCTTTGTTGGGTTCCTGGCCTTTCTCGTGCCCCTCATTGCCATTGCCCTGGGGTTCGACGCGGTGAACGGGGAGTTCAACCGCCGCACGATGTCGCGCATCTTGGCCCAGCCAATCTACCGGGACGCGCTGCTGTTCGGCAAGTTCTTGGCTGGCCTGTTTACCCTGGCGCTTGTCCTGACGGCGATTTGGCTGCTGACGATGGGGTTGGGGATCATTCAGCTCGGTTTGCCCCCCAACGGAGAGGAAGTGGCCCGGAGCTTGTTCTTCCTGTTGACCACGGTTTTCTACGGCGGCATTTGGCTGGCCGTGGCGATGGTCTTCTCCATCGTGTTCCGCTCGCCAGCCACGGCGGCCCTGGCGTCCATAGCGGTGTGGCTCTTCTTCACCGTCTTCTGGAGCATCATTGCGGGCGTGCTGGCTCCTATCTTGCGGCCAGTGCGGTTCGGCTTTCCCGAGGAGGAGTTGGCGCAGGTTCAGCTTGAACTCTTCCTGCTGCGCCTTTCCCCCAATACGCTTTACAGCGAAGCTACCCTGGCGCTCCTGCGACCGACGGTGCGGGCACTGGGGTTCGTGTTGCCGGTTCAGCTTCACGGCGCGATTTTGGGGACTCCGTTGCCCCTGCGGCAGAGTCTGCTGCTCATCTGGCCGCAGTTGACGGGCCTCATTGCGGCCACTATTTTGCTCTTCGCGCTGGGGTACGTGCTCTTCCAACGGCAGGAGATTCGGGCGTAAGCGTAACATAAGGTGCGACGCACTTGGGCAAGTGCGTCGCACCTTATTTAGGGCTACCACTCCACGTACTCTCGCACCAGATTCGTGAGCTCGCCCGCTGAAAACTCCCGCAGCGTGAGGCACTCTGCCCCCATTGCCTCCGCCAGCTCACGGGCCAACCCCCGGTCGAAGGCCTCGTGCTCCGTGTTGATGACCACTGAGCAAATCTTTCGCTCGCGAAACGTAGCTGCAATGTGAAGAGCCTCCTGCTGAGGGGGCATGTTTCCCATCGAAACGTTTCCTGCCCCGTCGGTCAGCAGCACGACCAGGGGCACCACTTCGGGGTTTCGGCGGCACTCCCGCTCCACTACCTCTAGCGCCGTGTAAAGGCCGCTGGACAAGGGGGTCTTTCCGCCCACGGGAATTTCCTCCAGGGCCTTGCGCGCCAATTCAACGCTGTTGGTGGGCTGAAGCATAACGCGAGCGCGATCCTTCTGGAAAATGACCAGGCCCACATGATCGCGCTTCTGGTAGGCGTCCATCAGTAGCCCCAAAATGGCCCCCTTCGTGGCCTCCATGCGCTCGCTGGCCGCCATGCTCCACGAGGCGTCCACCACAAAAAGCACCAAGTTAGACGTGCGCCGCACGCGCACCTTGCGCTGCACCTCTTCGCGGCGAATGTGGATCGCAAGCCCATCTCCGTCCCCACGGCGGTAAATCTGGTAAGGAGCTGCCTGGCGCAACGTGGCGTCGAAGGCAATGTCCTCCAGTCGGTCAGTGGCGGGCCTTGCTCTCACGTACCGCCCACGTTTGCGGTTGGTGCGCGACAGACTGCGGCGACCGCTTCGACGCCGGGTCAGCCGGTCGAGTGGCGTCGAAAAGCGGGGAGGACGAACGGGGTCCCCCACCACGACCGGGCGCGTCTGTCCATCTCTGGCGTCGGGGCTGCTCTGGTCTGGAACCATCTGGGGGCGTGGGCGGTCAGGCTTTCCTGCTTCGGGCGCTTCCTCCTCTCCGACTATTTCGGTTTCCTCCCCTTCGCCCTCAGAGGGCCGATCATTGTCGTTTTTTTTTGCCTCTTCCGTCTCCGCGCCAGTTCCATCTCCCTTTTGGGACCACTGGCGTTCGAGCTCCTGACGAGCTTCCTCAAGGCGCTGGTGCAGCGCTTCGAGTTCCTGGCGGGTGTCCTGCAAGGGACGCCGCTTGAGGCGGTGGGGCAGTGCCAGCTCGGCCGCCGTGAGAATGTCCACCTCGGTGATTAACGTGCGCCCCTCGAAGGCCGCATTTGCAAGCGCTGCCTTCAGGATCGTGATGTCGGCGCGGTGTCCGTCCACACCCAACTCAGAGGTCAACTGGGCAATAGCATACAGGTGGTCTGGCGTGTAGCGCACGTCCGGCAGGCGGCTTCGCGCTTCGGCAATGCGACGGGAAAGCGCTTCCTCGGCGGGTTGCCACTTTTCGTAGAAGGCCACCGGATCCTGTTCGAAGTGAATGCGCCGTTCCAAGATCAACATGCGCTGCTCGGGGTCGGCAATGCCCTGAATTTCGACACAAAGGCCAAAGCGGTCCAAAAGCTGAGGACGTAGTTCCCCCTCTTCGGGGTTCATGGTGCCAACCAGAATGAACTGGGCTGGGTGGCTGAAGGAAATACCCTCGCGTTCCACCACGTTGACGCCCATAGCGGCCGAATCCAGCAGCAAGTCCACCACATGGTCGTCCAACAGGTTGACCTCATCCACGTAGAGGAGACCGCGGTTGGCGGCTGCCAAAACTCCTGGCTCGAAGCGCTTCTCCCCCTTCTTGATGGCCTGCTCGATGTCCAGCGTGCCTACTACCCGGTCCTCCGTTGCGCTCACGGGCAAGTCCACCACCCGAATACGCCGCCGCACTACTGGCAACGTTTCCCCACGCTCCACCCGTTGTCGGCAGAAGTCACAGAGCGTCACAGGGTCATGGGGATCACAACTGAACGGACAATCGGCCACCACATCAATTTCTGGGAGCAACGCGGCCAGCGCTCGCACAGCCGTGCTCTTGGCCGTCCCGCGCTCCCCACGGATAAGCACACCGCCGATGCGAGTGTTGATGGCATTGAGGATGAGAGCGCGCTTCATGCGCTCCTGACCAACAATTGCCGTAAAGGGAAAAACGGGTGCCATCTGTTATGCCTCGGTTTCAGTTTTGGGAGAAGTATAGCTTTTGGGTCTATTTCTGGCAAGCTAAGGAGAGAAGGAAGTTCAGGCAAACATTGTGAATCTTGACGCTCTAACGAAGTGGCCTATACTCCCTTCCAGGAAAGGAAAACAGCAGCATGGTGAAGGGAAGAGATAAACCGAATGGCTACACGAAAGAAAAGTAAGCCATCCAAACCACGCCCTCAAAAGCCCGAACAACTCCCCCTCTTTTCCCCCGAAGGTCAGTGGGGCGAGAGTGGTCCTCCCGTTGCCCACCCGCCGGCCCTACGCCCCGGTGCTTCCCTGGCCAGCGCTGTGGGCGCCTTCCGCGATCACCTGGTGCGCCGTCAGTTCAGCCAGCACACCGTTAAAGCCTTCCTCAGCGATCTGCGCTTGCTCATGCGCTTCTTGGGGCCCACTACCCCGGTAGACCACATTCGCACTAAAGACTTACACGACTTCCTCACCTACCTGCGGGAGGGGCGAGGCGTCTCCTGTTCGCCCAAGTCGTACCGCCGGCGAATCACAACGTTAAAGTCTTTCTTCCGCTGGCTTCATGAAGACGTAGAACTCATCCCGGCCAACCCTGCCGCTCCCCTCATCCTTCAGCCCGCCCCTACACCGCTGCCTGAAATCCTTTTCGAGGACGAAATCAAGCGCATCTTGGCCGCCGCGCGCGCGCGCCGCTTCGACCCCGACCACCCCGACGCACGCCCCTACCTCCTTTTCACCCTCCTGCTAAAGACGGGCATCAAAAAGGGTGAGTGCATGAACATTCGGCTGGAACACATTGATTTGAGCCGCTCCAGCGAGCCAACAGTCTACATTCGGTACGACAACCCTCGCTACACGAAAAAGGAGCGCAAGCTGGCTCTGCCGGACGATTTCCCCGAGGTCTTCGCCGAGTACAAAGCCCAGTATGCCCCTCAAACACACCTTTTCGAGTGCACGGCCCGCAACCTGGAATACGTCTTAGAG
>WFWG01000173.1 GCA_015491235.1 Ardenticatenaceae bacterium
ACGCTGCTGGGCACCCTCTTCCTGCGGATGGAGTTTGCCATTCTCGTGGGAATTTTGCTTTCTTTCGCCGTCTACATCCTGAAGACCAGTGCGCCGGTGGTTCATGCCGTTGTGCCCGACGAATCGTTCCGCTGGCTGGCGGAGAACCCCAACAAGCCCCAATGTCCGCAGATGGGCATTCTGGACATCCACGGCGATCTCTACTTCGGCGCCACAGCTCACATCGAGCGGGCCATTCTCTCCCACCTGGACCAGCACCCCACGCAGCGCTTTTTGCTCTTGCGCCTGCACAGCGTAAACGTATGCGATTTTACCGGCATTCACATGATGGAGTCCCTGGTGCGACAGTTGCGCCAGCGGGGAGGGGACGTATATCTGGCTCACGTGCGACGGCCTGTGCTGGAGGTCATGCAGTCCACCGGCTTTCTCGACTTGCTGGGCCACGACCACGTACTGCACGAGCGCGGAGCCATCGAGCACATGTTCTACCATGTTCTGGACCCGGCGGTTTGCATTTACGAGTGTCCGGTGCGCGTGTTCCGCGAGTGTCAGAACCTCCCCAAACCCGACTACGCCCTCCAAGTGGAACCCGAGTTGCCCCCTTCTGAACCTATCCCGGAAGTCGAGCCCCTGACCCTTTGGCAAGCCCTGAAGCGTTCTGTGGCTCCTCTCGTGGTGGACGTGCGCGAGCCCCGCGAATATGAGCGCGGCCACATTCCAGGGGCGATTCTCTTGCCACTGCCGGAGTTGCTTCGCAACGGCGCCTCGCTTCCCCGTGACCGCGACATCGTGCTGGTGTGCCGCAGCGGGCGCCGCAGTATGCGAGCAGCTTACCACTTGAGACAGCAGGGGTTCCCGCGCGTCTCCATCTTGCGAGGGGGTATGTTGCAGTGGGAGGCGTGCCGGTTGCTGGAAGCCGTGGAATTGCCGGACGCGCCTCACTGCGCAGAAGAGACGGGCGGGTAGACGGCGCAGACGAAGCGGCCAGGGCCGTGTACGCCGACCGCCAAGGTCTGTTCGATGTCGGCCGTCTTGCTGGGACCGCTAATGAAGACCAGGTTGGCCGGCAACGGCTCTGGGCGCTTTTTCACCCAGGTGAAGATGTCGGTGGTGAGTTGGGTGGAAGCCACAAAGGCCACGTGAACCGGCGGCAGGAGCGTAGCCAACCGGCTGCGGCCGGGCCCGCTCGCCACCACCACGGTGCCTGTCTCCGCCAGCGCAGCCAGCGCCCCGCTGAGCCCCACGTCGGCGGTGGCGCAGAAGGCTCGCAGGTCTCCTGGCGTTTGCCCCACGACGAACCACTCGAAGTCAGGCCACCGCTCCGGCAGGTTCAAGTGGTCGAAGGGAGGCTCGTTGTTGACGACGATGCGCTTGGCTCCCAGCTCCACCAGTAGGGCGTGCAACCACTCGAGGGCTTCGTCCAGGTGTTCCACGCGCCACACCTCCCCGCCAGCCGCGGTAAGCGCTTCGGCGAAGCGGTCCACCAGGTCTTCAAAGTGACGGCGGGACTGCCAGGCTGGAACGGGAGCAGCGGCGCGGCGGCGGGCTCGCAGCCGCGCCAGGATTTCCTCACGGGCTGACATTGGTCACCTCCGGTCTTCAACGGTCGGACACCACTGGCAGGTAGACGGTGAAAAAGGAAGAGTAGCACTCACCCGAGTGCGTCCAATCGGTCCACCCCATGTTCTTGCCCGGCCTGGCAGGCAACTCGGCCGGAAAACGCGTTCCATAGACGGCGTTGACCAGCCAGACGAGCCACTCGTCGTCGCCCTCGGCCGGCCAGTCAATGGTATACAAAAATTGGACAGCGCGCAACAGCGCCTGGTCCTCCCACTCCCACACGTCCGGGTAGCCAGCGCGAGCCAGAATCAGGGCTTGGACGAACGAGCCCTGCAACCCGCCCCAGGGGTAGTTCGTCTCCTTGGGCGGCCACTGGAAGGGCCCGCCCCGCCGCATTTCTTCCGGCAAGGCGCCGTCAATGGAATGTCCCTCTTTCATGGCCCCTTTGGGGTTCACGGGAACAGGATTATCGGGATCGGCCTGCCACGAGAGGTCGTCGCCGTACCGGAACCCGGCGTAGGTCTTCCGGTCGCCCACCCATCCCTTGAAGATTTTGGCCGTGCGCTCCAGTTCTGCCTGGTCGCCCAAGTAAACCGCCACGGCTGCTCGGGATGCCCCCGCGTTGGTGCCCCAATTGTTGGCGCGCTCCTCGTGGGTGGACTGAAGCGTGTCGCCATCGAGTGTCTTTGTTAAGAGTTCGCGCAGCTTGGCCCGAAAGTCTTTGTCGAGATCCGGGTCCGTGGCTGGGAGGTTGATGAGGTCGGCGGCGATCACGTATCCGACCAGGTTGCGGCCGAGGGCCAGCGTCCGCCCGCCGTTTTCCGTGTTTTTGTATGTGATCACGTGCAGCGCCTCCAAAACGTCGTTGCGGTAGCGAACCTGACCGGTTCTGGCGTAGACCAACGCCTTCGCCAGCACGCGGATGTCCGTGTCCTCGTCCTGGTCGCTCAGATCTGGCGTACCAGCCGGTTCGTCGGCCACTTCCTTCAACTGGTCCCAAGCCTTGCCCCAGGTGGGCAAACAGGCGAGCTCGTCGGCTGAAATCCAGATACCTTTGTAAGGGGCGGAAGGGGTTGCTGTCAGGGGAGGGGAGAGGGGGAGAAGCGTGAGGAAGGTCGCGATCGTTATGGCGAACAGGGCAACACGTTTCATGTTTCTCACCTCCAGCTTGTAGTA
>WFWG01000174.1 GCA_015491235.1 Ardenticatenaceae bacterium
GCAGATTTTTGTGTAAATCTGCGTGGCCGAGCACTATTCGCGCCAAGATGAACAACAGGCGGTTCGCAAACATCAAAGTTCCAGTTGGACAAAATGGCCGCTTTGTTGTATTATTTCCCTTCCTGGAGGTTGAATCAACTCGCGCCCGAAAGGGCCATTGTCGAAACGTTCGGCTGCAGAAGGAGAACCCGAAAAGAGGAGGGAGTTCACGTGCCCAACACAGCATCGGCGAAAAAGCGCTTGCGCCAAAACGAAAAGCGTCGTCTGCGGAACCGCTGGTACAAAGGCCAAATGCGCTCGTTTATCAAGAGAGCCCGCCAGGCCATCGAGGCCGGCGACTGGGAAACGGCCGAGGAGATGATCCGGCGGGCGTACAAGGCCATTGACAAGGCTGCCAGCAAGGGCGTCATTCACAAGAACAGCGCGGCCCGCCGCAAGGCACGCCTGATGGCGCTCTTCAACCGCGCACGGGCGCAAGCTCAAAGCACATCCTGAGAGACGGCGCACCATCAGCGGCATACCGTTCCCCTGAAGGCAAAATCAGACCTGACCGGCTCGACACAATCGGTCAGGTCTGATGCTGTTGGCGGCTTCTACTCCGCCGTCGGCTTACTTCTCGTCCTTTTGGTCGGCAACGGACTGACGCAGTGCTTGGACGAAGTCGGCCATTTTGCGGGCGTTTTCTTCGATCTTTGCGGCCAAGGAGCCATGTGTCGTCTCGGAGGGGAGCTGCTGAGCAAGCAGGTTGCTGTACCCCAGTACGATGGTCAGCGGTTGAGTGAGCTGGTGCACGATGGAACGAACCACGTTGCGACGAATGCGGCTTTCATCCTGCGGTGGGATAAAAAGCCAGTCCACCCACCCTTCCGGGTGAAGGACAGCCACAGCTTCCACATCTACCGGCTCACCCGTGCGCGTGCGCAGCGCCATCTCCACACCTTTCACAGCGCCTTCTGCCGGCAGGCGGCTCAGCACTTCTCGAACCGCATCAGGGGCGACGACAAAGGATTCCAACCAAGCACCACACACGGCTTCCGGTGTCGTATGGCGCAGCAAGGCCACCAGGGCCTCATTGGCGAACAGGACAAGCCCCTTCTCGTCCGTCTGAGCAGCGGCAAAGGGAAGGTGGGCGAGAAATTGTCGAAGAGCGGCAGTGCCCTCGGTTTCGGATTCCTGGCTTACGCCGCCCAGAGTACTCATAAAGTTCTGCCCCAGTGAGGAGTGGGGCTGCGATTCCTACTCGTGAGTGCGTTGCCAGTTGATGAGGTGACACGCAGCCCCGCGAGATGCCAGCGACTCGTCGTGTTCCACGCTCAACACAGGACTGGCAGGCAAACCTGCCGAACCGACGATGTAAACTTGGTACGTGGTCGGAATAGCGTTGATGGGGATGTCGTAGGCACCAGCCGGATTCTCCTTGCTAGTGGCCGTGAACATGTTACCCCACTCGTCCTTCGCCACGACGGTAATTCCAGGCAACGGAGCCCCGTCCTCGTTCAGAATTCGCCCCTGGATGTAGTGGCCAATGCACCCCTCCTGGTCCACCACGCTTTCGATCTCGCCGTACACGATGAAGTCATACCCGCCCGTGTCTCCAGCCACGGGTTCTTCTGGGGAGATGGCTTCATCGGCAGGAGGTGCCGTCTCCCCTTCGGATGTGGTAGGTGGGGAGAAGAGCACAGCCTGCTGCTGGGCACAGCGGGCTTCAGCCATGGCCGCGCGTTCGGCCACACGCTGGTCGGAGAGCACGGCCTCGGCGGCGCGATACTGCTCGGCTGCGTCGCACCAGATCTGGCGGTCGAAGAACTCGTCCCCCGCCCGCTGGTGGGCTTCGGCCAAGCGAGTGGCCACGTCGTGGTACGAAGCGTCCATCAGGTAGACCTGGCGAAATGCCTCGGCTGCCAGGATCCAGTCCCCCTCTTGAGCGGCCTCCAACCCTCGACGGTACGCGCTGGCCAGACGGCGCTTTTGCAGCACCTCGTCGTTTTCCGGCTGGAGGGCAAGGGCCTGGTCGAAGTGACGCACGGCCTCCTCGAAGTCGCCGTTGGCTTCAGCGAGTTCTCCCGCCTGCACGTGAGCTTGGAAGAGCAGCGGGTCGAGCTCCGCCGGCCGGAAAGAGGGGTGTGCTGCCCGCAAGCGCTCCAGCGCGTCAGCCGCTTCGGCAAAGCGGCCCGCGTTGAAGGCCTCCACCGCCGCGTTCCACTCTTCCTCCGGGTCGGCAACTGGCGGCAGGGAGGGGACAGCCTCGGCCGGCTGGCCGGCCGCCGCCGCCTCGGCAATGGCCAACGCCTGACGGGCGGCCTCGAACCGGGGCTCCAACCGCAACGCCTCCCGGAAGGAGGCAGCGGCCAGTTCGTATCGCCCCTCTTCGTAGTAGCGTTGCCCCTGCTCGTAGAGGGAAATAGCCTTGCGGGCCGTGGTGACCGCCCGGTCATTCAACCCCTGGTACACCGCTACGGCGCCCATGATCACGAAGAGCAGTGCCAGCGCAACGGCCACACCGAGAAAGAGGCGCCTCCAGAAGCGCACAGAGGTGGTGGAGAGGTCAACAGCAGTTGCTGTGCTTATGTCCTCTTTGTTGACAGGCGGGGCCACCAGCACAGCCGTCGTGTTGCCGGCCTGCTCGAACATTTGCCCGCACCAGGGGCAAGCGGCCCGCTCTTGTCGGACCCACGCCCCGCAGTTGGCGCAAATGTGCACCGCTCCGCTTCGCGTTGTGGGTTGAGGAAGGCTCACGCTTTGTGCCCCACTTTCGAACGTTACCGTCCTGGCGTTACCGATGCTGACAGGGCCGTCGCGCCTGTCACGTCTGCCGGTTCGGAAAGGCACACGGCCGCCAGCAGGCAACAGAAGTGGCGCGAGAGCGCCGACGGCAATTATAACCCTACTTGAAACACATGTCCAACCCTATGCTAGGGCTTCCTGAAAATTCTGTCGTTAGAGCAACGGCAGCACGTCCGACGCGGTGATGATGCCCAGCAGTGGCTCCTCCCGGTCCCCGTGCCGGGTAACCAGAACCGCAGTGACGCTCCGACTCAACAGGGACAGCACATCGTCGAGAGGCGTGTCCTCGGCCACAAAACTGATTCGCTCTTCCACGTCGGCGGCCATGACATCGGCTACTTTGGTCGCGTTGCGCGTTCCCCACGCGGCCAACAGGTCGCGGTGGGTCAACAGGCCCACAAACCGCTTTTTGACAACGACAGGCAAATGGCCAATATTGTTCGCCAGCATGATGTGTCGAGCGCGGTCGAGCGAAGTCTCAGGCGTTACAGTGTGGAGCTGGTGTGTCATCACGTCCCCGGCCACTTGTCCCTGCGCCTTACAAATTGCCTGGACGAAAGCCAGAATCTCCTCGGCCAGCGGGCGGCTGACGAGCAGGCCGCTGCGGTGGGCCAGGCAGTTGCGGATGTCGGCGTAGCGCCGCCCCAGGGCAATGGTTTCGGGGGAGAGCACGCGCCGTTTGCCCAAGTAGTCCAGGTACTCGTTGATGCCGCCACGTCGCCCCCGCCACCCGCGCGCGCGGGCCAGGTCGAACAACACGTCTTCGAACACCTTGAGCGCCTCCACGCCCACGGCGTGTGGCTCGTCGTCCAGTCGCCGTTCGAGGTCGGCCAGTTGAGCACGAAACGCTGAGAGCACCATGCGGTCTCGTCCCTTCCAGGCTGGTGTTGAAAGTGACAGCAACCCTCTTCCTCACTTCATGGGAAGCCGGAGCAGACACTGGAGATGATAGGAGAAGGGCGTAAAAAGCGCAACCGGCCGTGGCTGGCCGTCACCTGGCTGCTGGCCCTTGTGGTCGCGCTGCTCGGGTGGCAGCCGGCGTTGGCGGACGGCGCCGGACAAGCCGTGCGCGTGTGGGTAGAAGCACCGCCAGCCAGCCCCGTGGCGGCGCGGTTGGCCTTGGCTCCGGGCGTGCGACTGGTGGACGATCCGACCTTGGCCGACGTGGCCGTCCTGCACGACCGCCCTCTTTCCCCCGACCTCAGCCAGCGCGTGCGGCAGCACGACCTGGGCCTGGTGTTCGTTCCGGGCTCCCACACGTCGGCCAGCGCCCTGGGGATTTTGGTGCCACGCCTCCAGGTGGACGTGCGCCGTGAAGCCGTCACCCTCGAGCCCCTTCCCGGCGAGGGCTCTCTCCTACACCAGATCAATTGGCGCTCGGCGCCCCAAGTGCGCGAGCGCACTGTGCCCGTGGGAGAAACGTGGGATGTGCTCGTGCGAGCCTATCGCTCGGACGAACCCCTTCTGGCCCGCCTGAGTGACAGGCCCCGCGTCTTCTGGTTTAGCCCCTGGCAGGCACCCGACGTGAACGCCGCCCTGGTGGAGTGGCCCTACTACGACTACTTGCTCTACGCCTTAGTGACCGAAGCTGCCGGGGCCACCCCACTCCCCTTCGCCGATTGGCCCCTCTCGCCAGTGCCCCACGAGCGCGAGCAGCGAAGCATTGTGCTCATCCTGGCCCTCATGGTGGGCACCACGGCGGCGCTCTTTCTCGCCGTGCGGCGGTACAGCCTCCGCCACCCCGAACACCTGGAGGGGCTGGTGGCCGATCCCGACCGCTACCAGGTTCGTGAGGCCGCCACCGGCTGGGAGGACGTGGGCTTTCACCGCCCGCTGGCCGGCTTTTTGGTGTTGCTGGCAATGGGCCTCTTCCTCTTCATCCCTTTCATGGTCTATCAGACGGTGATCGTGCCCCGCTACCTGGTGCCCTCGGCTCAGGTGTTGGGGGCCTGGGGACTGGTCTTCAACTTCTTCAACACCTTCTGGATCCTCTTCGACATGGGCACCAGCGTGGCACTGGTCAAATACTTGAGCGAGTACCGCGTGGACGACCCCGCCGAGGGCATCAAGTTTGCCCAGCTTTTCGTCTGGTGGCAGGCCATCACCGGCACAGTCCAGTTGGGCATTGTGGTGTTGCTGGCGGCCTTCGTGGTTCCCCACACGCGCTACGCCTTTCTGGCCTACTACATTGCGCTCCACGCGCTCATCCAATTTCCCGGCTTCCTGCGCGTCTTCCAGTACCTCTTTCGGGCGCTTCAGCGCCTGGACTACGACCAGGTCATCAACATCCTGGCCCAGCCGGCGCCGGGGGGAACCGGCCCGGGCAGCGTGGGGCTGGCCCTCATCGCCGTGCAGAGTGGAGTGGTGCTGGCCGTGCGGGCGGCGCTTGACGACCACCCCGTCTTCGGCCGCTTGAGCGGGGCCGTGGGCCTGGGACTGGGCCTCTACTTCACGGAGTTGAGCATCTTTGCCGTGGGGTTCTGGCTCTACCGCCGGCTGGGATACGCCTGGCGGGTGATCTTCCTGGCCCACTTCACTGGGGAGACCGTGCGCAAGGCGCTCTCCTTTGGCGCCATGATTACCCTGGGCGGCGTGATGGGGGCACTGGGCTGGAGCGCGCAGGTGTTCCTCATGGAGCGGGGCCTGCTCAATTACACGGAAATTCAGGGCAACCTCAACATCGCCTTCGGGCTGCTGGTCGCCTTCAGCGCGGTGGCAGCCCTCTACCAGGGAGTGATGCCAGCCCTCAGCGAAGCCTACAGCCACGGATACCGGGCGCTCTCGGCCTACTACCTGGCCCAGGGGTTCAAGTACGGCGGGTGGTTTTCCGGCTTCATCGCCGGGAGTCTGCTGGCCGTGGCGGATCGCTTCATCCTGGGGTCGTTGGGGGAAGAGTGGGTGCGCGCAGCCCAGATTGTGGGCATCTTGTTGGTGTGGGGCATCTTCCAGTTTCCCTCCTGGTTCTCCGACAGCGTGCAGCAGGGGGCCGGCAAGCCGTGGCTGGTGGCCGCCATGCTCTTCTTCGAGCAAGCTGTGCGCATTGGCCTGCTGGCCCTGCTCATCGGCCCCCTCCAACTTTGGGGCGTCATCGTGGCCTACCTGGTGGCGCTGCCCCTGAAGGACCTCGTGGCGTGGCTGGTGAACGCCCGCCTGATTCTGCGGCCCCGGTTGGGGTGGTGGCAAACCGTCGGCGCGCCGCTGCTAGCCGGTGGGATAACGTATGCCACCCTGCGGGTGCTGGGAACGGCTCTCTGGCGCCCAAACCTGGCCAGCAGCCTCTTGCTCTTTTTCGTCGCCACTGTGCCCGCGCTGCCCTACTACTGTTTCTGGCACGCCCTGCTGGGCGGCTGGGACAACCGTGGCCTGGCCGAACTCCGCCGGGCCGTGCGCATGACGCCGGTTGCCCCCGTGGTGGAGTGGCTCATTCGTCGGCCCACCTGGTGGGGAGCCCGTTTGGGCGTTCTCCACAACCGCTTTCCGCTGCCCGGCTACCGCGCGGCCCGCGCAGAAGCCCGCCGGCTGACCCGCCAGCGCGTGGCGCTCGTGAGGTGACGGGAGCGGCGCGGGAAAAGGCGTGGTCCCAATCGCGGAACCCGCCCAATTGTGACGAAGACGCCAGACTGGCTATACTTTTGAGGGTGTACCAAAACCTCTCGAGGGGGCACGAATTATGCACAAAGTTCAGTCACTGGCCGAACGGATCATCAACAATGTGGAGCGGGTCATCTACGGCAAGCGCCGCGAGGTCGAGTTGGCCGTTATCGCCCTGCTGTGCGAGGGGCACATCCTCATCGAAGATGTGCCCGGCGTGGGCAAGACCATGCTGGCCAAGGCGCTGGCCCGTAGCCTGGGGTGTTCATTCAAGCGCATTCAGTTCACGCCGGACCTCCTGCCCACGGACGTGACGGGCGTCTCCGTCTTCAACCAGAAGACGCTGGAGTTCGAATTCCGGCCCGGCCCCATCATGGCCCAAATCGTGCTCACGGACGAGATCAACCGGGCCACGCCCAAGACCCAATCAGCCCTGTTGGAGGCCATGGAGGAGCGCCAGATCACCGTGGACGGCGTCACCTACTCCCTGCCGCGCCCCTTCCTGGTCATTGCCACCCAGAACCCCATTGAATACGAGGGCACCTTTCCATTGCCAGAAGCGCAACTCGACCGCTTCCTGGTCCGGCTGCACCTCGGCTACCCCTCCCGGGAGAAGGAGCTTCAGATGTTGACCTCCCAGCAGCGCCATCACCCCATCGAGGAACTGGAACAGGTCGCCACGGCCGAGGAACTCATCGAGGCTCAGCGCCTTGTCCGCGAAGTAGAAGTGGACGACCTGGTCAAGGAGTACATTGTCGCCCTGGTGAACACCACGCGGGAGCACCCCAACGTCTACCTGGGCGCCAGCCCGCGCGGTTCGCTGGCCCTCTACCACACGGCCCAGGCCCGCGCGGCTATGGAGGGGCGCGACTTCGTGATCCCCGACGACGTGAAGGCCCTGGCCCACGCCACGCTGGCCCACCGCCTCATCATCAGCCCAGCGGCCCGCATGAAGAACGTTGACCCTCACACCGTGCTGGACGAAGTGCTGGCCCAAGTGCCCGTGCCAGGCGGAGCCGCCCGCACGCTCGTGCAGCGCTGACGGGGAGGCGAAGGAATGCGCCGAAGCCTGGTGCTGTTTGTCCTGCTGGTCGTGCTCTCCGTGGCTGCCTTGCAGACTGGAAGGCGGTTGCTCTTCAATCTGGTCTACCTGCTGGGCGGAACGTTGATTCTCTCCTTCCTGTGGGCCTGGACGAGTGTGCGCTGGGTGACCATTCGCCGCATCACCGACGCCCGGCGCACGCAGGTGGGCCGGCTGGCCGAGGAGCGCTTCATCGTCCGCAACACGGGCTGGCTGCCCAAGCTCTGGCTGGAGGTGCGCGATTTCTCCGAGTTGCCGGGCCACCGCGCCAGCCGGGTCATCAGTTCATTGCCTCCCCGCCGCGCCAGGGGGTGGTCTGTCAAGACCTACTGCCACAAGCGGGGACGCTTTCGGTTAGGGCCCATGCGCATTACAGGGGGCGATCCCTTTGGGCTCTTCCGCTTCTCGCGCGACTTGCCCCAGACATCGGATTTGCTGGTCTATCCGGCTACGTTCTCCATTCCCTCCTTTGCCCCGCCCATTGGCCAGCTCGTGGGGGGAGAAGCGCTGCGCCGGCGCACCCACCACGTGACGCCCAACGTGGCCGGCGTGCGGGAGTACCAGCCGGGCGACAGCTTCAACCGCATCCACTGGCCCAGCGTGGCCCGCACCGGCCGGCTGATTGTCAAGGAATTCGAGGAGGACCCCACGGCTCACATCTGGGTCATCCCTGATCTCCACTACGACACCCGGGTCTACGCTCCTGACTACGAGGAGTGGGAACAGACGCTTCCCGTTGTCCTCTGGCTGGACAGAAAGCGCGAACCCGTCCCGCCCAGCACGGAGGAGTACGTGATCACTATCGCCGCCTCCCTGGCGCAACACTTCCTGAGTCGCGACCGGGCGGTGGGATTGATCGCCCACGGCAGCGAGCGGGTAATCCTCTACCCCGACCGGGGCTACCGGCAACTGACGAAGGTGCTCGAACACCTGGCCGTGCTCTCCGCCGAGGGGCGGTTCTCCCTCGACCAGGTGCTCACACTCGAGGACATGTTCTTCAATCGGGGCACCACGCTCCTGGTGGTGACCGCCTCCCCCTACACCTTCTGGGTGGACGCCCTGCACTTCCTCCGGCAGCGGGGGGTGCGCACGGTGGCCGTGACGGTTGACCCCTCCTCGTTCGACGCTCAGTATCCCGACAACGGCGAACTCGTGGCCCAACTGGCTTCTGCGGGCGTGCCCGCCTACACCGTCCGACGGGGCGACTCCCTGGCCGAAGCCCTGGCCTCCCCTGGACTCTAGTAATACCAATTGGGTCTACAAGTGCCATGTATTCACC
>WFWG01000175.1 GCA_015491235.1 Ardenticatenaceae bacterium
GTGCCGAGGCACCGTGCTGGAATTCAGAAGGAGGCGTTAAGGTGCGACGCACTTCCAAAAGTGCGTCGCACCTTCTTCTGCTCCTCATCCTGCACGAACTCGGCTCTTGCCCCATTCCCGACAGCCGGCGTGCTATGGGCCAATCGCCCTGACCGTGGCCTCGCTTTCCTCTGAAGTTGTTGGATAAACGAAAAGCCCTGCCAATTCCTGGTAACAGGGCTTGACGAAACTTCTCGAAGTTGATAGAATGCTAGCGAACGAGTCCTCCCCCAGCATGACATAGTCGCTCCCCAAACGGGTCGTGGGCGGTGCCGTTTTGTGGAAGCAGATTTTGTCATTGTTGGGAAGAGGGCCGAGTTTGCCCCTTGTTTTGGCGCTTCTGAGGGGTATGGGTGTGTTTCCGCTTGAGCCGTTTTGAGCGAAGCATGCCCACGGTCGGATTGTCGCGTTGTTGTCGTCCCTTTTTGAGTGACGGAGGGGAAAAGCAGCATGGCTGAAGTAAAACGCGGCGTTGTAAAGTGGTTCAACAACGCGAAGGGCTACGGCTTCATCCAGCCGGAGGAAGGGGCTGACGTCTTTGTACACCACACCGACATCATCATGGAAGGATACCGTACGCTCCAGGAGGGTGAGGTCGTAGAGTTCATCCTTGTCCAGGCCGAAAAGGGGCCTCGTGCTCAACAAGTGCGGCGTGTCAGCCAGTAGGCCCGCACACGTCGCGCGTGCAGACTTGGCGGGAGACCGCCTGACCGTCCGCCTGGACGCACCGCCCACCGGTCCCCGCCTCCTTTTCGATTTTGCCTTCCGGTGAACTTGTACACGCAAACAGCAGACGACCGCCGTCAGGGAAGTTCCTTATCACGAGGCTAAATTCCTCGCTTGCTCTTTCCGTCCAAGGTTCAAACTATGTCCTCAGGAGCAGACCGTGAACTACACCCGTTTGCTCTCCCGATCATACCGCCTGATACGTACCCATCCCACACTGTGGGCGCTGGGTTTCATCATGGCGCTCTTCGGTGCTGGCGCCAACACCTTTTCTTCGTTGAGCGATTCGGGCCCGCGAGTAGTGCAAGCTGTACCCGGCCTCTCTTCGGCCTTTGAGACCCTGGAATTGGGGGTTGTGCTTGTCTTCGTGTGCCTGGCCATCATTTTGGTGCTGGTTGGACTGACTGTGCAGTATGTGAGCCGCGTCGGGCTGGTTGACGGCACTGCTCGTGCGCACTGGGAGGAACCCGTGCGCTTGGGCGAAGCCCTGAGACGCGGCCTCTCCGCCGACGCCCTGCGCCTCCTGCTGGCTGACATCATCCTCTTCACCCCCCTTTTCATGCTCATGATTGTGTTGGGGGTGCTTCTTGTGGTCGGCCTCTTCGGCGGAATCGCTGCTTTGGAAGAGGGAAGAACGTTCCCTGGGGTGCTCTTTTTTCTCTTCTTCATTGGCGCCCTGTTCGTCTTTTTGGGCTTGGGCATGTTAGTGGGCGGACTGGCTACCATCCTCGTCCAGTGGACGGCGCGGTTTGTCGTAATCGGTGGGCAAGGACTGCTCGACGGCCTCGGCTTCGCCTGGCGGACGTTCCGGGCTCACTGGCAGGAGAGTGTTATCCTCTGGGTGATTCACGTAGGCGTGCAGTTTCTCGTTCAGTTCTTGCTGAGTGCCCTCTTCATCGCGCTGTTCTTCCCCGTGTTGATCGGCCTGATTGGTGGCGCGTTGATGGAGTTGCCACCGGCGCTGCTGATCGTCGGCGGACTTCTTTTTGGCCTGTTGATCTGGTTCATTCAGGCTGCCGTTCAGGGAGGGGTGACAGCCTTTTTGGAAACGCTCTGGACGCTGGGATGGTTTGAATTGCAGGGGACAACGGCGTCAGGAGGGGCGTCCGGGAATGAGTGAGGCAATCTCAGCGGCCAATCGCTGGCGGAGCCCACGCTTCTCGTCCGCTGGAAGAAAGGTGTGCTCCACAGCTTGCATCGTCAGGTGGGTTAGCGCTTCGACGGAGAGGCCCAACTGCAAAGCGTTGTACCACTCATCAGTGAGGGTAATGCGGCTCACGCGGGGGTCATCGCTGCACAACACCACAGGCACCCGAGCTTCCAAGAGGCGCGGGAGCGGGTGCTCGGCCAGGGAGGGCACCACGCCCGTTTGCACGTTGCTCGTCAAACACACTTCCAGGCTAATGTTGCGACGGCGCAGCTCCTCCAACAATTTGGGGTCGTCGGCGCTGCGAATGCCGTGCCCGATGCGGTGAGCGCCCAGCCGGTCAATGGCTTCCCACACGTGAGCAGCCGTGCCAGCTTCACCAGCGTGGACTGTGATGCCCAACCCTTCTTCGCGCGCCCGCACGAAAAGCTCAACAAAGGGCTCGGCAGGGTACATGAGTTCGTTGCCCGCCAGGTCGAGGCCGACAATGCCCAAATCGCGGAACCGAAGGGCGATGGAGAGAATCCGGCTGGCCGTCTGAAAGTCGTAATTGCGGGCGATGGTGAGCAGAAAGCGCACTTCAACCCCGTGATCATGAGCCGCCGCGCGAGCGGCTTCCAAAATCCAAGAGGCCACGTCCTCCATGTCGAACCCGGCGTGGCTGGCGAAGTGGTCTGGGCTGAAGCGCAGTTCCAGATAGCGGATGTTTTCGAGCGCGGCGTCTTCGACTGCCTCTCGGGCTACCTGTCGGACGGCGTCAGGAGCGGTGTACAACTGGCGAAGGACGCGAAACCGGCCCAGGAAGTGAGCGAAGTCCCGCACGCCGTCGAACTCGATCAGGCGGCGCAACTTCTCCTGTTCCAGGTGGGCCAACGCGGGATTCTTCCGGGCCCACTGCCAGGCCGTCTCAAAGCGAACACTCCCTTCCAAGTGGCGGTGCAACTCCACCTTCGGCCATTGCTGAAAGGGAACGGTTTCCTCAGGCACAGAAGGGGCCGTTTGCTCGTTCATCGAGGTTGTCCGCGCTCCTGGTGGCTTCGGATTAACTGGGCCACTACCGACAAACACCCGTCCTCATCCCGACATGCCAGCAAAAAATCCTCCACCCGTCGGCGTTGTTCCAGGTCAGCAGGCAGCGTGTAGACAACGTGACCGTCTTGTTCATGCCGCTCAACCAGCCCGTGGGCAACGAGGGCCTGCACGTCCTCCAGAATCACTTCCGGGTCTCGGCCAATCCAGGCTGCTAAGGCCTTTACAGAAATAAACGTCCGAGGACCCTCAAATAGCGCACGCAGAATGTCCAATTGTGCCAGGTTCGTCACCCCTTCGGGCACGGAAATGGACATGTGGCCCCCCTGCCCACCCTCTCCGGCTACCTGGCCGCTACCTTGGCCTTCTTCTTCTTGCGCTTCTTTTTCTTCTTGCGGCGCTTCTCTTCCCTGGCGCTGCCGGCGCCGTCACCCCCGTGGCGAACGCGCATCTCGCGCTGCCGGGCAGCCTGGTCCACCAGAACCGGTTGCACGCGGAAGAGCATGTGGACAACCTGACTCTCAATTTGCGCGACTAGTTGCTGGAACATGTCAAACGCTTCGCGCTTGAAGGCCACCAGCGGGTCCTGCTGGCCGAAGGCCCGCAGCCCAATGCCCGTCCGCAGGGCGTCGAGGGCTGTCAGGTGGTGGACCCACAGGCGGTCCACCACGTCGAGGATGAGCTGGCGCTCCACTTCTCGCATCACTTCAGGGCCAAATGCCTGTTCTCGCTCGTCGTACAGGCGCTGGAAGATATGCCACAGCTCCTCTTCCACCTCCTGGGGCGCCATGTTGGCCCAGCGGGTGGCGTTGACTTCCGGCGGAAGGGGCATGATGGTGCGCACCGCCTGGTAGAGACCGTGGGGGTCGGGCTCCTGTTCGTAGTCGGCCGGCTCCAAGTACGTGGTCACCAGATCGTGCAGGTGCTCCTGGAACATGCGCTCGATTTCGGGACGCAGGTTCTCGGTCTCCAGCACAGTAGCCCGCTGTTCGTAAATGACCTCCCGCTGCTTGTTGACCACGTCGTCGAACTCGAGCACGCGCTTGCGCAGGTCGAAGTTGAACCCTTCCACTTTGACCTGTGCGTTTTCGATGGCCTTGGAGACCATGCCGTGCTCCAGGGGGATGTCCTCGTCGAAGCCGAAGCGGTCCATGAGGTTGCGCAGGTTCTGGCCGCCGAAGTTACGGATGACCTCGTCTTCCAGGCTGACGTAGAAGCGGCTGGAACCGGGGTCACCCTGGCGGCCAGCGCGACCACGAAGCTGGTTGTCAATGCGCCGGGCCTCGTGCCGCTCCGTGCCGATGACGTGAAGTCCGCCGAGCTTGATGACCAGTTCGCGATCCCGTTCCACGCGCGCCTTTTGGCGCTCAATCTCGGCCTCGAACTCCTCCTTGGGCACCTGGGTCAAGTCGCCGTACTTCTTGCGCAACTCGCGGCGGGCCAGCCCTTCGGGGTTGCCGCCCAGCAGGATGTCCACACCACGGCCGGCCATGTTGGTGGCGATGGTGACGGCGTACGGGCGGCCGGCCTGGGCGATGATCTCGGCCTCGCGCTCGTGGTGCTTGGCGTTGAGCACCTCGTGGGGCACGCCCTGCTTCAGCACCTCCGCCAGCTTGCCGATGTGCTCTTCCTCAATCTCCCACAGCTCGGCCAACTGCTTGAGCGTCTCGGGGTAGAAGAGCGCCTTGCGAGACGGCTTGCGCGGTGTCCTGTCGTCACTTCCGTCGGCCTCCTCCGCAAATTTTTGCAGGTCGCGCAGGGCCAGGCGCTGCAATTCGGACGCCGAGAGCCGGCGGCTCAAGCGCTCGGAGCGCTCGATGGAGGCCGTGCCCACCAGCACGGGCCGGCCGCGCACGTGCATCTGCACGATCTCGCGCACCACGGCGTTGAACTTGGCGTCTTCGGTCTTGTACACCACGTCGGGGTAGTCCACGCGGATGACGGGCCGGTGGGTGGGGATGACCACCACGTCCAGGCCGTAAATCTTCTGGAACTCCTCGGCCTCGGTGTAGGCCGTGCCCGTCATGCCGGCCAGCTTCTCGTACATGCGGAAGAAGTTCTGATAGGTAATGGTGGCCAGCGTGAGGTTCTCCCGCTGGATGGGCACTCCCTCTTTGGCTTCGATGGCCTGGTGGAGCCCCTCGGAGAAGCGGCGCCCGTACATCAGGCGACCGGTGAACTCGTCCACAATGATGACCTGACCGTCCTCAGTGACGATGTAGTCCCGGTCGCGGTGGTAAAGGGCCTTGGCCCGAATGGCGTTGTCCAGGTAGTGGGTTAGCTCGAAGTTCTCCTCGGAGTAGAGGTTGTCCACCCCCAGGGCACGCTCGGCCTTGGCAATGCCAGGTTCCAGAATAGCCGCGATGTTGGCCTTTTCGTCCACCACGTAGTCGTATTTCTGCAACTCACGGGCCGCTTCCTCGTCTCCCAGCTTGGCCTGTTCGAGCAGTTCCTCGTACTGCCGCTGGTCAATGCCGCGGAAGTTGCGCACGATTTGAGCCATGCGCACGTAGAGGTCGCTGGGTTCCTCGGCCGGGCCGGAGATGATGAGGGGCGTGCGGGCCTCGTCAATGAGAATGTTGTCAATCTCGTCCACGATGGCGTAATAGAGTTCCCGCTGTACCCGGTCTTCCTTGCGGCGCACCATGTTGTCGCGCAGGTAATCGAAACCGAACTCGTTGTTCGTGCCATAGGTAATGTCAGCCAGGTAAGCCTCGCGGCGGGGAATGGGGCGCAGGTACATGTAGCGGTCGTCGTCGCTGATGTACTCGGGATCGTAGATGAAGGCCGGCTGATATGTGCCGTCCTCCGTCTGGCTCTGAATGACGGCTACCTTGAGGCCCAGGAAGTGGTAAATCGGCCCCATCCACTGGACGCCGTACTTGGCCAGGTAATCGTTGGGGGTCACCAGGTGAGCGCCCCGTCCCAGAAGCGCGTTGAGGTAGAGGGGCAACGTGGCCACCAGCGTCTTGCCCTCGCCGGTCTTCATCTCGGCGATCTTGCCCTCGTGGAGCACAATGCCGCCAATGAGCTGCACGTCATAGTGGCGCAGCCCAATGGTGCGGCGCGAGGCTTCCCGCACCACGGCGTATGCTTCCGGCAGAATGTCGTCCAGCGTTTCCCCCTGCTGGAGGCGAGCCTTGAACTCGTCTGTCTTGCGGCGCAACTCCTCGTCGGTGAGCTTGCTGATTTCAGGTTCCAGCGCGTTGATGCGGTCCACGATGGGCTGCAATCGTTTCAGTTCGCGCTCGTTTGGATCACCCGTAATCTTCTGAATCAACTTCTTTAACATAGCGCCTCCGTTGAGCGTTCCTGGCGGCAGTTTTTCAAAACATGCGGCACTTTGTTCGCAAAGGCGAACCGTTCTTGAATTATACCACACCACGCAACTAACTCCAACCTACGGTTCGACAAGCTCAACTCTCCGTGTTATAATCCCAGGGGAAATCCAGGCCCTCTACCGCACGGTCGGAGAGCCCGCCTGACCGATTCCCCGGGCTCGATCTCGGCGGATCCTCGCTCCGCCGGGGAAACAACCGGGCAGCCCCAAGACTTTGCCGGTTCAAACTTGCCGTGTATAATGGAAAATGAGGCAGGTGTATCACGCCTTCTGAGTGACCCGGTTGAGAGAGACCATCCGATGACCGATCGGCGAGAGGAGGCCCGGCAGTTCTTCATCCGACGGCTGCTTCAGAGCCCGGTGGGGAGGCAAGTGGCCCAGATCACCCTCTTCGGCAGCTCCGCTCACGGAGAGGATGTCGCTGACAGCGACATAGACCTCTACATCGTTGCCCTGGAATCCCCCGAGCGGGTTGGCGAAGTTTGTGACGCCCTGGCTCTGGAAACCGCCCTGCGTTTCGATGAAGTGGTAGAGCCGGTTGTCGGCTGTGTGGACGAATTCCGTGAACGGTATCCCCCCTACTTCTTTCAGAACGTGCTTCGCGATGGGCAGGAGGTCTACCGAATGGACGAGGAATCCTGGCGGCAGGGCGAAGCGGCCAACTTCCTGGCTCTGGCGACCGAGTACCTGGAGCAGAGTCGGGACAATCTGCCCCTGGGCCACTATCGGCTTCTGGTAGATGGGGCCTACAACGCGGCTGAACTCTGCGTCAAGGGGCTTCTCCGGCTGAAGGGAGAACCGATCCCCAAGCGACACGGTCACATCGTTCAGCGCTTCTCCCGTCTTTACGTGTTGAGTGGGGAACTTCCTCGCGAGATGGGAAGGCGGCTGAATCGGGGGTTGCGCCTGCGCAATCGAGCCCGTTACGAGTACCACACGGAGATCACCGAGCGTGATGCCCGGGAGATGTTGGAACTGGCCGAAAGTCTGGTACGGGTCTTGGAAGAACGTCTGGCTGTATGGGGAGAAAGGGAATGAAATAGGCCGCCGGGTGGGTTTGCCCACCTGGTTGGGCAGACCTTCGTCCCGCTCTTCCAAGGTCCACCGCAGCTTGTGTTCGGCCGGGGCATAGATCAACTAGCCAGAGCGGTGGACCTGTGCGCCGTGAAAGGTGTGATCGCTATGAGCGGGTCGCAAAAGGACTCCCCCAAGTGATCAAGTTCTCTTCCCACACCGAGACAAATTCGCGGCCGTTGTCGCTTACCGCCTCCTTGGGCCGGCCACAGCGCCGGATGGTGGCTTCGGCGGCCTGGGCCACCCTCGCCGTGGTGGTTGTACGTTTGGGCTTTGCCGACTTTGCGCTTGCGTCTTTTGGGGTTCTGTGCGATACTCATAACGGGTTGCCTCCTGTTAGATTCCTTGATGGGTGGTTTGACGGGGGCAACCCTACACCCTCTTCGTGACAATATCAAAGTGTGGGTAGACTCAACACCAAAGGGCTCTTTGTACAACGTTCACGAAAGCGAGGAGGCTGGGAAATGACCAACGCGGATGCGATCCGCCAAAGCGTCGAACGGGTACTCCTTCAGTACGATCCCATTCGCACGGGCGAAACGGCTATTCACGTGGACGTGCGCAACGGCTCCGTCGTTCTGCGCGGCTATGTGCGCACGGAAAACATGAAGTTCGCGGCCGAAGAGTTGGCCAGCCGCGTGGCCGGCGTGCAGCACGTCGAAAACGAACTCATTTCCGACTCGGCCTTGGAAATCGCGGTGGCCGAAGCCCTGGAGGAGGCTGACGGGGGGTGGTTGGCCCCCTTGCCGGTGCAGATTCGCGCCATCAAAGGTCACGTGATGCTCCGGGGGCCTGTGCCCTGCGAGAGCGCCCGCGAGGAGATCAAGCGCATTGCCCTTCAGGTGCCGGGGGTGCTCGACGTGCACGACTACATGGACGTGAACCCCGGCTGGATCGAGCGTGTGTTGGCGCCCAAGAAGCGGCGCAGGCGCCGCCGAGCAGGCGCCGGTGGACCGCAGCAGGCCACGGTGGGCGGCCGCCCTGTCACGGCCGAGGACTTGCCCGCTTGGGCCCTGAAGCCCAAGGAGGAGTGGACGCCGGAGGACTTCAAGGCCCGTGCCAAGGCGAAGATGGCTTTCAAGCGGGGCGAAGGCCCCGACCCCAAGGAACTGGAGGAGGCCGGGCGCATCCTGCGCCAGAGCGCGGCGGCCACCGCTGAGGCCCCAGCCGAGGAAGAGGGCGAGGAGGACCTCTTTGGCTTCGAGGCGGCCCCGGCCACGCAACCCCAGGCCGCCGAGGCGGCCCCAACCACGCCCGGTGAGATTCCCGAAAGCGTGCTGGCCGAACTCAAGAAGGAATTTCCCGCCTGGGCGCTGAAGCCCAAGGAGGAGTGGGCGCCGGAGGACTACAAGGCCTTCGCCAAGGCCAAGAGCGCCTTTAAGAAGGGCGAAGGCCCCGACCCCAACCAGGTTCGGGAGCAGGCCCAGGCGAAGTTGAAAGAAGCGTTGGGGGCCACCCAGAAGGCCGCTGCCCAAGGGGCGGCCCAAGCTACCCAGGACCCCCGCAAGGCGGCCTTGATGGCCCTGCGGGCGCAGTTCCCCGACTGGGCGCTCAAGCCCCGCCGGCTCTGGACGGCCGACGACTTTCGCGAGGCCGCTGAAGCCAAGGTGGCCGAACTGCGCGGCACGGGCAAGCCGGTGGTGGAAATCCGCAAGGCCGCCCAGGAGGCGCTGGAGAAGGCCCAGCGAGGCGAGGCCGTGGAGGGCGTAGAAGGCGTTGCGCCGGCGCGCAAGCGTGAACTCTCCCAGGAAGAACTCCAGGCCCTCATCGAGCGCCTTTCGTCCCAGTATCCCGCCTGGGCGCTGAAGCCCAAGGAGGAGTGGGCGCCGGAGGACTACAAGGCCTTCGCCAAGGCCAAGAGCGCCTTCAAGAAGGGCGAAGGCCCCGACCCCAACCAGATTCGGGAAGAGGCCCAGGCCGCGCTGGAGAAGGCCAAGGCGGAACTTTTGGCCGCTGCGCCGGCGCAAGAGCCGACGGCGAGCGCCCCGGCTGCTGGCGAAATTCCGCCGGAGTTGTTGGAAAAGTACCCCGCTTGGGCGCTGAAGCCCAAGGAGGAGTGGGCGCCGGAGGATTACAAGGCCTTCGCCAAGGCCAAGAGCGCCTTCAAGAAGGGCGAAGGCCCCAACCCCGAGGACATCATCGCCGAGGCACAGGCGGCCCTGAAGTCGCGCTAATGGTGGAAGCGAGGCTCTCGACGTGGACAGAAGTGTCGGCGGAATTCCACAACTCAGCGAGGTTTACCTGGAAAACTTCAAGAGTTTCCGCCGGACCACCCTGCCCCTGGCGCCGTTTACCGTGCTGATCGGCCCGAACGCTTCCGGCAAGAGCAACGCCGTTGAGGCGCTGCGCTTTCTCAATGCCCTGGCAACTGGCCGCTATCTCGACGACATCTACAAGGACCTGTACGGCAAGGGGCTCCTGCGCGGCAAGCGCGATGAACTCGTCAGGAAGGGGGAAACCAATTTCGCCCTCGGCGTGACGGTGACGACTTCGGCGGGCCAGATGGAGTGGAAACAGGTCGTCTCCGTGGCGCGAGAACTCACCGTTGGCGAGGAGCGGCTCGCGCACGAGGGGGAAAGCGTGCCCACCTTTTGGACCGAAGTTCCTCGCCCGCCTCACACGTTGACAGTGCGCTACAACAACTTCGCCCGAGGGGGGACGAAGCCCAGCCTGCTGGCCGACGACCGTCAGGCGGTGTTCGCGCAACTGGACACCCCCGCCCGCTTCACCACGCCCAAGGCCCAGAAACTGATTCCCCAGCGCGCCCACACCTTGCGGGACGTGTTGGGGCGCATTTTCTTCCTCGAACCACGCCCAGCGCTCATGCGGGGGTACGCCGCCGTCGAGGAGGAGATTGTGCTGGACTCCAGCGGGCAAAACCTGTCGGCCGTGCTGTACGAGGTGTGCGAGCGTCAGGGCCACAAGGAAGAGGTGCTCGACTTCGTGCGCTACCTCCCAGAAGGCGAGATCGTTGCCATCGGCTTCATCAAGACCGAGCGCAATGATGTGATGGTCCGCGTGACCGAGCGGTTCGGCAGCCGCGAAGAAACGTGGGATGCGGCCATCCTTTCGGACGGAACGTTGCGCGTGCTGGCTGTGGCAGCGGCCCTCTACTCGGTTCCGGAAGGGAGCCTGGTGGTCGTCGAGGAGGTGGACAACGGTGTCCACCCCAGCCGGGCAGAAGCACTCCTTGAGCGCGTGCGGCGTGTGGTGGAGGAGCGCGCGTTGCGCGTCCTGCTCACCACCCACAACCCGGCGCTGCTTGACGCCTTCCCGCTGGACCTTTACAGCGGCGTGGTCTATTGCTACCGCCACAAGGAAGAAGGCGACAGCCGGTTCGTGCGCCTTGTTGACCTTCCCGAATATCCGGCGCTGACGGTGCAGGATTCGCTGGGGAGACTGTTGGCCCGGCGCGTTTTGGAGAGAGCCGTTAGCGAGTTAGAAGTGCCGCTGGAAGAGCGCCGACGTCGTACTTTGGAGTGGTTGGAGAAATGGTTCGAGGAGACCACAGACAAGGAGGCCGCAAGCATATCATCTTAGATACCTCTATTTTGCTGGTTTGGCTTCAGGTTCCTGGCTATTTCAGTGATGAGCAAAGAATGCAGGTGCGTGACAAAATGAAACACTTCATCAACGAAGATGCGGTCGTGTATCTGTCGCTGGCGGCAGCGATCGAAACGGGAAATCACATCGCTCATGTGCCGGACGGTGGCCGGCGCCGAGAGTGTGCGGAGAAGTTGGTCAAGTTGCTTGAAGATGCGATCGAAGGGAGGTTTCATTGGCGCTTTCTTCCTCTCAATACGGACGACTTAAAATTAAAACAAGTCAAACAGAACTTCATTAACTTGGCCCAGCAAGGTATCGGAATAGGAGATGCGTTGATCATCGAAAGCGCTCATCGTTTGAAAGACGATTTGAAAACGCAAGGGAGAGGGCAGGACCGAGTGATCATTTGGACGTTCGACGAACGGATGAAATCGTGGAGTCCTGATCCTGTGTAGGAGAGGAGAGAGGGAAGTATGGCCGGACACTCCAAGTGGGCAAACATCAAACACCGCAAGGCGGCGGCCGACGCCAAGAAGGGCAAGCTCTTCACCAAGCTGGCTCGCGAAATCGAAACGGCCGCGCGCCTGGGGGGAAGCGGTGACCCCACCGTCAACTTCATGCTCCGCATGGCCCTGGAGAAGGCCCGACAGGCCAACATGCCCAAGGAGAACATCGAGCGGGCCATTAAACGGGGCACTGGCGAGCTTCAGGGCGAAGCGCTGGAAGAAGTCTGGTACGAGGGGTACGGCCCCGGCGGCGCCGCCCTGATGATCAAGTGCCTCACCGACAACCGCAACCGGGCCGTTGGCGAGGTGCGCGCCACGTTGCGCAAGCACGGCGGCACCCTGGGCGAAAGCGGCTCCGTGGCCTGGCAGTTCGAGGAGAAGGGCCTCATCCTCATCCCGCTGAACGGCCAGGACGCCGAGGAGTTGATGCTTCAGGCCATTGACGCCGGCGCCGAGGACGTGGACGAGGACAACAACTACCTGGAAGTCGTCACCGCCCGCGCCGACCTCCAGAAAGTCCGCGAGGCGCTGGACGCCCAGCAGGTGCGCATCGAGTCGGCCGAGCTAAAAATGATTCCCAAAACCTACATTGAGCTCGACCGCGAGACCCAGCTCGCGGTGGCCCGGCTCATCGAGGCCCTTGAGGAGTTGGACGACGTGCAGGCCGTCTTCACGAACGTGCAGTTCAGCGACGACGTACTGGAGCAGTTGGCCGCGTGAAGACTGTTTTGGGCGTGGACCCCGGCACCGCCATCACCGGCTGGGGTGTGGTGGCCGGTGATGGCCGCCAATTACATTTGATCGAATACGGCGTTATCCGCACGTCGGCGAAAGTCCCCTTGCCTGACCGGCTCCTTGCCATCTACAACGAAATGACGGCCCTGCTGCGCCGCCACGCGCCCGACGTGGTGGCCGTGGAAAAGCTCTTCTTCCGCCGAAACGTCACCAGCGCGCTGGCGGTGGGCCACGCGCGAGGGGTGGTCTTCCTGGCGGCGGCCCAGGCTGGCCTGCCGGTGGTGGAGTTCACGCCGGTGGAGGTCAAGCTGGCCACCACCGGCTACGGCGGCGCCGACAAGCACCAAATGCAGGAGATGGTGCGCTGGCTCCTGAAGCTCGAGGAACCCCCCCGCCCGGACGACGCCGCCGACGCCCTGGCCGTGGCTATTTGCTGTCTGCACACCCAGCGCCCGTAGCATCCTCCGTTCCGGCCGCTGGTCTCTCCTCGCCCTCTGCTTCTCGATCATCGGCCTGCTCTTGGTCGGCCTCGACAGTGCGACGCGACGGGAACCACTCTTCCAGGGCGGCTGTCAGGTGAACCCGGCCCAACCGGACGGCGTGGACTCGCTCCGCATGGCGCAAGGGCGTGCGCACCACGAGGCGTTGCTGGTCGGGGTCAGCCTGCTCCACCACGCCGAGGGCCAGGGTGAACCCGTCGCGCCCCTGGAGGCCCACCAGCCGTCCCGGCGTCAAGGGCCCGCTGCCGAAGATGCCCAGGCCGTCCAGCGAGAGCGCGAGGTGGTCGGCGTGGGCGAAGTAACGGCGAAATTGGCGCACGCGGTGCTGTCGGCGGTATTCGGGCGTCTTGGGCACAACGGCGCCGGACACGGGCAGGCGCACCAGGCGGATGGCCGGGTGGGACTCCCACGGCCTCAAAATGGGCTCCAGTTCCTCCTCGCGCTGTAAGGCCAGCACCCAACGCGGCAGCAGCAACTCAATTTTGGCGTGCTTGAGGGCGACTCCACCCCGCTCAGGCGCTACAAGCCCAGTGGTGTCCACCAGCACGAAGTGAGGCCGGCGGCTGAGGGCGAAGCGGGCCAGCCGCGCCACGCCGACGATGACGGGCAACATGTGTCCCCGGGGCGAGGTGTTCCCCACGAAGTACCGCCGGCGCGCGCCTTGCGGGGGAAAGGCGGGGTGACGCTGCGTGTCGGCCACCACAACGGTCATCGTGGTGGGCGGGCCGAGGGTGCTCTGACCAATGTCGGCGTCCAGCCAGGCCGCTGACGCGACGTGGGGGGCATATCGCTCCCACAGGTAGCGCGCCAGGGTGGTCTTCCCGCTGTCCGGCGCTCCCACCAGCATGACGATGCCCTTCGGGGGGTGAGTGGGTAACTGTTCGCTCCACTCCGGCGGCACCTCGATTGGCTTCGGCATAACTCCCCCCGCGTCCCAAGAGCTTCAACCGGCTTCCCTTTTCCGCCCGACGTATTGGAACGCACCCCGGTTGGCAAACTTTGGAAATGGGCGTGTTCCGGTGGTATAATATGCTCGGCAAATACATGGTAGCGAAAAACACCGTTTCAGCAATCCTGCTGAGCGGAGGAGGCTGGTTGTCCATGATTCGGGATTTTGAAAGTGTGCTGGAACACTTGTTGTCGTCGGACGAAACCGTGTCCCTGGCCGAACTCTATCACCTCTCCGACATGACGCCGGAAGAGGCCGAGCGTTTCGCGGCTGTGTGGTCTCAGGTAAATGTAACCAAGCGCCGCCGGGCCATCCGCATGATGGTGGAATTGGCCGAGGACGACGTGTATGCCGACTTCACGGCTGCCTTCCGCCAAGCCCTCTTCGACGAGGACGCCGACGTGCGCGCCGCGGCCATTGACGGCCTGTGGGAGAGTGAGAGCGTCACCCTCATCCGACCTTTGCTGCACCTGCTCCGCACCGACCCCAGCGAGCAGGTGCGGGCCCGGGCGGCGGCGGCCCTGGGGCGCTTCGTGCTGGCAGGTGAACTGGGTCATCTGAGCGAGGAGCGCCAGCGCACCATCGTGGAGGCGCTCATGAGCGTCATCTCCGACGGCTCCCTCAGCACGGAACTGCGCCGCCGGGCTGTCGAGTCGGTGGCCTTCAGCAGCGACGAGCGCGTGCGCGGCATAATTGCGCGTGCCTACCGGGACCCAAACCGCAAGATGCGCGTGAGCGCTGTCTTCGCCATGGGGCGCAGCGCCGATCCCTGCTGGTGTGAAATCGTGGAGCAAGAGTTGGAAAGCGACGACCCTGAAATGCGCTACGAGGCCGCCCGCGCGGCCGGTGAGCTGGGCGACCGACGCGCGGTGGACCGGCTCATTGCCCTGCTGGCCGACCCGGACCCAGAAGTGCGGGACGTGGCCATTTGGGCTTTGGGCGAAATTGGCGGGACCAAAGCTCGTCGCGCCCTGGAAGCGCTCCTTGACCACGCCGACGCCAACGTGGCCGAAGCAGCCTGGGAAGCGCTGGCCATGTTGAAGGTCAACGCTAGCATTTTCGACCCCACTTCCTTCGCCGACCTTTCCTTTGACATGAGCGACATCGGCGTTGTGGTGGAGGACGAAGGCGAGGCCCTCCTGTTCCCGGAAGAACTGGAAGACTTCTCCATCATCCAGCCGCCGGAGAGCGAGGAGGAAGACGAAGAGGACGAAGAGTGGGAAGAGGGATACGGTGACGCCTATGGCGACGCTTACGAGGAAGACCGGGAAGAATCTTAACGCCAGGCGACAACGATGACCATCCTGCTCAACGTGGTGTTACCGGTCTTCCTCGTAGCAGGCGTGGCCGCCGTGGCCCAACCCCGGCTGCGGCTGGACGTGCGCACCGTTTCCCGCGCTTCCTTCTACCTGTTTAGCCCGGCGCTGGTGTTCGACGCGCTGGTGCGCTCCCGCCTCACGGGTCGGGAGTTCGGCCAGATTGCCGTGGTGTTGATCGTTACCACCCTTGTCCTGTGGGGTGCTGGCGTGTTGCTGGCCCGTGGGCTCAACCTGGACGGTCCGACGCGCAGCGCTTTCCTGATCGCTGTCCTGCTCATGAACGCGGGGAACTATGGGTTGCCGGTCTCCCTCTTTGCCTTCGGCGAGGAGGGACTGGCCCGCGCTACGGTCTATTTCACCGTCAGCGCGCTGATTACTTCGAGCCTGGGGATTTACTTGGCCGCCAGCGGCCGGGCTGGCTCTGCCGTGGCCCTGCGGCGCGTCTTCAGCGTGCCCATTACCTACGCGGCCTTCCTGGGGTTGGGCTTGACGCTCCTGGGGCGCACGCCGCCGGAGCCCATTGCCAAAATGGTGCACCTGCTGGGCCAGGCAGCCATTCCGGTCATGTTGACCGTTCTGGGCATTCAACTGGTGAACACCTTCCAGGATGGCATCCGCCTGACGCACACGCGGGCACTGGGCGCTGTGCTGGGCCTTCGTTTGCTGGTGGCGCCGCTGGTGGCCTTCGGTCTTGGCACCGTCTTGGGCTTGAGCTTGCTGACCCGCAACGTGGTCACTGTGCAGAGCGCCATGCCCACCGCCGTGGTAACCACCATCTTGGCCACCGAGTTCGAGGCCAACGCGCCCTTCGTCGCTTTGAGCGTCTTTGTCACAACAGTGGTCAGTTTGCTCACAACGGCACTTTGGTTAAACTGGTTCCTGTAGACGTGGTGGCCGCCGCACGGTTGGAGGGGGGAGAACCACACAACGCCAGAAAGGAGCACGCCATGAAACCGTGCGGTGAGCTTGACCGGCTGCGCGCTTGGCTGGTGAAGTGGGGGCTGCCCACCGAAGCACTGGAAGGCCAACACTTCCAGCGCCTGCGCTTTCTGAACGAAGTCGAGAGCCGCTTCGACGAAATCATCGAGCAGGAGTTGGGCCGGCCGCTGGACTGGCGCCAATTGCGGCTCGAGTTGGGAATCGAGCTTCCCACCACCCACCCGTGGTGGCACGTGGCCCAGCTCGCGGCCGAGGGGCTTGTCAGCCAAGGATTTGGTGCCGCTGAAGTGGAGCGTGCCGGGCAGTTGTGGGGGGATTTCATCTTGCTCACCGGCAAGTCACTTTCACCCCTCCAGGCCGCCGAGGGATGGGCTGCCGGGTTGGACTACTTGGTCCGCCGGCTGACCTTCAAGGGAACGACGCACCAGGCCCACGTGGGGCGCCGATACGGTGTGAGCGCCAGCACGGTGAGCATGAGGTTCCGCGCCCTGGTGGAAACGCTGGGCGTGGTGATTTTCGACCACCCGGCGCGCAAGCGGCTGCACGCCCTGCGCGTGCTCCTGGTGGAGAGTGGTCAGCTAAGCGAAGGCGAATTCCACGCGCGGGTGTTGATGGGAGAGTTGTAGGGAGGCGGGTGAGAGCGTGCGGCGCACTTGAGGGTGTGTCGCCCCTTGGCGTTGTGGAGCGGAAAGGCAGCGAAGCCTTCACCTCGTGGGCGTGAAGGCTTTTTGTTTGGCTTGACTTTGCTGTGACGGGAACGTCCAAAGACGCCGAAAACACGGAGAAACATCAGCACATGAGACCCGGAGTCATCGCCAAATATCGCGAGTTTTTGCCGGTCACCGAGCGGACACCGCCCCTGACGCTCAACGAGGGCGACACACCGTTGGTTCGCTCCCGGCGTCTGGCCGAACTGTTGGGCGTGCGGGAGCTGTACTTCAAGTACGAGGGCGCCAACCCCACCGGCTCCTTCAAGGATCGGGGCATGGTGGTGGCCGTGGCCAAAGCGATCGAAGCGGGCCGCCGGGCCGTCATCTGTGCCAGCACGGGGAACACCAGCGCGGCCGCGGCTGCCTACGCGGCCCGAGCGGGCCTGGAAGCCATCGTGGTGGTGCCGGCCGGCAAAATTGCCACGGGCAAACTGGCCCAAGCCCTGGTTCACGGGGCCCGCATCGTGGCCGTCGAGGGCTCCTTCGACGACGCCCTCTGCATCGTGCGCACGCTGACGGAGCGTCACCCCATCGCCCTGGTCAACTCCATCAACCCCCACCGCATCGAGGGCCAGGCCACCGCCGCCTACGAAATCGTGGACGCTTTGGGAGACGCGCCCGACGTGCTCTGCCTGCCAGTGGGCAACGCCGGAAACATCACGGCCTACTGGGAAGGGTTCAAGCGCTACCACCGGGCTGGGCGGGCCCGTCGTCTGCCGCGCCTCTTCGGCTTTCAAGCGGCCGGGGCCGCGCCCATCGTCCTGGGGAAACCCGTCCCCAACCCGCAGACGGTGGCCACGGCCATCCGCATTGGCAACCCGGCAAGCTGGCAGCGGGCTGTTCGCGCACGGGACGAGAGCGACGGACGCATCGAAGCCGTCACCGACGAGGAAATCGTGGAAGCGTACCGCCTGCTGGCCACCCACGAGGGCCTCTTCTGTGAGTTGGCCAGCGCGGCCAGCCTGGCTGGCCTGCGCAAGGCCCTGGAACACGGCTGGCTCAGCGGCTCGGAGCGAATCGTGTGTGTGCTGACTGGCCACGGCCTCAAAGACCCTGACACGGCCGTCCAGTTCGGCGGCTGGTTGCAGAAAGCACCGCCCGAGGTGGAAGCCGTGGAATCCTTGCTCGGGCTGTAGGAGGGAGAGACCAATGTCAGCTCAACGCTACGTGATGAAGTTTGGCGGCACGTCGGTGGGCTCGCCGGAAGCCATCCGGCGGACGGCCTCCATTCTCAAGCGCTGGCACCAGGAGGGCCACGAGGTGGTTGGCGTCGTCAGCGCCATGCGCGGCGTGACCGACCAGTTGATCCAGGCGGCCACCTCCGCCGCCCAAGGCGACGCCCAGGCGCCGACGCGGCTGCGCGAGGCCATCTGGGAGCGCCACGTGAGCGCCATTCGCGAGCTGCTGGGCGCTGACGGGCAACCTGTGCTCGACTTCATTGCCCAGGAACTGGAGAGCTTCTCCAACCTGTGCGCGGCCATCGCCGTGCTCGGCGAGGTGACGCCCCGGGCGATGGACCTCATCTCCTCGCTGGGTGAGCGCTTCAGCGCCCACATGGTGGCGGCCGTGCTGCGAGCGGACGGCGTGTCCAGTGCGGCTGTCATGGCCGACGAGGTGGTCATCACGGACGACACTTTCGGAGCAGCCAACCCGCTGCTGGACGTCACCACCCGACGGGTGCAGGAGAAGATCGTGCCACTGCTCCGGAAGCGCATCCTGCCGGTGGTAACCGGCTTCCTGGGCGCCACGCCTGAAGGATACGTCACCACGCTGGGGCGCGGCGGCTCCGACTACACGGCGGCCATCCTGGGCTACGCCCTCGACGCCGACGAGGTGTGGATTTGGACGGACGTGGACGGCGTGCTCACGGCCGACCCGCGCATTGTGCCCGACGCGCGCACACTGCCGCGCATCAGCTACACCGAGGCCGCCGAGATGGCCTACTTCGGCGCCCGCGTGCTGCACCCTAAAACGGTCCAGCCGGCCGTGATGAAGGGCATTCCGCTGCGCATCGTGAACACCTTCAACCCCGACGCCCCCGGCACGCTCATCGTGGAGGAGCCGGTCGTGGAGGACCACACGGTGAAGGCCGTCACCATGATTCCGCGGGTGGCACTGGTCACAGTGGAAGGGCGAGGCATGTTGGGCGTGCCCGGCGTGGCCGCCCGCGTCTTCGAGACGGTGGCCCGCGAGGGCGTGAGCGTGCTGATGATCTCCCAAAGCTCGTCCGAGCAATCCATCTGCTTCCTGGTCGAGGAAGCGGCCGGAGACCGCGTGGTGCGCGCGCTGGAGCAGACTTTCGAGCGGGAGCTGGCTCAGCAGCACATTGACCGCATTTGGGCTGAGAAGGACGTGGTCATCATCGCTGCCGTGGGGGCTGGTATGCGCCACACGCCCGGCGTGGCGGCGCGCCTCTTCGGGGCTCTGGGCGAGCGGCGCATTAACGTGCTGAGCATTGCGCAGGGCGGCTCGGAGTACAACCTCTCGCTGGTGGTGGCCGAGCAGGACGCCCACGAAGCTGTGCGAGCCATCCACGCGGCCTTCGAGTTGGGCCGCCGACCCCAGGAACAACGGGAGTAGGAACCGATGCGCACTGTTTCGCTGATCCAGTTTGGCCTTGGCTCGGTGGGACGCGCTCTCGTCGAGATGGTGCTGGCCACGCGGGGCCAGCAGGCCCGCCGGGGCCTGACGCTGGAATACGTGGCCCTGGTGGACCGCGACGGCGCCGTTGTGGCCGATCCCGGCGATCTCCCCCTAGACGAGCCGCTGCTGCGCGAGCTCTGCCGGCTGAAGCAGGAGGGGCGCCGGCTGGCCGAGCACCCCCAAGGATACTTCCAGGACGACCTGGCGGCCATCGTGGACGTGGCTGGCCGACCCGACACCGTCGTGGTGGACGTCACAGCCGCCGAGGCCGAAGTCGTCACGCCGGCGTTCTGGCGTGCCCAGGAGTTGGGCTACGCCATCGTGCTGGCGAACAAAAAACCGCTGACGGCCGACGTGGAAACCTTCCGGCGCCTGACAGCCGGCCCACTGGGCTACGAGGCCACGGTCGGAGCCGGCCTGCCCGTGATTCGCACCCTGCACCTGCTGCTCGACACGGGAGATGCGGTGCAAGCCGTGCGGGGCGCCCTGAGCGGCACGCTCGGCTTCATCATGAGCGAAGTGGAGCGGGGCACACCCTTCGCGGCAGCCGTGCGCCAGGCTCGCGACCTGGGCTACACCGAGCCCGACCCCCGCGACGACTTGAACGGCATGGACGTGGCCCGCAAGGCCCTCATCCTGGCCCGCACGATGGGCCACGAGCGGACGCTGGACGAGGTGCAGGTGGAGTCCCTCGTGCCCCCAACCCCGCCGGAGGCCGACGTGGAGGCCGTGCTCGACGCGCTCACCGCCCTGGACGAGAAAATCGCTCGCCGCTTCCAGCAGGCCGAGGCACGGGGCCACACGCTGCGCTACGTCGCCACGGTAACTGCCGAACGGCTGGAGGTGGGCCTGGCCGAAGTGCCCCGCGAGAGCCCCCTGGGGCAACTTCGCGGGCCGGACAACCTGATCCTCTTCGAGACCGAGCGCTACACGCCTCGCCCACTGGTGATTCAGGGACCTGGGGCCGGGCCTGTGGTCACGGCCAGCGCCGTCCTTGCAGATATTCTGGCAGTGGGGTAGTAGTTTGATTTCCCAGAAGAAAGACGGTAAGATACGCCTGTGGAGAGAGTAATACCAATTGGGCGTGGAAATGGCATGAGGTCGCGTACTCCTTCGGAGACCTCAGGGGCAAGCGCATGAACGTGTGCGGCGCCGCACCACCTCATTCTGGGGGGCGTGGGGGGTGTCCCCCCCAGCAGGGCGCAGCAGTACGC
>WFWG01000176.1 GCA_015491235.1 Ardenticatenaceae bacterium
TTTTCAGGCTGGCCACAAACTGGCGCGCGGCCTCGGCCGGGTTGGTAGCCTGTGCAATCGCCCGGATGAGCGCGCTCCCCACGATGACGCCGTCCGCCACGCGGGCCACCTGGGCCACATGCTCCGGCCGGCTGATGCCGAAGCCCACGGCCAGCGGCAGCGAAGTGGCGCGGCGCACGCGGGCCACGAAAGCTTCCAGGCCGGGCGGCAGACGGTCCCGCGCCCCCGTCACCCCGGTGAGCGAGACCAGGTAAATGAACCCGGACGCCCGCTGCGCCACCAGGCGCACGCGCTCCTCGTCCGAGGTGGGAGCCAGCAGGAAGATGAGGTCCAGCCCGTGGCGCCGCAGCGCCTCCTGAAGGGCGCCGGCCTCCTCCGGCGGCAGGTCCGGCACGATGACACCTTGAATGCCGGCCGCCGCCGCCCGCTCCGCAAATAGGACCTCCCCCATTTGCAGGATGGGATTGTAATACCCCATCAGGACGAAGGGCACCGTAATGCCCCGCGCCCGCAACGCGGCGGCCTGTTCCAGGCAGAGGGCCAGGGTCATGCCGTTTTCCAGCGCCCGCTGGGAGGCGGCCTGAATGGTGGCCCCGTCGGCCAGGGGGTCGCTGAAGGGCACCCCAAGTTCCACCAGGTCGGCCCCTCCCTCGACGACGGCGGGCACCAACTCCAGGGCGCTGTCGCGCTCAGGAAAACCCATCGTCAGAAAGGGCATCAGGGCGGCGCGCCCCTCCGCCCGCAGGCGGGCGAACGTCCGCTCGATGGTGCTCATGGGGTGTCCACCTCCACGCCCAAGGCGCGGGCCACGGTGTGCATGTCCTTGTCGCCCCGGCCGCTAATGTTCACGATGATGAGGCCGTCAGGTCCCAGGCGCGGCGCCCGCTTGATGGCCTCGGCCACGGCGTGGGCACTCTCCAGGGCCGGGATGATGCCTTCCAGTTTGCTCAGCCGCTGGAGGGCGTCGAGGGCCTCGGCGTCGGTGGCGTAGGTGTACTCGGCGCGGCCAATCTCCCGCAGCCAGGCGTGTTCCGGTCCCACGGCGGCGTAGTCCAGCCCGGCGGAAATGCTGTGGGTGAGGGCAATTTGTCCGTCCTCGTCCTGGAGCACGTAGGTCTGGGTGCCGTGGAGCACGCCCACGCGCCCCAGCCGGGGGTCGGCGAAGCGGGCCGCGTGGCGTCCCGTCTCGATGCCCTCGCCGCCAGCCTCCACCCCCACCAGGGCCACGCCCTCCTCCTGAATGAAGGGGTAGAAGAGGCCAATGGCGTTGGAGCCCCCCCCCACGCAGGCGATCAGCATGTCGGGCAAGCGGCCCTCGGCCTCCAGAATTTGGGCGCGGGCCTCGTCGCCAATCACGCGCTGGAAGTCGCGCACCATGCGCGGGTAGGGGTGAGGCCCCAGGGCCGAGCCCAGCAAGTAGTGGGTGGTGCGCACATTGGTCACCCAGTCCCGGATGGCCTCGTTGATGGCGTCCTTGAGGGTGCGGCTGCCGGCGTCCACGCCGCGCACCTCGGCACCCAGGAGCCTCATGCGGAAGACGTTGAGCTTCTGGCGCTCCATGTCCACCGTGCCCATGTAGATGACGCACTCCAGGCCCAGAAGCGCGCACACCGTCGCGGTCGCAACCCCGTGCTGGCCGGCGCCCGTCTCGGCCACAACGCGCGTTTTGCCCATGCGCTTCGCCAACAACGCCTGCCCCAGGGCGTTGTTGATCTTGTGAGCGCCGGTGTGGGCCAGGTCCTCGCGCTTCAGGTAGATGCGCGCGCCCCCCAGCGCCTCCGTCAGGCGGTGGGCGGGCGTGAGCGGCGTGGGACGCCCGGCGTAGGTGTGCAACAAGTGCTCAAGCTCGGCCCGGAAGGCCGGATCGTTGCGGGCCTCCTCGTAAGCGGCCTCCAGTTCGCGCACGGCGGACACCAGCGTTTCGGGCACGTAGGCCCCCCCGAAGGGGCCGTACCGGGGTCCGTCCGAAAGGGAAATCGGGGAAGACACGGTCTCACCTCAGCGGGAAAGGAATTCTTCCAGGGCCGCGCGAATTTGCGCGGCGCGCTCGTCCAGGGTCTGGCGGTCGGCGTAGGCTGGCGGCCGGCCGAAGCGGCGATCCCCCGACCAGCGGGGAATCACGTGCATGTGGACGTGAAAGATGACCTGCCCGGCGGCCCGCCCGTTGTTCTGCACCAGGTTCATGCCGTCGGGCTGAAACACGCGCCGAATGGCCTGCATGATGGGCTTGGCGACGACGGCGACGGCGGCGGCATCTTCATCCGGCAACTCCCACCAGTGGGCCACATGGGTGCGGGGCACAATCAGCGTGTGGCCGGGAGAAGCCTGGTTGATGTCGAGAAAGGCCACCACGCGGTCGTCCTCGTAGACGAATGCGCCGTGTTCCTCACCGGCGATGATGCGGCAGAAGGTGCA
>WFWG01000177.1 GCA_015491235.1 Ardenticatenaceae bacterium
ACCTCACCCTGGTGGCTGTGGACCGGGAAGTAGCGCGAGAGGCGGCGCGGCTGCGGGCAAAGTACAACGTTCGTCCTGCGGATGCCTTGCAGGTGGCGGCAGCACGGGTGCACGGGGCTACCGCGTTCGTGACCAATGACCGCCGCCTTTCCCGATTTTGAGAGACAGGCCAACGGTCAGCTCATTCGGACAATTAAGGAGCATGTGAGTGAAGATGAAGGCTTGTTGACAGGAAGAGTGCAGCGCATTTACAGCCAGGAGACGGTGTGAGGTGGGAACTTGGTCCGATAGAACCTACGTGCTTCTGAAAACGGCAGCGCGCGCTGGACTTAGTTTCCCCTATCCGCCTTGGTGGGACGTCGAGACCCTGTTCGCGAGACATACCCATTGGCAGGTACCCCTCTCCGACGGCCGCGTGGCGCTGCTTCTCGAGTGGGCACATCTGCTCACCTGGAGTAAGCAGGAACAGGATTGGGTCGAGAAGGTCCCGGAACGAGCAATTTCCCCAAAGACGAAGTCGCCACAAAAGGGCGATGTTCTTCGCGCCTTACGACAGGGGCAGTGGGTTATCCTCTGTGAGGGATACGTGTGGGTGGTACCCAAGGAAGCGGGCAGTGCTTGTGCAATTTTCAGGGGGCCAAGCTGGTGGGGCCCTGAGACGTTGGCCCCGGAACACCTGGACCTGTACGTAGAGCGCTATATTGACACCAACAACCCGGTTTGGATGGATTCCGTACGTCTCTTCACGGCTGAGGAAGCCCTTGCCATAGACAAGTCGGCACGCGAAGGGCAGCGGGCTTATTACCGAAAAGCCTTTGGCCGGGGCTTGAGGCGAGACGAGATAAAAGAAATGGCCCGCTTTCGCCGTGCGCTTAAGCAGGCCGTTTGGGTGGTGGTTTACACTTACGAGTGGGAGTCGGGGTTGGATTGAGGCTGCATGTTGCCACGCACGAAAGGACGCTGAGATGCGCATGACCACGCTATGGTTGGCATTGAGTGCTCTGCTTTGGGTATTGAGTGCCTGCAGACAGCCCGTGGAACAAGCAGAAGCTGTCGTCCCCCGGCGAACGGTTATGCCCATACCCACCCGTTCACAAATCCAAACATTTCTGCCTGTGGTCATGGGTTATCCCGGGGCTGAAGGTCCGGTGGCCTGGTCGGCCCTGTACGGTGGCGAGGGCTCAGAAGAGGTGGAAGGGCTGGCCCTCACGGCCGATGGCGGTCTGATCGCGTCGGGCAGCACCGATTCCTTCGTCGATCCCAACGGTGATGCCTGGCTGATCCGGGTGGACGGCGACGGTCAGGTGCGCTGGCAAAAGACGTACGGTGGCCCCAGGGACGATTGGCTGGTGGATGTCCAGGCCACGCCCGACGGCGGGTTCATCGCGGTGGGGTTCACCCGGTCCTTTGGAGACGGCCAGGAGGACGTTTGGGTGCTCAAACTGGCCGCGGATGGCACCATCCGCTGGCAGAAGACCTATGGCGGCCCGAAGACCGACCAGGGGTGGTCGGTCGCGCTTACCCCCGATGGGGGTTACCTGGTGGTCGGCGCTACCGAGTCCTTCGGTGCCGGCCGGGCGGATTACTGGGTGCTCAAACTGGACGCCAACGGCAATGTGGTGTGGGCCAAGGCTTACGGCGGACCGGGCGACGATGGCGGTGCCAGCGCTTATGGTGAGTACGTCGTGGATGCCCTGGTGGACGCCGACGGCAACTACGTCGTGGTCAGTGTCACCGACTCCTTCGGCCACGGGGGGGCAGATTACTGGGTGCTCAAATTGGCTCCCGACGGGGCCATCCTGTGGCAGAAGGCCATCGGCGGCGAAGACGAGGAGGGCGTGTGGCGGTTTGCGCTGGCCTCCAACGGCGATTACATCATTCCCGGCTACACGGTCTCCTTTAGCCCTGATGCCAGCGGCGACCTCTGGATTGTGCGCTTAAGCCCGGCAGGTGACGTGGTGTGGCAGAAACGTTACGCCGTGCCCGGTAGGTGGGACGAGGCCTTGACCGTGACCGCCGACGCTGCCGGAGGCGCGCTGGTGGGCGCCTACGTGGAAGAGCCCGACGATTGGGATTGGTACATCTTCCGTGTGGACGCGGCCGGCGCGGTACAGTGGTCGCAGCGCTTTGAAAGCGGTTGGGATTGGCCCACGGCCGCCGTCCTCTTTCCCGATGGCAGTTTTGCCGTGGCCGGCGTTTCCTGGCCGAACCGGGACGCGCCCTTCGACCTCTGGCTCAGCCGCCTGAGGCCGGATGGACGTCTGGCCGCCGGGTGTTCCTTTTTGCGTTCCGTGGACTTGCAAGTTGCCGACACACAAGCATCCGTCATGGACACGCAGGCCACGGTCACCGACACGCCGGTGACCCCTCAGGCGAGCCACGCCGTAGTACGGGATACAGACGGCCAGACCTCCATGCTTTGCCGGGCGCCCTAGGGCTACGGCGAGAACTCTGATCGAGATTCTCGCTCGCGGTCCAGTCCCTTGTTGACGATGTCTTCGTCCTTACGGTGAGCTTCACATCCACTTCGTGCGGCCGGTGAGGGATACCACCATGCGGGCGGAAGGTCGGGTGACGCACAGGTCGCGGCGGCTTATCGTGGCCGAGGGGGAAATTTACAACGAGGAAGGTCGGGTAGTAGGTCGCGGGAGCGGCCTCTTCATGCCCAGTCAGGTCCGCCTCGGGCCGGAGATCGGGTACGTCTGACAGGACGTGACCAAGGAGGGAGCGCCTTGAACGAGCGCGTCGTCATCTGTGGTGCCGGCATTGCGGGCATCAGTGCCGCGTACTTTCTGACCGCGGTGTACGGACTGCCCGACGTGCTGGTGGTCGACGAGCGGCCGCCCCTCTCGCTGACCAGCGATAAGTCCACGGAAGCGTACCGCAACTTCTGGCCCGGGCCAGATGACGCCATGGTGGCCTTCATGAACCACAGCATTGACCTCATGGAGGCACTGGCCCGCGCACACGACAACCGCTTTCTCATGAACCGCCGTGGCTACCTCTACGCGACTGCCCGGTCGGACGTGGCCGAACAGCTCTTGGCTGCGGCTCACCGCGCCGCGGCCTTGGGCGCGGGACCGGTACGAGAACACACGTCAACGGCCACGTACCAACCGTCGCCGCCGGAGGGCGTTGCCGACGTCCCGGACGGGGTCGACGTGCTGGTGGGCAGGGCGGCGCGGGAGGCCTTTCCGTTCCTGAACCCGGCCACCACTCACGTGTTTCACGTGCGTCGCGCGGGCTGGTTGAGCGCGCACCAACTGGGCATGCTCCTCTGGGAAAAGGCACGAGAGGCGGGCGCCCGGCTCATGAAGGGCCAGGTGGTCGGCGTGGATACCCGGGCCGGCCGGGTATCTCACGTGCACGTCCGCACCACAGAGGGCGTGCAAACCATTAAAGCGGCTCTCTTCATCAATGCCGCAGGGCCCTTCGCCCGGGAGGTCGCGGGAATGTTGGGGGTCGAACTGCCTCTCTTCTGCGAGCGGCACCGGAAGTGGATGTTCGACGACCACCTCCGCGTGTTGCCCCGTGAGGCCCCGCTGGTCATCTGGGCCGACCCTCAGCGCCTTCCGTGG
>WFWG01000178.1 GCA_015491235.1 Ardenticatenaceae bacterium
GAAATGGCATGAGGTCGCGTACTCCTTCGGTTCGGAAACTCGGAGGCGAGTGCATGAACATGTGCGGCGCCGCCAGCCCACCCACCCAGAAGGGGAAAGAAATTGTGGCGTGCAGGGGCGGCGAAGCCGCCCCTGCACGCCACAATTTCTCTTTTTCGTATGGCGGCGCCGCACCCCTTCTGTGAGCAGGAGACGTTACCAAACGCAATGGGTATGAAACGCCGCTGGCGTTTCGAGTATTCGAAAATCAAAACATCTGGAGGAATGGACCGATGGCTCTACAGTGCAAAACTCCCCAGGACGTGCTCGCTGTCATCAAAGAACGTGACATAAAAATGGTAGACCTGCGCTTTACCGACCTGCCCGGCACGTGGCAGCACTTCAGCATCCCGGCCCACGCGCTGGACGAGGACGCCTTCGAGGACGGCGTGGGCTTCGACGGCTCTTCGATTCGCGGTTTCCAGGCCATCGAAGAGTCCGACATGTTGCTGGTTCCCGACCCGGAAACCGCCTTCATTGACCCCATCCTTGAAGTGCCCACGTTGGTGCTCATCTGCGACGTGTACGACCCGGTGACCCGTCAGCCCTACACGCGCGACCCGCGCTACATCGCCAAGAAGGCCGAGGCCTACTTGAAGCAGACGGGCATCGCCGATGTGAGCTACTGGGGCCCCGAGGCCGAGTTCTTCATCTTCAGCCGGGTGCGCTACATGGCCGAGCCCTACAAGGCCCTCTACGAGGTGGACAGCCCCGAGGCGTGGTGGAACAGCGCCCGCGAGGATTCCCTGGGCGCTCAGATTCCGCCCAAGCGGGGCTACTTCCCCGTGCCGCCCACGGACACGTTGCAGGACGTGCGCAGCCGCATGGTGCTGGCTATGGAAGAAGCCGGCATTGAAGTCGAAGTTCACCACCACGAGGTCGCCACGGCGGGCCAGGGCGAGATTGACATGCGCTTCGACACGCTCACCCGCATGGCGGACAAACTGATGATCTACAAGTACATCGTGAAGAACGTGGCCCGCCAGCACGGCCTGACGGCCACCTTCATGCCCAAGCCGCTCTACGGCGACAACGGCTCCGGCATGCACACCCACCAGAGCCTCTGGAAGGACGAGCGCAACATCTTCTTCGACGAGGCCGGCTACGCCCAGATTTCCGAGACGGCCAAGTACTACATCGGCGGCTTGCTGGAGCACGCGCCCTCCATCCTGGCCTTTGCGGCGCCCACGACCAACTCGTACAAGCGGCTGGTGCCCGGCTACGAGGCGCCCATCAACCTGGTCTACTCGCAGCGGAACCGCTCGGCCATCTGCCGCATTCCCATGTACTCCAAGAGCCCCAAGGCCAAGCGCATCGAGTTCCGCGCGCCCGACCCCACGGCCAACCCCTACCTGGCCTTTGCGGCCCTGTTGATGGCCGGCGTGGACGGCATTCAGCGCCGCCTCGATCCCGGCGAGCCCATTGACAAGGACCTCTACAACCTGCCGCCCGAGGAGGCCGAGAAGGTCAAGTCCACGCCCGGCTCGCTGGCCGAGGTGTTGGAAGCGCTGCGACGCGACCACGAGTACCTGTTGCGCGGGGATGTCTTCACGCGCGACGTGCTGGACGCCTACATCCAGTACAAGGTCGAGAACGAGGTGGACCCGGTCCGCCTGCGCCCGCACCCCTATGAGTTCGTGCTCTACTTCGACGTGTAAATCGCGCGTGGTCGGCGCGCGGCGGTGGCTTCTGGGTGGGGCCGCCGCCGCGCGCCGTGTGGCGGTCCTTTCAGGGACCGTTCGCACGCCACGGTTTCTCCCCTCTGGGGGGATGGGCGAGATGGCGGCGCCCCCTGCCCCCCGGTTCTTCCCCCAAGTGTGAAGCGGGAGTGAGACCCATGAGCAACCGAAATATCGAACATATTGACCGTGTGAGCGAGATCGTCGCCATCGAGGGCGTCAAGTTCGTCCAGTTGCAGTTTACGGACATCATCGGCAACGTGAAGAACGTCACCATCCCCATTGACGAGTTCGACGACGCCATTGAGCACGGGGTCTGGTTCGACGGCTCTTCCATTGAGGGGTTCGCCCGCATTGCCGAGAGCGACATGTACCTGATGCCCGACCTCTCCACCTTCGCCGTGATCCCGTGGGAGCGGGGCGCCAACGTCACCGCCCGCGTCATTTGTGACGTGTACACGCCCGACGGCGAGCCCTTCATCGGCGACCCCCGCGAGGTGCTGCGCCGTGCCATGCGCGAGGCGGAGGAGATGGGGTTCACCTACTACACCGGCCCCGAGCCGGAGTTCTTCCTCTTCCGGCGGGACGAGCACGGCCAGCCCACGCTGGAGCCCCACGACCGCGCCGGCTACTTCGACGTGCCCACCGACCTGGGCGTGGACGTGCGCCGGCAGATCGTCAACGCGCTGGAAGGGTTGGGCATTGACGTGGAGGCCACCCACCACGAGGTGGCCGCCGGCCAGCACGAGATTGACTTCCGCTACGGCGATGCCCTCCGCACGGCCGACAACGTGGTGACCCTGCGCGTGGCCGTCAAGGCCATTGCCCAGCGGAACGGCCTCTATGCCACCTTCATGCCCAAGCCCATTGCCGGCATCAACGGCTCCGGAATGCACACGCACCAGAGCCTGGCGGACATCGAAACGGGCGAAAACGTCTTCTACGAGCCGGACACGGAGTACGGCCTCAGCGACGTGGCCCTGCACTTCATTGCCGGACAGCTCGCCCACGCGCGCGGCATGACGGCCGTAATTGCGCCCACCGTCAACTCCTACAAGCGCCTGGTGCCCGGCTACGAGGCCCCCGTCTACATCTCGTGGGCCCGCCACAACCGCTCGGCCCTGATTCGTGTGCCCCGCATCAGCCCGGGGCGCCCGCAAACGACGCGGGTGGAGTTGCGCTGCCCCGACCCGTCGGCCAACCCCTACCTGGCCTTCGCCGTCATGCTCAAGGCCGGCCTGGACGGCATCAAGCGGCGCCTGGAGCCGCCCCCGCCGGCCGAAGAGGACCTCTACCACCTGGACGAGCGCCGCCTGGCCCAGCGCCAACTCCAGACGCTGCCCGGCTCCCTGGGCGAAGCGCTCGACGAGCTGGAAAAAGACGAGGTGGTGGCCTCGGCCCTGGGGCCCCACATCTTCGAGCGCTTCATGGAGGCCAAGCGGCGGGAGTGGAACGAGTACCGCGTCTACGTCAGCGGGTGGGAGATTGAACGGTACTTCACGATTCTGTGAGTACGTAACGAGTGATGAGTGACAGGACTTACGCGGTTAGGTGTTATCTTGACATTGTTAGATTAGCCGACTTGGCTTGAACGATGTCCGGTTGAGGGGGGTATCACCTCCAAAAAAGGAGGTGATACCCCATGAACCAAGGGAAAGAGCAAAGTGATATTTTTGATC
>WFWG01000179.1 GCA_015491235.1 Ardenticatenaceae bacterium
CCGCGCTGACCGTCGCGATTTGAGCCTCTTTCGCCTCGGCCTGGATATGTTTGAAAGGTGCATCATCAATGGATGGCCCTTCACCATCCGGAATGTACCCTACTTCACCTAAATTTGTGTCAGGTAGCTAGATTACTGTTTACTGCTCACTGATTACTGGTAATAGCGAGGGAACATGACCCAGGTAGAGGTGTTGGTCATTGGTGCGGGGCTTGCCGGCTTGGTGACTGCCTGGCAGGCCGCCCAAGGGGGGCGCAAGGTTCGCCTGGTGGCGAAGGGATGGGGTGCGCTCTTCTGGCACGCGGGCTGTGTTGACGTGCTGGGCTACTACCCGCTCGACGCGGCCAACGCGGTGAGTTCTCCCCGCCAGGCGCTGGCTCAGCTTGTGCGGGAGCACCCACGCCACCCCTACGCGCTGGTGGGCATCGAGCGGATTGAAGCAGCCCTCAGCGCCTTGCAAACATTGTGTGAGGCGGCCAACTATCCGCTACACGGCTCGCTCGACCACAACTGGCTGCTTCCCTCGGCCGTGGGAGCGTTTCGGCCCACCTGCCTGGCGCCCGAAACCATGACCGCCGGCGACCTGACACGCCGCGAGCCAATGGTCATTGTGGGATTCGAGCACTTTCGTGACTTCTACCCGGAACTGGTGGCCGACAACCTGCTCGAACAGGAGGTGCTGGCCCGCAGCGTGCGGCTCGACTTGCCCGCGCTGCGTGACCGCCGCTTCGTCACGGCCCCGCTGCTGGCCGATCTCTTCGAGCGGGCTGATTTTCGGCAGCAGGTGGCCGAGGCCCTGCGCCCCAAGCTGGGCAGCGCCGCGCGGGTGGGCTTTCCGGCCGTGCTGGGCCTGAGACGGGCTGTGGAGGTCAAGCGCGACCTGGAGGCGATGCTGGGGCGCGAAGTGTTCGAGATTCCCTCGTTGCCCCCCTCCGTGCCGGGGATGCGCCTCCACAACATCCTGGTGGAAGCCATCCAACGTCAGGGCGGAGAGGTGCTGACGGGCATGGAGGCCGTGCGGGCCGACGCCGCCAACGGCCAGGTGCAGACGGTCTGGACAGAGGCCGCCGCGCGCCTCAAGCCCCACCGCGCGCGCACCTTCGTGCTCGCCACGGGCGGCCTCCTGGGGGGCGGCATCGTGGCCGAGCCCGACGGCACGCTGCGCGAAGTCATCTTCGGTCTGCCGGTCGAGGGTCCCCACGAGCGGGTACAGTGGTTCCGGCTGGATTTTTTGACCCCGGCCGGCCACCCTGTCTACAGCAGCGGCCTGGCGGTGGACGAGCACTTTCGACCTGTGGACGCCGACGGAGCTCCCGTTTACACCAACCTTTTCGCGGCCGGCACTACCCTGGCCGGCGGCGAAGTCGTCCGGGAGCGCTCCTTCGACGGCGTGGCGCTGGCGACCGGCTACGCGGTGGGCACTCAACTGGCCGCTCAAGCACAGGAGGCAGCATAAATGGGCGTGCAGGTGCAGCCTGTGGAAGTGACGCTGGACAACTGCATCAAGTGCAACATCTGCGTGACCGCCTGTCCAGTGACCGCTGTTACCGACCGCTTTCCCGGCCCCAAGTACGAGGGGCCCCAGGCGGCCCGCTTTCGCCACGCCGGCCAGCCGTCGCCTGATCTCTCGGTGGACTATTGCAGCGGGTGCCGCGTCTGCAACATGGTCTGCCCCACAGGGGTCAAAATTGCTGAAATCAACGCCCGGGCGCGGGCCTTCATGGTGGAGCGAGGCGCCTTCTCGTGGCGCGCGCGCCTGCGCAACAACCTGCTGGCCCGCTCGGAAACCATTGGCAAGCTGGGTCACCCCGTTGCCCCGCTGGCAAACGCGCTGCTGAACAACCCACTGGCCCGCTGGGCAGCCCACGTGGTGCTGGGCATTGACCGACGCGCGCCGCTGCCCCGGCTGGCGCCCCAGCGGTTCACGGCCTGGTTCCAGGCTCACCCGAAACCGTCTGGAGCAACCCGACAAGTGGTCTACTTCCACGGCTGCTCGACGGAGTACTACGAGCCCCGCGTGGGGCGCGCCGCCGTGCGGGTGCTGGAGGCCAACGGGTTTCAGGTGATCGTGCCGCCGCAGAACTGCTGTGGGCTCCCCCTGCTCTCCAACGGCGAATTCGGGGCCGCCCGCGCCTACCACCGGAGCAACGTGCGCAAATTGGTTACCTTTGCCCGGCAGGGGCACGCCATTGTGGGCACCTCCACGAGTTGCACGCTCACCCTCAAGGAAGAAGCACCGGAGTTGCTGGACGCTTACGACGAAGAAGCCCGCCTCCTGGCCGAGCACACTTTCGACTTGAACGAGTTTCTCCTGACGCTGGCGGAAGAGGGCACCCTGCGCACCGACTTCCAGCCCGTCCCGCTCACGGCGGTCTACCACCCGCCGTGCCAATATCGGGCTCATCGCCTGGGGTTCCCGGCAGTGGAACTGCTGCAACTGGTTCCCGACCTGCACATCTCGGTCAGCCAGGTAGCTTGCTGCGGCATTGCCGGCACATATGGCTTCAAGCGGGAGAAATACGAGATCGCCATGCAAGTGGGACGGCCCCTCTTCGACCTGGTGCGCCAGGAGGGCGTCCCCATTGTCATCTGCGACAGCGAAACGTGTCGGTGGCAAATCACCCACGCTACCGGCGTACCGGCCGTCCACCCGGTGGAGGTGCTCGCCGTCGCCTACGGCCACCCACCAGAAGGACCGCTGGCGTCCCTTCTGGGCGGATGAGCCAAGCCCAAATCCGCTTGAAACAGGACCTACACCTATGGTTCACCTTGTTATCGTCGCTCACAGCCTTCGCCTTGCGGAAGGCGTAAAAGAGTTGGCCGACCAGATGGTCCAGGGTGCCGTGCCCATCGCCATTGCGGCCGGCACCGGCGACCCGCAGCATCCCATCGGCACAAACGTCGAGGATGTTGTCAAGGCTATCGAGTCCGTCTACAGTGATGACGGGGTGGTCATCTTCATGGACCTGGGCAGCGCCATTCTCAGCGCCGAGATGGCGCTGGACATGCTGCCCCCCGAGCGCCGCCGTCGCATCTTCCTCAGCGATGCTCCCTTGGTCGAAGGTGTTCTGGCGGCGGCCTGAACAGCCGCCGCCGGCCAACCGGTGGAGACGGTACTGGCTGAAGCCCGCGCGGCCCTCACGGCCAAGTCGGCCCAATTGGGACAGGCTCCCCCTCAAGCCATCGCACCGGAGGAGGCCGAAGTCCCCGCCGAGAGAGGCGCTCTCCCCACCCGCTCGGTGCGGCTCACCGTGCGCAACCCGCTGGGCCTGCACGCTCGTCCGGCGGCCCGCTTCGTGACCACAGCGGCCCGCTTCGCCTCGAACATCACGGTGCAGAACTTGACCAGGGGAACCCAGGCTGTCAACGCCAAAAGCATTAACCAGGTGGCCACGCTGGGCGTGCAACAGGGGCACGAGATTCTGGTCACGGCCGAGGGTCCCGACGCCGAGGAGGCCGTTGTAGCACTGGCACACCTCGTGGAACACGAGTTAGTCGAAGAGGCCCCTCCGCCGCCTCCGGTGCTCGAGGGACCGCCTTCCGCCACACCCGAGGAAGCTCCCCCCACTGGCCACCTGAAGGGGATTCCAGCCTCACAGGGAATTGCCATTGGACCGGCCTACCTCTATCATCCCGCCGCCCCAGAAGTCCCCCGGCGCCACGCCGAGGACCCAGAGGCCGAGTGGCAGCGCCTCCAGCAGGCCATTCGGACGGCCAAGGAGGAAATCCAGGCTCTACGAACCCGCGCCGCTCGCCAGGCCGGCGAGGCCGAGGCAGCCATCTTTGACGCTCACCTCCTCATGTTGGAGGACCCCACCCTGCTCGACCTAGCGCGCAAACACCTCTTCGAGGAGGGCCTGTCGGCAGAAGCGGCTTGGAAGGAGGCCGTTGACCACATTGCCGCCGAATACCGCAGCCTGGAGAATCCCTACCAGCAAGCCCGGGCGGCCGACGTGGCCGACGTGGGCCAGCGTGTGCTCCGCCTGCTCACCGGGGTAACCGTTCATCCTCTTCGCCTGGAAAAGCCCGCCGTCCTTATTGCGGCCGACTTGACCCCTTCGGACACGGCTCAACTGGACCCGGAGCAAGTGCTGGGCATCTGCACGGCTGTGGGCGGTCCCACGTCCCACAGTGCCATCCTGGCGCGGGCGCTGGGCATTCCCGCCGTGGTGGGCGTTGGCCCGGCCATTCTGCGGGTTCCCGAGGGCGCCGAAGTGGCCCTGGACGGCTCCACCGGAGACGTGTGGGTCGAACCTGACGAAGAACTGAAGCTGAAGTTGAGCAAGGCGCACGCCCGCTGGCAGGCTCAGCAACAGGCCGAACAGGCGGCTGCTCACCTGGAAGCCGTCACCACAGACGGACATCGGGTTGCGGTCGTCGCCAACATTCGCGGCCTGGCCGATGCCCGCCTGGCCGTCGAGCACGGCGCCGAGGGCGTGGGCCTGCTGCGCACCGAGTTTCTTTTCCTGGAGCGCCTCTCCCCTCCCTCCGAGGAAGAACAGGTGGAAGTTTACCAGGCAATCGCGGAAGCCTTGGGGACACGCCCCCTGGTGGTGCGCACCTTCGACATCGGCGGTGATAAGCCCGTGCCCTACATCTCCCGCGAGCCGGAGGCCAACCCCTTCCTTGGCCTGCGGGGCATTCGGCTGGCGCTGGCCCGGCCGGAATTGCTGAAAACGCAGTTGCGGGCGCTTCTGCGGGCGGGCCACGGACACCACATCAAAATCATGTTCCCCATGGTGGCCGAACGGCGGGAACTCCTCGAGGCCCGTGCTATCCTGCAGGAAGCCAGAGAAGAACTGGAACGGGAGGGGCGGCCATTCGCGCCCGAGGTCGAAGTGGGCATTATGGTCGAAGTGCCCGCCGCCGCCGAGTTGGCCGACGCGCTCGCGCCGGAGGTGGACTTCTTCAGCATCGGCACCAACGACCTCAGCCAGTACGCCATGGCCGCCGACCGCACGAACCCACGAGTGGCTCCCCTGGCCGACGCCCTCCACCCGGCGATCCTGCGGCTCATCCACCACACGGTGGAAGCGGCCCGCCAGGCAGGCATCTGGGTGGGCGTCTGTGGTGAGGTGGCTGGGGATCCCCTGGCCGTGCCCCTGTTGGTGGGCCTGGGCGTGGACGAACTGAGCGTCAACCCGCCCGCCGTGCCCGCCGTGAAAAACACTGTGCGCCGCCTTTCCCTGCAAAGCGCCCAAAAGCTCGCCGCGGAGGCCCTGGAAATGGACTCGGCTCAGGCCGTGCGGGACCACGTGGCCGCAGCCCTTCAACCGTGATCCCCTGTACTTAACTACGCGGTTGCTTTAAGTTTTTGCCCGTCGGTCCCCCTCCTGCTTCTCCTTTTCCCGCCTGGTCAGTGTGACAAGCAGCCAAATTTTGGCTATACTTTTGTGTTGGGCCTCCTTCAGGCGGCCTTTGCCGAGGGGCCACACGCTGCGAAGTGCGAGGAAACCAGATGACCGACAAAATTGTCATCCGTGGCGCGCGCGTCCACAACTTGAAGAACATTTCCCTGGAGCTGCCCCGCAACAAGCTGATCGTCTTCACGGGCATATCCGGGTCGGGCAAGTCGTCCCTGGCTTTCGACACCCTCTACGCCGAGGGGCAACGCCGCTACGTGGAGAGCCTGTCGGCCTATGCTCGCCAGTTCTTGGGCCTCATGGAAAAGCCCGACGTGGACCTGATCGAGGGACTCTCCCCGGCCATCTCCATTGACCAGAAGTGGACCGGCCACAATCCACGCTCCACTGTGGGCACGGTGACGGAGATTTACGACTACCTGCGCCTGCTCTACGCCCGCGTCGGCCAGCCCCACTGTCCCCAGTGCGGGCGTCCCATTACCCAGCAGACGATCGAGCAGATCGTGGACGCCGTGAGCCGCCTGCCCGACGGCACGCGCATTCAGGTCCTGGCGCCCCTGGTGCGTGACCGCAAGGGCCACCACCAGAAGATTTTTGAAGACGTGCGCAAGGCTGGCTTTGTGCGGGTGCGCGTGGACGGCGAGATCCGCGACGTGAACGAGGAAATCCACCTCGACCGCTACAAGATGCACACCATCGAGGTGGTGGTGGACCGCCTGGTCATCCGCCACAGGGCCGATGGACAGATGGAGCGCGAGGACGAAGCTCGCCTGGCCGACAGCCTGGAAACCGCGCTGGAGTTGGGCGACGGCGTTGTGGTGGTGAACGTGCTGGACCCCGAGGCGCCGGGCGGCTCGCGTGATGTGCTCTTCAGCGAGCGCTTCGCCTGCGTGGCTTGTGGCATCAGCTTTGGCGAGATCGAGCCGCGCACTTTCTCCTTCAACTCGCCCCACGGTGCTTGTCCCACCTGTCAGGGGCTGGGCGTGCGGCGGGAAATTGACCCGGACCTGGTGGTGCCCAACCCCGACCTTTCCATCAACCAGGGCGCCCTCGAGCCGTGGCGCCGGGCCAGCACGTCCGACAGTTACTTCAAGCACCTGCTGGCGGCCGTGGCCGAACGCTACGGGTTTAGCCTGGACACGCCTTGGAAGGATTTGGCGCCTGAACACCGCCACATCGTGCTCTACGGCAGCCACGGGGAGCCCATTTTGGTGCGCCTTCGCAGCCGACGGGGACACGTGCGCGCTTTCGAGACGACCTTTGAGGGCGTGATTCCCAACCTGGAGCGGCGCTACCGCGAAACGTCCAGCGACTACATGCGCTCGGAGATCGAGCGCTTTATGAGCGAACAGCCCTGTCCGGCCTGCGAGGGCACACGCCTGAAGCCCGAAGCGCGCGCGGTGCTGGTGGCCGGCAAGAGCATCGTAGAGGTAGTGCGCATGAGCATCACCGAGGCGCTGGCCTGGGCCGAGGGGTTGCTGAACAGCCCGCCCGTAGACCCACAGCCTTACCTGGAACGGGAAGAAACGCTGCCCGGCCTCACGGCCCAACAGTACCAGATTGCCGAGCGCATTTTGAAGGAGGTGCGCGACCGCCTGGGCTTCCTGGTGGACGTGGGCCTGGGCTACCTGACGCTGGACCGCACGGCCAACACGCTCTCGGGGGGCGAGGCCCAGCGCATCCGCCTGGCTACACAAATCGGCTCCCAACTGGTGGGCGTACTCTACATCCTGGACGAGCCCAGCATCGGGCTGCACCAGCGGGACAACGAGCGCCTGATCAACACCCTCAAGCGCCTGCGCGACCTGGGCAACACCCTCATCGTGGTGGAACACGACGAGGACACCATCCGCGCGGCCGACTGGATTGTGGACCTGGGCCCCGGCGCCGGCGAACACGGCGGGCAAGTGGTGGCGGCCGGCCCGCTGGAGACGATCGTCAACTGCCCCGAATCCATCACCGGGCGCTACCTGAGCGGCAGGGCGTTCATCCCCGTGCCGACCAGACGGCGCAAGGGCTCCGGCAAGAAGCTCGTCGTCCGGGGGGCCCGCGCCCACAACCTGAAGAACATCACCGTGGAGATCCCGCTTGGCACTTTCACCTGCGTGACGGGCGTGAGCGGCAGCGGCAAGTCCACGCTGGTGGTGGAAGTGCTCTACAAGCGCCTGGCTCAGATGATTCATCGGGCCCGCACCCACCCCGGCGAGCACGACACCATCGAGGGCGTGGAGTACATTGACAAGGTGGTCAACATTGACCAGTCCCCCATCGGGCGCACGCCGCGCTCCAACCCGGCCACCTACACCAACGTGCTCACCCCCATCCGCGAGTTGTTCGCCAACCTGCCGGAGTCCAAGGTGCGCGGTTACCGGCCAGGCCGCTTCTCCTTCAACGTGAAGGGCGGACGCTGTGAGGCCTGCCAGGGCGAGGGTGAAATCAAGATCGAGATGCACTTCCTGCCGGATATTTATGTAAAGTGTGACGTGTGCAAAGGGCGGCGCTACAACCGCGAGACGCTCCAAATCAAGTACAAGGGCAAGACTATTGCCGACGTGTTGGAGATGACCGTGGAGGAGGCGCTGGAGTTCTTCCAGAACGTTCCCACCATTCGGCGCAAGCTCCAGACGCTCTACGACGTGGGGCTGGGGTACATCCGGCTGGGCCAGCCGGCGCCCACCCTTTCCGGCGGCGAGGCCCAACGGGTGAAGCTGGCCCGGGAACTCTCCCGCGTGGCCACGGGCAACACCCTCTACATCCTGGACGAGCCCAGCGTGGGCCTGCACGCCGCCGACGTGGCGAAGCTTATTGACGTGCTGGACCGGCTGGTGAGCAAGGGCAACACGGTGGTGGTCATCGAGCACAATTTGGACATCATCAAGGTGGCCGACTACATCATTGACCTGGGGCCGGAGGGAGGAGACGAGGGCGGCTGGGTGATTGCCACGGGCACGCCGGAAGAGGTGGCCGCCACGCCGGGCAGCTTCACGGGGCAGTACCTGAGGGAAGTGCTCGCCCGTTCCAGGCGCGTGGCAGAAGGCAGTGTGGCTGTGGCCACCTAGACATTCGCGTTCTCAAGGGGAGGAGCGACACACTTTCAAAGTGCGTCGCTCCTCGCTCAAGGGATCATGCCCGCTCGATTGGGCATCCCCACGGTTCGTTCCGCGGGTCGTCAACCTCTTGGTCCAGCAGGAGGGCGTCAACGGCGTTCTCCAGGTAGATCACATTGGGCCAGGGTTTGTCGTGCGTGCGGTCATCAATGGCTCCCCAGTAGCGCAGGACACCCTCCTTGTCAATCACGCAGACGGTGGGCGTCACCGTGACGCCGAAGAGGTCGGCCACCTTGCCGTCGGCGTCGCGCAGAATGGGGAACTCGATTTTGCGCTCCTCCAGCGCCCAGCGAATGCGCTCCGGCGTGTCCCAGGCGTGGGAATCAACGCCCAACACCACCACGCCGCGCGGCTTGTACGTCTCGTAGAAGCTGTTCAAGTAGGCCGTGTAGCGCTGCGTCACATCACAGGTGGCCGCCCAAAAGACCAGCACGACAATGCGACCCTTGTACTGGCTGAGCGAATACGTCTTACCCTCCAAGTCAGGCAGCGTGAAGTCAGGCACTTGTTGTCCGACGGTGATGGCCATGTCTCTCCTCCTTGCATCATCCAATTCAGGCAGACCAACACAACCTCCGTTCGACTCGTGAACACAGCGAAAAGTTGGCCGCCGGTGTGAAAGCAGAAGGGTGCGCGGTCGGCGGCCAGCTTGTGGGTTCAATAGCGCAGCAGCGCCCCGATGCCCTCCCCCTCTTCCAACATGCGCTGGCGTTGCTCGCCGCGAATCACGTCAATGTCGTCGGCTTGCCCGATGGCGCGCTCGATGGCAAGTTCGACCACGTCGTCGGTGCGCACCATTCCGGCGCCGCACAACTCACATTGGGCGCGCATGGGATCGTCGGTCAGCCAACCGCAGTTCGGGCACTCGGCGCCGGGCGCGGCGAACCCCTCGGCCACCAGCAACACCATGACGCGCTGCTCGGTCAAGGCCCGAAGGGTATCCCGCAGGCCCTTCACGCCACGTCCCTGGTGTATCGCGTCAAAGAGGGCCGTCAATCGCTCGGCCTCCACCTGGCGCTCGATTTGCTGCTCCACTTCCAGCGCCCGCTGGAGCACGTCGTTGATGCCGGCGAAGTGCTCCATAGGGATGTGGGCGACCACCTTCTGCCGCAATTCCGTCGGCAAGAAGGACTCGAACCAGTGGGTGTTCTCGGGGTGACCGGCCAGCACAAGGCGGGTCACCGGATTTTCCTGGAAGAAGGC
>WFWG01000180.1 GCA_015491235.1 Ardenticatenaceae bacterium
CCGGCTGGAGGTGGCGCTCTACGAGCCGGCCACCCTCACCCCCCACAGCCCCAGCGTGCCCTTCGAGTGGCTGTGGGTCGGCCCGCCGCCACCGCCGCCCCCTCACCCCCGGCAGGTGACGTGGCAGAACGGCCTGGTGCTCCTGGGCCACGACGGGCTGCCCGAACGGCTGGTGCCCGGCCAGCCGCTGCCCGTGCGCCTGGTGTGGACCACCCGGCGCGCGCTCGCCGAGGAGTTGACCGCCTCCGTCCAGCTCATCGGGCCGGACGGCCAACTCGTCGCCCAGGACGACCACCCGCCCTTGCGGGGGTTTTACCCCACATCCCGCTGGCTTCCCAACGAGACCGTGGTGCCTGACACCTACACCCTGGCCCTGCCGGAGGAGTTGCCGGCCGGGGACTATCGGCTGGTGGTGCTGTGGTACGAGGCCCAGACGCTCCGGCGAGTGCCCCTGGCCGACGGGGGCGATCTCTTCGAGCTTGGCAGGTGGGAGGTGGATTGAGGAACGGAGGAAGGCCCGTCAGGTCGGCGAAGGTGACCATTCCTGCTCGGCCACGCCCAGGCGGTGGTTGACCAGTCGGCTCCAGACGAAGAGGAGATCGCCGAGGCGGTTCAAGTAGACGCGCGCGTGAGGATTGAGGGGTTCTTGCCGGCTCAGGGTCACCACGCGCCGTTCGGCTCGCCGGCAGACGGTGCGGGCTACGTGGAGGTGCGCAGCAGCCAACACGCCGCCAGGCAAAATGAAGGCCGTCATGGGCGGTAACGTTGACTCTGCCTCGTCTATCCAGCGCTCCAGCCGCTCCACGTCAGCTTCCCCGATGCGGGGTACCCAGGTGGCCGCTTTCGTGTCCTCGAGGGGCGTTGCCAGGTCGGCGCCCAAGGCGAAGAGGTCGCGTTGCACGCGAGTGAGCCGCTCGACGAGGTCGTCCACGGGGGCCCCCTGCAAGAGGGTGACCACCACGCCCAGAACGGCGTTCAATTCGTCCACAGCGCCGTACGCCTCCACGCGGGGCGCATCCTTGGGCACCCGCTGGCCGCCAAAGAGGCTCGTTTCGCCTTCGTCGCCCGTCTTGGTGTAAATTCTCACCACAGTGTCCCCTCCAGCGCTCTACAGCACACCTTCGTGGCGCAGCAGGAAGGCTTTGATGTCCAGGCCGCCACCAAATCCCTGCAAGGCGCCCGTGGCGGCGATAACTCGATGACAGGGGATGACGATGGGAATGGGGTTGTGAGCCAGGGCGCGGCCAACGGCGCGGGCACCTTTGGGGCGCCCTACTGCGCGGGCCAGTGCCCCGTAGGTGACCACCTGCCCCCACGGAATGTAACTGGTTTCCACCAGTACCTGACGCTGGAAGGGAGTCACGCCAGCTCCATCCCAGTCAACGGGCACGGAGAACTGTTTGCGCTCGGCGGTGAAGTAGGCTGTCAACTCTTCAAGCGCCTGGGCCAGCACCCGGTGAGCCCTCTCGTCGGCGGTGTCCAAGAACTCGCGGGCCACGTGTTCGTCAGGTCGCAAGTCAATGCGCACCAGGCCTGATGGCGAAGCCACTACCCACACGGGACCAAAGGGGGCGTCCAGCAGCGCCCCAACAACGCGCGCTTCCCCGTCCATAACGGCTCCTGTCCGGTGTTGTTCGATTCCCAAAAGCATCTGCTACCACTCCTGTTCAAGACCCAAGCAGTGCTCATACCCGCTCAGGCCTTTGTGTTTCCGACGCCTCTGGTTGTGTCCAGCCCCCAATTATAATAAAATCCACCACCGGAAGCGAACTGGACGATACAGCTATGGAGGAGCCCCTGCAATGGTACGAACTTTGCCGGAGTTTATCTCGACAGCCGTGGCGTTCGTGCTGGCCATCACCGTGCACGAATTCGCCCACGCCATCGTGGCGGACAAGCTGGGCGACCCCACACCACGCCAGCAGGGACGGGTCACCCTGAATCCTCTGGCTCACCTTGACCCTCTGGGGACGATTCTCATCTTTGTGGCGGGCTTTGGGTGGGGCAAGCCGGTGAACGTCAACCCGCGCTATCTTCCGGGAGGCTCGCGCGGCATGGCGCTCGTAGCCGCCGCCGGCCCGCTTTCCAACTTGGCGTTGGCCTGGCTTTTCGCCGTCCCGCTGCGGGCGGGAGCCGTTTCCTTCCCAACTGGTGACCACTCGGCGCTCCTGCCCAGTTTGGGCGAGCTGTATGTTACGGTTATTTTCATCAACATTCTGTTGGCCGTCTTCAACCTGATACCCCTGGCGCCGCTGGATGGCTCCAAGGTGCTTCAAGGGTTCCTTCCTCCGCCCTACGATTACAAGTTTGCCCGCCTGCAACAGTACGGCCCTTTGATTCTGCTGGCTGTTATTTTCTTGGTGCCCTTCTTCCTCCGCGTTGACTTGCTGGGCATGATCATTCGTCCGCCCATTCGCTGGCTGTACAGGTGGATGTTGGGCCTTTGAACAAGGGATGCGTGCTGTGAAAAGCAAGATCAAACGGGCCTTTTACCGCGTTCGCCAAGGCATTTGTTACGTTGCCGAACGGCCCACTTCAGAGGATGAGGCCCTGGCAGCCGCCCTGCTGCCGCCCCCACTGCTGGCCCTTTACGCCCGCATGGCTCCACGGGACCAAGCCCACGCCGCGCGGGTGTGCCGCGCCCTGCGACAGAAGGGCGTTGACGATCCCATTCTCTTGCAAGCGGCCCTGCTGCACGATGTGGGCAAAACTGGCGGCATTCCGCTCCTATACCGGGTTCTCTACGTGCTTGTGGGCCGCTGGGCACCTTGGTTGCTCCAGCGCCTGGAACAACGCTCGCGCGTGCCGGCCTTGCTGTGCCCGCTCGTCCAACTGGCCCGCCACCCGGAAATCGGCGCCGAGTTGGCCGCCCGTGCTGGCGCTTCGCCCGACGTAGTGGCGCTCATCCGGTGGCATCAGGATGGACGGGGAGCGCCCGAGCACCTGCGCGAAGCGCTGCACCTTTTGCAAAGCGTGGACGACGCACTATAGTTTCCCTGGGAAGGATTCCCCCCATGAACCGGCTGTCAGGACAGGAGTGAAGAACATGCACAAGAAAATTGCCGTCATTGGCACGGGAGCCATCGGAACGTCCATCGGGTTGGCCTTGAAGGCCAGTGGCATTGACGCCGAACTTGTAGGCCACGACAAGTCTTTCGAGCAAGCCCGCTTGGCCAAGCGCCGAGGGGCTTTCGACCGCGTGGAATGGAACTTGATCCGGGCTGTCGAATCGGCCGACCTCATCGTGCTGGCCTTGCCAACGGCCGCCATCCGTCCCACTCTTCAGGCTATCCGACAAGATGTGCAACGGGATGTCATCATCACCGACACGGCTGAAGTAAAAGGAGTGGTACTGCGGTGGGCAGCCCAAACCCTGCCGACGTGGGCTCACTTTGTGGGTGGCAACCCCCTCGTGCGGGTTCCCGGCACTGGTCCCGAGGCCGCTTATGCGGAACTCTTCCAGAGATCTCGCTACTGTGTCGTGCCCTCGGTCACCGCTAAAAGCGAAGCCGTCGAAACTGTAGTTCACTTCGTAGAACTTCTTGGGGCACGTCCCATCTTCGTTGACGCCGACGAGCACGACGCGCTGATCGCCCCTGTGCGCCACTTGCCCACGCTGCTCGCCATGGCCATGATAAGTCTGGTGGCTGAAAGTCCCTCCTGGCGGGAATTTCGGGCCATGACCGGTCCCCTGTATATGGCTTCCGAAACCCTCCCTGAAGTAGAACCGGCCGAAGTGCGCGAGTTTCTTTTTGCCAACCGAGAATCGCTTGTCGGCTGGATTGATAGATTGCTGGTGGAGTTGAAGGAGTGGCGTGACCTGCTCGAGGAGGCCGACGAGCAGACGTGTGATGACCGAATTGCGCGCCTGTTCGAGGCTTTTGTCCGTTGGAATGAAGCGGACGAGTGGGAGCGAACTCGACAAGAAATACGCCAGTACGGTGACTTCTTCTCGCTGTTGTTGGGGTCTCGCCCGGTCAGACCGCGCAGGCGGTAGAAGCGCGAGGGAATGGCGGAGGCGGCAAAGGCGTCCGCTGCTGTTCTCCCTGCACCTGATTGGAGGTAGCGTTTGGGGGAGCAAGCGGCCTATGATATAATGGGAACCTGGTCTGGTCGCCGCTGTGGCTTGACGACCAAAGCGAAACCGATGACATTTTCCAACCTTTCCGTGGCACTCAACGCCCAGCTTTTGTCTTTTCAAGCTGGGTATCGGAATGCTGGCATTTCCAGGTACATCTACCAGTTGCTCTACCACCTGCCGCTGGCAGACAGGGCCATCCGATACACCGTGTACACCCACGAACGAGGGGGGGAACTGCCCGGCCTGCGGCGGGTCGTGACCCGGCTGAACACACAGCGGCCTGTGGTGCGTATTTTCTGGGAACAACTCATCTGGCCCTTCTTGCTCTTCCGCGAACCGTCACACGTACATGTGATTCACGGAATGGCCTATGTGTTGCCCGTTGTGCGGCTGGCCCCAGGAGTCGTCACCATTTACGACCTGACGTTTCTGCGCCTTCCGGAGGCGTTTCGGAACTGGAATCGTGTTTACTTGAAACTTATGACGCGGATCTCGGTCAAACGGGCGGCCCACGTGTGTGTCATTTCGGAAAGCACCCGTCGGGACGTTATGCAATGGCTGCACCTTCCCAGGGAGAAGATAACCGTCGTCTATCCCGGGCTGGACGAACGCTTTGAGCGACCACCTGAGGAGGCAATTGCCGCCTTTCGGCAGCAACGGCGCTTGCCGGAGCGGTTCGTGCTCTACATGGGGACGCTGGAGCCGCGCAAGAACTTAGTGCGGCTCCTGGAAGCGTACGCCCGCCTTGTCCGACAGGACCCTTCCATACCACCGCTCGTGCTGGCAGGCGGAAGGGGGTGGGGCGTTGAGGAAATCTTTGAGGCCGTCGAGCGCCTGGCCTTGAAGGAGCGCGTGCACTTTCCGGGCTACGTGCCGGCGGCTGAACAACCGTACTGGTATGCGGCCGCCGATGTCTTCGTGTATCCGAGCCAATACGAAGGGTTTGGACTTCCGGTCCTGGAGGCAATGGCCTGTGGGACACCGGTGCTCACGTCGAACACGTCCAGCCTGCCGGAAGTTGTGGGAAATGCTGGCGTCATGGTGGACCCCAACGATGTGGCGGCATTGGCCGACGCGCTGGCCGACTTGTTGGCCTCACCGCAACGTCGGGCACACCTGGCCCAGGCCGCTCAACGCCGGGCCCGCCGCTTCTCGTGGCACAGGGCTGCCCAGCAACAGGCAGCGGTCTACCACCGGGTGGCTGCCCAGAGGGAGGGGGAAACATGAGGCGCGCTCGTGTTCCACGCCGTCTATACCAGGTGAGCCTGATGGCCGTTGACGCCGTGCTCATCAACGTGGCTTTTCTCATCGCCTATTGGATGCGCTATGTCAAGGAGTGGGGCGGCCAGGTGGACCCCGCGTTCCAGGTACCCTACACCCAGTACGTGCCCGTAGCGGCTGTGCTCACTGTCCTCTTGTTGCTCACGCTTTCGATCGAAGGGATTTACAGCAAGCGGGTGGGAACTTCCTTCTTCGAGGAATTCTATGCCATCCTGAACGGAACGACTACAGCCGTTGTGCTGATGATTGTAATTTTCTTCTTCTATCGTCCCTACTCCTATTCCCGCCTGATTTTCGCCTATGTGGCCCTCCTCACCGTGTTGTTGTTGAGTGTGGTGCGCTTGGTGGAACGCATTGTGCGCCACCAGTTGCGCAAGCGGGGTATTGGCGTGGTACGCTTGCTCATTGTGGGGGCGGGTGAAAAGGGGCGTACCCTCATGCGCCACATCGTGGCTCACCCTGAACTGGGCTATCAGATTGTGGGCTTCGTGGACGACGATCTCCAGCGGCAACACGACATCGGGCGCATCAAGGCGCTGGGCGACACCTCCCGTCTCCCCGAACTCGTTCAAGAACTGAACGTGGACGAGGTCATCATCACCTTGCCGTGGCAGTACCACCGCAAGATTATCCGCATCCTGGACCAGTGTGAGCGGGAGAACGTGCGCAGCCGCATCGTGCCCGACCTCTTCCAGCTTAGCCTGAGCCACGTTTACCTGGACGAAATCAAGGGTATCCCCCTTATTGGCACGCGGGAGCCAGCGCTGCAAGGGTGGAACTTCGCCGTCAAGCGCATGACGGACATTGTCATCGCTGGCACGATGCTGGTGCTCCTGGCCCCCCTAATGGCCCTTATCGCCTTGCTCATCAAGCTCGATTCGCCCGGCCCGGTACTTTTCAAGCAGGTGCGCATAGGGCGCTACGGGCGCCCTTTTACCCTCTACAAGTTTCGCTCCATGCGGGTGGGGGCTGAGGAAGAGTTGCCCAAGCTGTTGTCGCTCAACGAGGCCGACGGTCCGCTCTTCAAGATACGCAACGACCCCCGCGTAACGCGCGTGGGGCGCTGGCTGCGGCGCTTCAGTTTGGACGAGTTGCCCCAGTTGTGGAACGTCCTCAAGGGGGACATGAGCCTCATTGGCCCGCGCCCGGCCCTTCCCCATGAGGTGGAGCAGTACGAGCCGTGGCACCGCAAGCGCCTGGAGGTACCGCCTGGCCTGACTGGCCTCTGGCAAACGAGTGGCCGCAGCGACATGCCCTTCGACGAAATGTGCCTGCTGGACATCTACTACGCCGAGCGGTGGTCGCCCTGGCTCGACGCGGTAATTTTCTTCAAAACCATTCCGGCCATTCTGTTCGGGCGGGGAGCCTATTGAACCCACGCCGGAAAGCCAATCACACACCACATTGCACGAAGGAGGAGACACCGTGGAAACCCTGGTTACCCTGCACGATGTGTGGCGTTGGGTTGTGCTGGTCACTTTTGTGGTTGCCATCGTGACCAGTCTGAACAAGTGGCGGAAGGGCGCCGAGTGGCGCGCCGAGGACCGCCGCTGGCCCCTCTGGGCCACGATTGCGCTGGACATTCAGGTGTTTCTCGGCATCGTCATTTGGGTTGGGCAGGCTCGCTGGACGGGCGATCACCCCTTCTTCACCACCTACTTGCACCCGGTGATCATGCTGGCCGCGTTGACGCTGGCCCACATGACGTTGAGCCGCAGCCGAACCCTGCGCGGCCCGGCCCGCCACCGCGCGGTGGGCTTTGGGTTACTGGCTGCGTTGGTGATCGTCGTGTTGGGCATCCCGACCTATGCGTGGCCGACGTAAACCTGGGGTTGTGGTCAAAACGAACCTCACTGTCCTACACGATGAAGGAAATATGGGATGAATGTGTTCGACGCTTTGGGCTGCCACGCCCGTGAGCTACATCCCGTCCAACACAGCCCTTGTCATTTCCTCTGTTGTCAACGTTCCGCCCAGGTCAGGGGTAGCGGCGCCAGATTCCAGGGCACGGCGAACAGCGCGCTCGATGGTCTCGGCTGCCTCTGGCGTGTTCCAGGCGTAACGACACAGGAGCGCGCCGCTCAAGATGGCCGCTATGGGGTTGGCGATGCCCTTTCCGGCGATGTCCGGCGCGCTGCCGTGAACCGGCTCGGCCACGGCTACGCCTTCTCCCAAGTTGATAGAAGGGGCCAGTCCCAAGCCCCCACACCAGACGGCGGCCAGGTCGCTGAGAATGTCGCCGTACAAGTTGGGCGCCACGATGGTGTCGAAGCGCTCTGGCGTGCGAGCCAGGTGGTAAGCGGCCACGTCCACCAGCAACTCCTCGACTTCCAGGTCGGGGCGCTTCTCCCCCGCCACCCGGCGCACACTGTCGCGGAAGAGGCCGTCGGTGAGGGGCAGGATGTTGGCCTTGTGGACCACGGTCAGCCGCTGGCGGGCCAAGTGGGCCGCCACAGCCCCAATGCGCTCGCTGGCCGCGCGGGTGATGCGCCGCACAGCCTCAGCGACCTCACCGTCGCTGCGCTCCTCGCCCACGTAGAGCCCTTCGGTGTTCTCCCGCACGATAACGAGGTCCACCCCCGGGCGAGTGCCCGGCACGGGCAGCGACTTGACCGGGCGCACGTTGGCGTAGAGGTCGAGGGCTGAACGGAGCGTGAGGATCGCGCTGCGGTAGCCGGGCACCTTCCACGCGGGGGATTGAACGGCTCCAAAGAGGGCCGCACCTGCCGCCCGCACGGCCTCCACAGTCTCCTGGGGAACCGAAACGCCCAACCGTTGGAACGTCCTCCACCCGGCCTCCGCCTCGACGACCTCCAGGGCCGGCAACACGGCCTGCAACACGCGCACCGCGGCCGGCACCACCTCACGGCCAATGCCGTCGCCTGGAATGACCACGAGCTTCACTTTCCCTCAACTCCGCAGCCAGTCCTGAACGTTGCTTTCGATGAGTGCCTGAACGACGAGCGCCACGTCTTCCAGGTCTTCTTGTTTCGCCAGGCGCAGGGCGCGCTGCCACGCGGCCCGGGCTTCACGCTGGTGGCCAAGCTCGCGTTCCGCCACCCCCAGGGCAAGATACGTAAAGACCTGCCCTTCCTGGTCGCCGCACCGCTCCTTCAACTCCAGTGCCTGGCGGTACCACGAAAGCGCTTCGCTCCACCGCCCCTGGTCGGCGGCCAACACGCCCAGCCCATGCAGGGCGATGGAGGCGAGGTAATCGTCGCCAGCCTGCTGAGCCAGCGCCTTCCCCTCCTCGAAGAAGTGGCGCGCCTGCTCCGGATCCTCCAGTTGCAGGTTGCTGGCCAACTCGATAACCACGTTGGCCGCGTTGAGAGGTTCGTCTATCTGGACATAGTACGTGAAAGCCTGCTGGTAGTGCGCTTGGGCAGCCTCCAGCTTCTCCTCTTCCTCGAAGGCAATGGCGCCCAAGCGGACGTGAGCCAGCGCCAGGATTTCGCTCGTCGTCTCGTCCGGGTTCACCTCGGCTAACAAGTCCAGAACGCGCTGGTAGTGGCGCTGGGCCAAGTCATACTGTTCGTTCCAGAAGGCCAATTCGCCCAGTTCAAGCCGAGCTCGGGCTTGTCCAATGGGATCGTCAACGGCCCGAAAGAGCTCATACGCCTGAACCAGCTCCTCGCGGGCGCGTGTGATGTCGTCAAGCTCGAAGGCACTCTGGCCGATGAGCAGCCGAAAGCTGGCTTCCAGTTCCTGATATCGCTGTTCGGTCGCCAGCTTCAAGCCTTCTTCAAAGCACTGGATGGCTTCCTCGTACTCTTCCCTGCGGAGGTGCTCGACGCCGGCCTCGAACGCACGTTGCAAGGCCTGCGAACTGTCCATAAAGCCCTCCTTTCCGGTTGAACCCACTCGATTACACGGTTGAACCCTTCGGCACTCCACCCGACTCGCGCGGGCCCCATCAGGCGCAGCAGCGTGCGGTGTAGCGTTCTGGCCTCTGTCTCATCTCGCCAATCGCCGAGGCCGAACTCCGCAAACCGGGCTGGGAGTGCGCTTCGAGCCGTCCGGGCACCTTGGCTGCCGTCGCCACTGGTGAAGGTGTCCACGACGACACGGTCTGCCACGGCTGCTAGCCAGTGGGCAAAAGCGGCCACGTCGCGAAGGGGCAAGCAAGGAGCAACGGCCACCTGGACGTTTAGGCCGCGCGCTTTGGCACGCTCGATTAAACGACGTCGCCGGGCCAGGGAGGGTGTGCCCGGCGTGAGAACTCGCCGCAAAGCTTCGTCGTCGGTTTCCAGCGTCACCGAGAGCCACACCCGCGCTCCCAGCGCTGTCAGCAGGTCGAAATCGCGCTCCACGAGAGGCGCCCGCGTCTGCACGACGAGGAGGCCAGGCGGATAGTCCACGAAGGCCTCCAGACAGGCCCGCGTGCACCGGACTTGAGCCTCCACCCCCTGATACGGGTCCGTGGCGCTGGACATGAACACGCGCACCGCGTTCAGCCTGCCCCTAGCTGAGAGGTGAGCCAACTCGGCTCGTAGCACGTCGGCCACGTTCGCCTTCACGTAGACGTATGTGCCCCACGCCTGTCCCTGTCCCTGAAACCGGTGGACAGGCGACTGGGCCACGTAACAGTACACGCCACATCCGCCGCCATACGCGCACCCCACGTAGGGCTGCAACGTGTGTGTAAAGCCGTACAGAAACCCGCCGGTCTTGGTCAAGGCGGTCCGGCAGGTAATGGTCGCCACCCGTATTTTCTGGCCAGAGCTCTTGGGCACGGTTAGCAAGCTGTGCAATTCACTGTTTGGTTTGTGTGTTCTATTGTATCACAGAAGAAAGCCCAGGAGAAGGGGGAAATTGACAGAACGCTGCCATGACTTCCCGTCCAGTTGACGCCTCCCTGCCTCCAACTACAATCGAGGGAACATGGCAAACCTACAGGAAAACGGACCAAGGTTTCAAAGAGAGAGAACATGACACGTTGGTATACCCGCAAGCCGGACATCTCTCCGCGCCTGCGGGCCTGCCTGATCGCCGGGGCTGTGCTGGTGGGCGCACTGGCCGGGTTGCTGGTGCTTCCCCGCGCCGGCCGGGCAGCGGTTGACCCTGGGAAGACGACGTTTTGGGTTGTGCTCGAAGCGCGCCCCAACCTGGCCGCCGTGGCGGCCATTCCCGACCCCGTTGTGCGGCGCCGTCGCCTGGTGGCCGAGTTGCGAACCATCGCCCGACGCACCCAGGCTCCCCTGCTGGCCGAACTGCGAGCGCGGGGCGCGTCCGTGCGCTCCTTTTGGATCGTCAACGCCCTGCTGGTGCAGGGACCACCTGCCCTGGCCGGAGAGGTGGCCCGCCGCCCGGAGGTGGCCCGCGTCTTTCCGGCGGTCACGGCGCGCGCGCCGCTGCCCACGCCGGAGCCTGCTCCAGCCCGCCGCACGGCCGGCGTCGAGTGGCACGTGCAGAAAGTGGGCGCCCCCCAGGTGTGGGCCGACGAGGGCGTTCGGGGCGAGGGGATCGTCATTGGCATCGCCGACACGGGCGTGGCGTGGTCGCACCCGGCCCTGGCGGCCCAGGAACGCCACGTCACGGGCACCCAGCTTCACGACTACGCCTGGCACGACGCCTTCGACGTCATCACGTCGGCGCCCCAGGACGACCTGGGCCACGGCACCCACGTGGCGGGCATTGCTGTGGGCGACGACGGGGGCAGCAACCAGATCGGCGTGGCCCCAGGCGCTGCCTGGATCGCGTGCCGCAACATGCAGGACGGCGTGGGCTCACCGGCCAGCTACCTGGACTGTTTTCAGTGGTTCCTGGCGCCCACGCGACTCGACGGCAGTGACCCCCGCCCGGACCTGGCGCCCCACATCGTCAACAACTCCTGGGTGTGTGTCGAATCCGAAGGGTGCACCGACGAGCACCTTGACATCCTGCTGGAAGCCGTGCGAACGCTGCGCCTGGCCGGCATTCTGGTGGTGGCCGCGGCCGGCAACGCTGGCAACGGGTGTGGCACCGTGCGCTATCCTCCGGCCATCTACGCGGAGAGCCTCTCGGTGGGAGCCTCCACAGCCACCGACCAACTGGCTTCCTTCAGCAGCCGGGGTCCGGTGACGCGAGACGGCAGCCAGCGCCCCAAGCCGGACCTCTCCGCGCCGGGCGTCAGCGTGCGGAGCAGCTACCCTGGCGACCAGTACACCTACATGAGCGGCACCAGCATGGCTGCTCCGGCCGTCAGCGGCGTGGCGGCCCTGCTGTGGAGCGCCGTGCCCCACGTGCGGGGGCGCGTTCCCC
>WFWG01000181.1 GCA_015491235.1 Ardenticatenaceae bacterium
AGCCAAAGCGGAGTTGCAACACCCGTCCCTCCCGGGGACTCAGGGCTTCCATGACACTTTTCACCTGTTCCCGCAGTAAACCTCGAACGGCCTCCTCGGGAGGAGAGGGGGCTTCCGTGTCCACCAACACTTCGCCCAACTGGCAATCCCCTTCGTCCAGGTCGAGTGTTCTTTCCAGGCTGAGGGGGGACCGATCAACTTGAAGGGCTTCTTTCACCAGCTTGACGGAGAGGCCTACAGCCTCGGCAATTTCCTCCGGCGTCGGTTCACGCCCCAGGCGCTGGCCGAGTTCCCGCTTGGCGCGAGCGACCTGGCCCAGGCGCTCCCACATGTGAACGGGCACGCGAATGGTGCGCGCCTGGTCGGCGATGGCGCGGGTGATGGCCTGGCGGATCCACCAGGTGGCATAGGTGCTGAAACGGTATCCCAGGCGGTGGTCGAACTTCTCGGCGGCCCGCAACAGCCCAATGTTTCCCTCCTGCACCAGGTCCATGAAAGGCACCCCTCGCCCCGTGTACTGCTTGGCCAGGCTGACCACCAGCCGAAAGTTGGCCGCCACGAGGCGACAGTGGGCTTCCTTGCCGCGAGATGCAATTTTTGTCAGCGCTTCCCGCTCGTCAGGCGAGAGATGTGGTTCCTGTTCCAGTCGCTTGGTGGCCTGACGCCCTGCTTCGATTTGCCGAGCCAACTCAATTTCCTCTTCGTGAGAGAGCAAAGGCGTGGCGCCAATCTCACGCAGGTAAATGGCGATCAAGTCGTCTTCGGGGCCGCTTTCATCCGGGGATCGCTTGCGGGCACCGTTGGTTCCCTTCTCCTCCACGCGACATGGAATGCCCTGAGCCGTTAGCGTTTTGACCACCGCACGGCGCAGCGTTTCATTGACGGCGACGTCGGGGAAGTGTTTGGTCAGGTCTCGAAGTGTAAGGTACCCCTGACGACGGGCACGTGCACGGAGGGATTGCAGCAAAGCGGGCTCGATTTTGGCTCTCATGGGGCAGACTCCTCACCGAAGAGATGGCAAGAAAAACGGATTGGGGGGTAACATCCGTCTGAAAAGTAGACGTTAGTGGATGTTGTCTTCGGTCCATCGAACGAGGAACCTCACAACGGCTCTTTTTCCGTTGGTCATTGTTGTGGGACAGTATACCAGATTTGATGTTAAAAATCAAGTGCTTTTTTAAGCTATATTTTGAAAAGCAATAGTCCTTCTCTCCTCTTCGTCTCTTCAAGGAAAGGTTGCGACTGGAGCTCGAAGACGTGTGGTTCCGTTGATGTAAGAATGGCCTCTCCAATCGCGCACTTCGCGCGGCGGGACCGGGTTGTTCTCCATTCACGCTTGTAAATCGCGCTCGCCGTGATATAATGTGCCCGTTCTCCACAATTTTTCCCTTTTGGGTGGACGGGCGGGAGTGATGTCCTCGGAACGATCACCGAACCTGCACTGGCACACGATTCGGGCGAGATTCGTGCTCTCCCTGGTGTTGGGGGGGGCTGTCATCGTGGGCCTGGCCCTTTACGGGGATTTGCGCGCGCTGGGCAGCAACCTGCGCCACTTCCGCTGGGCGTACATCCCCTTCATCCTGGGCCTCACGGTAATCAACTACGCCCTCCGGTTCGTGAAGTGGGAGTATTACCTGCGTCGGCTGGGCATTCGGGGCGTCACCCTCCTCGACAGCGTGGCCATCTTCCTGTCGGCCTTCGCCATGGTGATGACGCCAGGCAAGGTGGGCGAGGTGCTCAAAAGTTACCAGCTTCGACAGGCGTACGGGGTGCCGATGGCTCGTTCGGCGCCCATTGTGCTGGCCGAACGCCTGACCGACGGCGTGGCTATGGCCCTCCTCAGCGCTTTGGGACTTACGTTTTATCGCCAGGGGTGGGTGATTGTGGCCGTCACGCTACTGCTGATGCTGGGCATGGCGACGGTCGCCCAGGTGCGCCCGCTGGCGTTGCGCTTCATTGGGTGGGGGGAGCGCCTGCCGTTGGTGGGCCGCTTCGCCCAGGAACTGCACCACTTTTACGAGAGCGCCCGCGTGTTGCTGGAGCCGGTGCCCCTGGCCGTGGCGGTAACGCTGGGCACGGTAAGCTGGGCTTTTGAGGGCGTGGCCCTCTACTTGGTTCTGCGCGGGTTGGGCGTGCCCCACAGCCCCCAACTGGTGCTCCAATCCATTTTCATCCTTTCGTTCGCCACCATCGTGGGCGTGTTGGTGATGATGCCGGGTGGATTGGGCGGCGTGGAGGGCACCATCACTGGCTTCTTGCAGTTCCTGGTGGGCTTGGACCGCGCGCGAGCCGTCACCGGCACGCTGCTCATCCGCATGGGCACGCTCTGGTTTGGGGTCACACTGGGGCTGCTGGCCATCTTCTGGAAGCGCCGCTGGCTGGTGGAGGCTTCCCCGCCGGCGGCGTGGGCCTCTTCGGCCGAGACAACACCAAAATAGCAGGTGAAACCGCGCTATGGACATTGCAAAGGCCGTCGTGCTGGGAATCGTGCAGGGCGCCACGGAGTTCATTCCCGTCTCCAGCAGTGGACACCTGGTGCTGGTACCCTGGTTGTTGGGGTGGGAAAATCCGGGGCTGGCCTTCGACGCCATCGTTCACTGGGGAACGTTGCTGGCTGTGTTCACCTTCTTCGCCGAAGACCTTCGGCGTATCGTCGTGGCGGTCGTCGGCGGACTGGTGAGCCGACAACCGTTTGCTACCAGCGATGCCCGCCTGGGCTGGTTCATTGCCGTTGGCACGGTGCCGGCGGTGCTGGCCGGCTTGTTGCTGGAGTCCACGTTCGAGCAGCTCTTCGGGCGTCCCGTGTGGGTGGCCGCCTTCTTGCTGGTTACGGGCCTGTTGCTCGTGGTGAGTGAGCGGCTGCACACCCGCAACCGGGGCCTGGAAACGTTGACCGTTGCGGATGCCCTCTTCATCGGCATCGCCCAAGCGCTGGCCATCACGCCGGGCATCTCTCGCAGTGGGTCCACCATTGCGGCCGGCCTGGTGCGCCACCTGGAACGGGCGGCTGCGGCCCGCTACAGCTTTTTGCTGATGACGCCCGTCGTTTTCGGGGCTGGATTGCTTCAAACGGTGAAACTGTTGCAGGCGGGCGTGAACAAGAGTGAACTGGTGCCGGTGGCCGCTGGCTTCGTGGCGGCTGCGGTGACCGGTTACCTAGCCATCGGCTTCCTGTTACGCTACCTCCAGCGCGCCAGCTTGCACGTTTTCGCCTACTGGTGCTGGCTCTTTGGTTTCGTCTGCTTGATGGTGGCGTGGTGGCGTGGATGAAGGCATGTGGCCCCGTGTGAGCCGCTGCTTGTTCCTGGCCCTCCTGTTCACCGTGGTCCTGCTGGGGTGTCGGTCCTCGCCCCCCACGGCTGGTGAGCCGTCCCAGCCAGTCGTCGTGCGGGTCACCGGCTCCGAGGAGATGGTCCCGCTGATGGTGGAGTTGGCCGCGGCCTACGAGGCCGAGCGGGCGAACGTCTTCGTGGACGTGAGCGGCGGTGGCAGCCGGTGGGGCCTGCGAGCCCTCCTCAGCGGCCAGGCCGACATCGGCATGGTCAGCTACGAGCCTTCCGAGGAAGAGTTGAAGAGTGGCCGCGAGCGCCTCGTCACGACCGAACTGGGGCGCGACGGCCTCGCCATCATTGTTCACCCGTCGAACCCGCTCTTCCAAGCCTCTCAAACCCTCCTGGCCGACATCTTCAGCGGCACGGTCTTCCGCTGGGAGGACTTGGGGTGGGAAGGGGGCGAAATTGCCGTGCTCACCCGTGAGCCCGGCTCCGGCGACCGGCGCCTGCTGGAAGCGTACCTCTTCGACGCCCCCCAGCTTCGCATGACCCTCAACGCCATGATTCTGCCCACGCCCGACGCCATGCTTCAGGCCGTGGCCGAGGCGCCCACAGCCATCGGGTACGTCAGCACTATGCGCTTTTCGGGTGCCGTGAAGGCTCTATCCGTGGAAGGCGTACAGCCCACGTCGGAGACAGTGGCCGACGGCACCTACCCCCTCACGCGCCCCCTTTTGCTGGTGACGCGAGGACGACCGCGCGGCCCGGCCCGTGACTTCCTGAACTGGGCTACCAGCCCGGCCGGACAGGCCATCGTGGCCCGCTTCGCCGTGCCGGTGCGACGTTGAATTGTCCTCCTCCAGGGCTTTCCGTTTTTCTGGCAAAAGAACTCGGAAATCGCTCTACAAAGCCTAACCCCCTAGTCAGTAGAAGCAGAGCATCCCCAGCAGGCGCTGATCGCGCTGCTGGAGCTCGTTAACTGCTTAAGGGCACAAGTTACCTCGCTACAGGTCCTAAGCCGAACCTGGAGACGGTGTTTCTGCAGTTGACGGGGAAGTCGCTGCGGGACGAGGA
>WFWG01000182.1 GCA_015491235.1 Ardenticatenaceae bacterium
CCGAGACCAAACCGCCCAAAATGGCCATCACCGTCAGCATGTCGGCCCGCGCCGTCCGGTCCAGGTCGCTCTCGTAGATGCGCCGGTCCGCCTCGTCGGCCAGTTCAGGTCCGCCCCGCATCAGCGGCACCAGCGGCAGCAAGCAGACCGGCCCGCGCTCCACCACCTCCCGCGCGTCGGCCTCGTAGACCCGCACCACCCGGTACCGGTAGCGCACCTCCCGGTCCTGGTACACCTCCTGCACCCGCCCGCCCGGCCGCAACAGGAGCACCACGGTGAGGGCGTCGAGGGCTTCCCGCAACATGTGGCGGGCGCGGTACTCCAGCAGCCGCAGGGGCAACTGGCGCTCCCAGCGGGCTTGCAGTTCCACCAGCACCAGCAACTCCTCCCCGTCGGCGGTGACCACCCGCAGGGGGAAGTCGCTGCGCCGCACGCTGGTGGTTTCCTGGGGGACCTCCAGCAGCTCGCTCTCCTGCACCGGCAGGCCCACCAGGTGCTCCAAAATGGCGCGGCTGCAGTGGCGTAACAGCTCCTTCAGCGCAATGTCGTAATGCACGGTTCCCCTCGCGGCGCCGGCGTGTTTAGGAGCATTATAGTGGTAAGGGAAGCTGGCGGCAAGGAAGGAGGGCGGCTGTCATTATGGCAGCGGCGTTTGCGCCGCCCCGGGCATGGCGATGTCAGCAATGGCACAGTAGTAACCGCCGTAGCGGACGACACAGCGGGCCGGACGAGCGTCAGGGGGAATCTCGACGCCCAGGCGGCGCAGGTTGCGCACCACGTGGCACATGGGCAGTCCCATGACGTTGGCCGGACACCCTACCACGCGCTCCACCGGGGCAAACGTGGCGTTCTGGATGGCGTAGGCCGCCGCCTTGTCCAGTGGGTCCCCGCTGGCCACATAAGCCGCAATTTCCTCGTCGCTCATGGCCCGCAGCCAAACCAACGTCTCGCACAACTCGGTGATCTGCTTGCCGAGGGCCGCGTCCATCACCGTCACGCCGGTGAGCACCCGGTGGCGCTCGCCGCGCAGTCGGCGCAGCATGGCCCGCGCCTCGTCGGGGTCACGCGGTTTGCCCAGAATGGCCCCCCGGTGAACCACCACCGTGTCGGCCGCTACCACGATGCCCTCCCCAACCTGTTCCGCTGCGGCACGGGCTTTCTCGCGGCTGAGCCGTTCCGGCACGGCGGCTGGTGGTTCCCCTGGCAACTGCTCCTCCGGCACGTCAACCGGCCACACCTCGAAGGGCAGGCCAAGCAACGCCATGAGTTCCCGGCGGCGGGGTGAACGGCTGGCGAGGATGAGGCGGGGGGTGAGCACATCAGGCACGGTGAGCCTCCTGGTAGGCCCGTGCCAGGGCCAGCCGCTCGTTAATGGGCGGGTGGGAGTAGAGCAGCCAGACGACCCAGCGCGGAGGATCGGCCTCGGCCAGGTTCTGGTTGGCGAGGCGAATCATGGCGGAGGCAAAGGCCTCGGGGGCACTGCCCACTTCCAGGGCATAGCGGTCGGCCAAGCGCTCCCGCCAGCGGGAAAAGGCGTTCAGCAGGGGAAAGACCAGCAGCGAGAAGAGGCCCACCGCCAGCACGAGCAGTGGCAAGCCGCTGACGTCCCCGGGCCCCTCAAGGCCGAAGGTCGAGACGCCCCACAGCAGGAAGCGGTGTGCCACGTAGAGGCCGCCCAGAATCAGGACACTCTGCACCAGAATGCCCAACTCCAGGTCGTGGTGGACCTGGTGGCCCAGCTCGTGGGCCAGGATGGCTTCGATCTCGTCGGGCGAGTACTCGCCGTAGAGGGTGTCGCCCAGGACAATGCGCTTGGTGGGCCCCAACCCCATCACTAGCGCGTTGGCGGCGCGGGTGCGGCTGCTGAGGTTGATGGTGTACACAGCCGCCACGCGCACGCCGGCCCGGCAGGCCAGGCGTTCGATGCGGGCCCGCAGCTCCGGATCCTCCAGGGGCACCAGGCGGTAAAAGAGGGGCACGATGAGGACAGGGGCCAGGTGGCCCAGCACCACGGTAACGGCGATGAGGAAGAGAGCGGCCCACACCCACCAGGTGGTCGGGGCGGTGCGCAACAGCCAGTAAATCACCTCGGCGATCGGCACACCCAGGAGGAGAGTCAGGCCGGCCGCCTTGAGCTGGTCGGCCAACCAGCCCCGCAGGGTCTGGGTGCTCAGGTCGTAGCGGTGGGGCAGCAGAAACCCTTCCCACCAGGAGAGCGGCAGGGTGAGCACCGTGTAGCCGATGTACACGATGGCCACGTAGAGGGCCACAAGCGCCCACTCGTTCCGGATGCCCAGTGCCAGCAGCCAGGCTTTCAGTGCCACTGAGGCGCCAGTGACCAGGAAGGCCACTACCAGGCTGGCCGAAACCGCCAGGTTGACCACCATGAGGCGGCGGCGCGCACGGGCATACGACCGTGCGCGCGCCTGGCGGTGAGGGTCCAAGTCTGCCACATTGGCCACGGCCGGCTCGTTCACCGACGGTATCTCCTCTTCGTCTCGTCCTTCTCGTCGCGGCGTCAATTGTACCCCCTTTTGGGCTGAGTGCCAACGCAGGCGCCCTTCCTCTCCTTTCCCCCCGGACTCAGGGCTTTCCAGTAATTCGTCGCCGGACGAATCGAAAGTCGAACTTGCCAGAACGCAAAAGAGCCGCTAGAATCAGGGCCACGTGGACTCCATGTGATTGATTTCACATAGCGAAGCACAGCACCGCGAACTGGAGTAACCGATGAACGCGAGCGTGCTCCCTTACATCTTTGCCGGAACAGTTGGCGATCCTGGTCGCAATCCGTGGCTGATTGCTCAAATCGTTTCCCCCCTCCAATTCCTCGCCGTGGCCTTTCTGTTGCTGGCGCTCATAGGAGTGCTCACCCTGCTCATCATGTCCTTCATTCTGTGGGGCATGGGCGTAGAGTTGCCCGGCTTGAGCCACCTGCTCAAACGCATCTCCGGCCGTAAGCCGGCCGGCCCCTGGATCACCGACGTGTTTGGCGGCGCCACGCCGTTGGTGTTCGTCCTGGGCGGCTGGGTGGCACTGTGGGTGGTGCTGGCCGTGGGGCTGTGGGTCTACAGCCAACTCCAGGGCCAAGCGGTGGCCACAGCACCATCACCCGCCCCCCAGGTGACAGCTCCTGTCCAACCTACCCCAACAGCGCCATCTCAACCTGCTCCCTCGCCGACGGCCCCACCGGCGGCTGCTCCGCCGCCCAATGAAGTGGTGGAGCGAATCCTAATCGAGCAGGGCTGCGGCGGCTGTCATACCATACAGAGCATTTCGGGAATGACGGGCGCCGTTGGTCCTGACCTTACGCGCATTGGCGCCGTGGCAGCGGAGCGCATACAGGACCCGAACTACACCGGTTCGGCAACTACGCCTGCCGAGTACATCCGCGAATCTATCATTGACCCCAACGCCTACGTTGTCGAGGGATTCCAACCCGTTATGCCGCCCGGCTTTGGCGATCGTATCCCTCCAGATCAACTCGACCTCTTGGTTGAATACTTAGCGTCATTGGAGTGACAATGATAAGGCGGCCGAGCAAAACACAACTGGACGAACCGCGCTATCCTGCGAAGAGCAATGTGCTCTTTACAGTTGCATCGGCCGTGTGAAGAATGTCACTCCCAAAAGGTGACTTTTTTCGCTTGTAAAGTCCGCAATGGTACTTGTACCTTGTAAGCGTATACCGTACCGGGTAGCAGTAGGGGGGGGAGCCATGAAGTTCCGCATTTCTCCACTGTGGTTTAGCATTGTTGTTTTCCTGGCGCTGCTTCAGGTTGGGGTAACCGCCGCAATCGCATACTTCCTCGCCGCTGATCTCATTGCTCAAAACTTGCTCCTCGTGGTCGGCATTTTGGCCGTGGAAGCCATTGTGGCTTTGGATTTATTTGTGATGTATTGGTTGATCCAAGCGACTCAACGGTGGGAGCCGTCGGAAGAGGAGCATTGACAGGAAGGAGAAAGCCATGAGCGAACGGAACGAGCAACAGACACCACCGGAATTTGAACCACGAGGCACCTTTGCGCTCGGTGTGATTTATGTGGCACTGCTGATTGCCCTGTGGAGTTACGTTTTCATCGTTCTGCTTCAGCGGAGGTAGGCCCCATGCCCATCGAACGCTTTGAGAAGGTCTTCATCTGGATTTCGCTTTTGCTGCTAGAAGTTTTCTTCGTCGCCGTTCTTGTAGTGGCCTTCTTTGGTGGCATCCAATTGCCCGAGCCGGGTGGCTTGGTGGACCCCCAACAGTTGGAAAACACACCTCCCTTCGACACGCCTGGGGTACGCCAGGTGGGTGACCGAGAGTATGAGGTGGCCATGATTGCCCAAACGTGGCAGTTCGTGCCGAACGAGGTCCGCGTGCCGGCCGGCTCGACGGTCACGTTCTACATCACATCCCGGGACGTGATTCACGGTTTCATGATTCCCCGCACAAATGCCAATGTGATGGTCATACCGGGCCAAGTAGCCAAAGTCACGGTCCAGTTCGACGAACCAGGAGAGTACTCGCTCATCTGTCACGAGTATTGCGGCATCGGTCACCAGGGCATGTTTGCCCGCATTTTCGTCGAGCCGGCCGAGCAGGCACAAGCGCAAGGAGGGGAGGAGTAACATGTCAACCGAAGCCATCCGCCAACACGACCGGTTTATCCGTTGGCAGCTTTACATCGCCTTCGCGGCCATCTTTCTGGGCGTCATCATGGGACTCTTCCAAGCCTTGGAGCGCATGAACATTGACCTGTTCAAGGTTTTCGGCTTCGCCAGCTATTACCAGGGCTTGACGCTGCACGGCGTGTTGAACGTGCTGGTTTTCACGACTGCCTTCATCGGCGCCTTCCTCACCTATGTGACCATGCGCTCCTTGCAGCGTCCCATGGCCAGCTATGGACTCACCGTGGCGCAGTTCGTGCTCATGGTTGTGGGGGTGGTGTTGGCAGGGTGGAAGATGTTGGACAATTCTTCCACTGTACTCTTCACCTTCTACCCGCCCCTCCAAGCTCACCCGCTTTTCTACCTGGGCTTGGTCTTCGTGGTGTTGAGTTCGTGGGTTACCTTCCTGAACATCGGCCTGACGGTGCGTTCCTGGCAGCGGGAGCATCCCGGCAAGCCAGTGCCGCTGCAGGCGTTCCTCTCCTTTATCGTCTACTTGATGTGGTTCATTGCTTCGTTGGGCGTGGCGGCCGAAGTGCTCGTGCTGCTGTTGCCCTGGTCGCTGGGGTGGGTCGAAAAGACCGATCCTCAACTGGCCCGCACCCTCTTCTGGTTCACGGGCCATGCCATTGTCTACTTCTGGTTGCTACCCGCGTACATCTCCTGGTACACCATGCTCCCCAAGCAGGTGGGCAGCAAGCTGTTGAGCGATCCCCTGACCCGCCTGGTCTTCTTGATGTTCCTCATCTTCTCCGTGCCGGTGGGGTTCCACCACCAGTTCGTGGACCCAGGCGTCCCGGTGAAGTGGAAGACCGTCCACGCGGCCCTGACCTATGCGGTCTTCTTCCCCAGCATGATCACCTTCTTCTCGGTGATTGCCAGCCTGGAGATGGCCGGGCGCGCGCGGGGTGGTCAAGGGCTTTTCGGTTGGATTTTCAAGCTTCCCTGGAACGACCCCAGCGTAACGGCCCAGTTGCTGGCTGGCATTGGCTTCATGTTCGGTGGAATCAGCGGGTTGATTAACGCCAGTTACAACCTGAACCAAGTGGTTCACAACACCTCCTTTATTCCCGGCCACTTTCATCTGACAGTGGGCACGGGAGTGTTCCTCTCGTATCTAGGCATCAGCTACTGGCTCATTCCATCCCTGACGGGCCGCAAGCTGTGGCAACCGCGCCTGGGCGTGCTCAGTTCGTGGTTGTGGCTGATCGGTGTGTTTATCTTCTCGCGTGGTCAGATTGCCGGCGGCCTGGAGGGGATGCCACGCCGCACTTGGATTGCGGCGGCCACGTATGTCTTCGAATCGTGGCGCATTCCCAACTTGATGACGGCAGTAGGCGGCACGCTCATGTTCTTGGGCGCCATGTGCTTCTTCGGCGTCCTGCTGGGTACGCTCTTCCTCTCCCGCGAGCGAACGACAGTGGAGATGCCCGTCGCCGAGGCCATGACCCCACCCGAGGCGGCCTCCCCAATTTTTACCCAGCACGTGCGCGTGTGGGTGGGGGTCCTGCTGGTTCTCCTTGTGGTCACATACGGGCCGTACCTTTTTGGCTACCTTTCCAGCCCCGCGTTCGTCGCACGGGGATTTAGGGTTTGGTAGGATAGAGGGGAGAACCGGGGCAGCTTCGCCGCCCCGGTTCTCCACAATTTTTCCCCCTATTTGGG
>WFWG01000183.1 GCA_015491235.1 Ardenticatenaceae bacterium
CCGTCCCCTGGGTGACGGTCCACGGCATGAAGGTCAACCACACCGACCTGGAGCTCTTCCAGCTCATGAAGGCGGCCGGCTGCAAGCGGGTGGGCTTCGGCGTGGAGAGCGGCGACGACTACATCCTCAAGAAGGTCATCAAGAAGAGCCAGACGGTGGACATGGTGCGCGAGGCCTTCAAGAACGCCAAGGCGGCCGGCCTGCAAACGATGGGCTTCTTCATCTTCGGAATGCCGGAGGAGACCGAGGAGAGCATGGAGAAGACCATCGAGCTAGCCCTGGAGCTGGACCCCGACCTGGCCAACTTCATGATTGCTGCGCCCTTCCCCGGCACCCGGCTCTACGACCTGGTGGAGAAGTACGGCAACATCTTCAGCCACGACTGGCGCGACTTCGCCATCCACGAACAGCGCGCCCGCTTCGAGATTGGCGACCTGACGGCCGAACTGGTGGAGCGCAAGTGGCACGAGGCCTACCGCCGCTTCTACTTGCGGCCCCGCCGCGTCTGGCAGCGCCTGACCCGCAAGGACACCTGGGTGAACGCCCCGGCGCGCCTCAAGGACGCCCGCCGCTTCTTCCTGGGCGACCGGGAGACGCGCGTGGGGCAGCCGCGAGCTATGGAAGGCGCTTACGCCTGAGGGAGAGCGTGAAAGGCAGCCAGACCTGTCAGGTTCGGGAAGCCTGACAGGTCTTTTCATGTTGAGGTGAGTCATGCTGCGGCGACTGTTGCCCAAAATTCCACTCTACTGGAGCTTCTACCACTTCGGCGTGCCGAAGCTGCTCCCCTTCAGCATTGTGGTGAGCGTGAGCTTCCGGTGCAATTCCAAGTGCAAGACCTGCGACGTGTGGCGCCGGCCCAGCGACGACATGAGCGCCGACGAGTGGCGCCGCATTTTCCACAACCTGGGCAAGACCCCCTTCTACATCACCTTCACCGGCGGCGAGCCCTTCTTGCGCAAGGACCTGGACGAGTTGGTCATCGCGGCCTACCAGGAGTGCCGGCCGGCGGTCATCACCATTCCCACCAACGGCATGTTGACGGACCGCATCTTGGAGAAAGTGGACCGCATGTGCCGGGAAGCGCCCGAGACGGCCATCGGCATCAACCTCTCGCTGGACGAACTGGGCGAGCGGCACGACGTGCTGCGCGTGGCACCCGGCAACTGGGAGAAGGCCATGCGCACCTGGTCTGGCCTGAAGGCGCTCCAGAAGGTGCACCCGAACCTGGTGCTCACCGTCCACACGGTCATCAGCCGCTTCAACGTGGAGCGCTTCTTCGAGATTTACGAGGGGTTGCAAGCCCTGGAGCCCGACAGCTACATCACCGAGGTGGCCGAGGAGCGGGCCGAGTTGGTCACGGTGGGGTGGGAGATTACGCCCTTGGCCGAGCAGTACGCCCCCATTGCCGACTTTCTCAGCCGGGAAGCTCGCCGCGCGCCCGCGCGGGGCGTGGCCCGCTTCACGCAGGCCTTTCGCGCCCAGTACTACCAACTCGCCAAGCGGGTGCTCTTCGAGAACCGCCAGGTGATTCCCTGCTACGCGGGGTGGGCCAGCGCCCACATCGCCCCCAACGGCGACGTGTGGAGCTGCTGCATCCGCGCCGAGCCGGTGGGCAACCTGCGGGAAACCGACTACGACCTGCGCCCCATCTGGTTCGAGATGGTGGGCGAGCTACGCCAACTGCGCCGCAGCATCAAGAACCGCGAGTGTGCCTGTCCCATGGCCAATGCCAGCTACGCCAACATGGTGCTCCACCCCCCCACCGTGGCGCGCGTGGTGAGCCACGTGGCCTGGAAGCGCGTTGCGGAGACCCGCTGACTGCTGGGAAATTGCCTTCTCTTGAAACTGCCATATAATACCTACACCTGTCCCGTCCCCTCTACGCGACCACAGTATTCCGGGGGTGTAGGGGATGGAACCCCCTGCCGGGAGGCATGGGGGTGTCCCCCTGGGGCGCAGCGTTGGCTGCGCCCCTACACCCTTTTGCCGTTCGCACAACACCCAATGGCGTAAGTCCTGTCAAAAACAGGAGTTACGTGGTTGCTTTGGAGAAGAGATTTTGCCAGCCATATTC
>WFWG01000184.1 GCA_015491235.1 Ardenticatenaceae bacterium
CACATGGAGCCTGCGGCGGAGCCAGCGCAATGTCGGCCACGATGTCCGTCTCGTAGTCGCGGCCCACGTTCACATTGACATAATGATAGCCGGCCTCGTTGGCGCCGGCCACCAGGTTGGGAGACTGGGCAACCAATTCGTCAACCACTACCAGAGCCTGTTCACGCCGAATGCCAATGGGCGAAGCATAGCCGGGCACCGCCCCCGCTGCCTCAATTTCGGAGGACTCGGCGGGACGCAATGTGGGCGCGCCCAGAGCCCGGCGCACCTTGGCCTCGCTCACCCCCATGTCGCCGCGCACCAGGGCCATGACGAGCTTTTCCTGCTCCTCATCGGGCCAGCGGGCCATGTAGAAGACGACTTTGGCCGTGCGGGTTTCCGGGATATTGAGGAACTCAGCCAGCCGGCGGATGGTGTTGGTGCCGGGCGTGGCGACTTTTTCGAGAGGGCGTTGCGGCTCCGAAGGAAGGGGCGGGCGTCGGAACGGGGCCACGTCGTGAAAGGCCGCCAAGCCACAGCCTGGACAGACGGCGACGGACTGGTCGCCAAAAGAAGCCAGCACCACAATGGCGTGGGCCTGAGCCGTGTCCGGGAGACCGCTGTCCGCCTCGGCCACGCGCACGCCGGGAAGCCCCATCCGGGCGACGGCCCCACGCAGTCCCTCCAGCCGCTCGCGGTACGCCTTCAACGCCGACGCCTCCGAAGCGGCCAGGAGGTAAACGTCCACCCCGGCGGAAGGCGTGCCGGGAGAACGACGAGAGCTCAGTTCGTAGAGGGTGGCCGGAAGCTGGCGGTACGACTCGATTTCCTGGCGAGCTAACTCGGCCAGTGCCACCAGGGGCGCACGGGGGGCAGCCCCGTCGTTTTTGGGCAGCACCACGGGTTGAGCCGTGTCCGCCGGCAGGGTGGCTACCAGCGAGCGGGTCACAGCTTCCCGCAGGCGCACGCCCAGGGGGAGCTCGGCGAAGGCACCGTCCCGCAGGTGCCGGATGTAACCCGCCCGCACAAGAAGGCGCTGGCCGGGCGAAAGCTGGCCGGCCACCTCGCGCCGCGTTCTGCTGAAGAGGAGACTCATGCGCATAGTGGGGCTCCAGTTCGCGTGTTCTTGCGTTCGGGACGGAAGTCTACCCCAATTCGCCCACAGCACAAATGGGGCCCAGCGTGAGACGCACGAAGTGAACCAGGCCGCATTGGTGAGTGTTGCAGATTCCCCGGTTCGCCTCTATAATCAGCCTCGGCGTTCGCGCGCGTTGTCCAAAGATCACGCGTTGAGGAGAACAAACGGTGTGAAGCCTTTAAGCCAGGGAGGTAGTATATTTTGTCGCTCACCAAAGTTCGCCTCCATAATTTCACCGCTTTTCGCGATCTCACAATAGAGTGGGGACCGGGCATCAATGTGCTCGTTGGTGAAAACGCCACCGGCAAGACGCACATTTTGAAAGTTCTTTACGCCGCGTGTGACATTACAAAGTCGAAAAAGCACTTTGCCGAAAAGCTGGTGCGGGTCTTCTTGCCCTCGAAAGATATTGTGGGCCGACTTGTCCATCGTCAGCGGGGCAGCAGTCAGTGTCGCGTTGAAGTGGCGCGCAACGCAAATGATGTGCAGATTTCCATTTCGGCCGCGTTTTCTAGTCACACGAAGAGTCACGTAGGCGTCACGGTCAAAGGTGCACAGAAGTGGTATGCCCATCCCGTCGAGAGTGTGTACATTCCCGTGAAGGAGATGTTGGCAAATGCGCCAGGATTCCGATCGCTGTACGCGCAGCGGGAGGTTCACTTTGAAGAGGTGTACGCCGATGTGGTGGATCGCGCTTATCTGCCGCTCTTAAAAGGGCCGGTTGACCAGGAGCGCCGGAAGCTTTTGGCCGAATTGCAACGCATCATGGAAGGGCGTATCAAGGTCGAAGAAGAGGAGTTCTTCCTGCAAAGTAAGCAGGGAAAACTGGAATTTTCACTCGTCGCGGAAGGGGTGCGCAAGCTGGGACTGCTCTGGTTACTGATTCAGAATGGCACCCTGCTAAAAGGCTCTATTCTCTTTTGGGATGAACCGGAGGCCAACCTGAACCCTCGCCTCATTGGCCCGTTGATGGAAATCCTGCTCCAGTTACAGCGGATGGGAGTTCAAATTTTCCTGGCCACTCACGACTACGTGGTCTTGAAAGAACTCGACTTGCGGCGGCAGGAGAATGACGATTTGAGATTCCACGCCCTGTACTACGATGATCACGGCAACGTGCGTTGTAGCTCCACGGACGTGTATGACCGCATTCACCCGAACGCTATTCTTGACACTTTTGGGAGTCTCTACGAGCGTGAAATCGAGCGTACGTTGAGCGGGAGGTAAACAACCTCGATGCCACACCTGCTCGAGGGGCGGTTAAGGCTGCAATATCCCAACGACGTGATTGGAATACATTTTGATCAACTCATAGCACAACAGGAAAAGTTATCTCACTGTATGAAGTCTGTTGACTTTGTTTTGCAAACCCGAGATCGCCTCATATTCGTCGAGGTGAAAGATTTCGATGCTGCTCCGACAGGACATGTATCACAAGCTATTCGCGATTTTCGACAAGCTCGGTTTGACCAAGACCTCGTTTACAAGTTCCGAGATACGTTTCTCTACTACTGGGCAAATGGGCTTATCTGCGGGCCCACAGGGATATCAGTGGATTACTTTGTGCTGGTCACAGGTTTGAGTTCAATAGATTTGTTAGCCGCAACTGATCGCTTGCGCAAGAAGCTTCCTCTGAGTATTTCGGGCGCACAGCGCCAGTTGGCGAATCGGTGTTTGGTTTTGCACCCTCGCGATTGGAACCATCACTTTCCCAACATGCCGGTCACGATTTGAGCGCGCGGTGACGGAAGTAGTGCAAAACCCAGCCGAAAACCCAGAGCGGGTGGCGCACCAGCCGTCCCCACCACAGGGCTGGGCCGTCGGGCAGGCCGTAGTAGAGGCGCACCCACCACTCGGAGGGGAAGAAGGTGTCGTGCAAGATGCCCCAAAGCCCCTTGTGACGTTGAGCTCCCAATGAGTGACGGGGCCACCCGTCGAACTCCAGCCCCACGCCGCGCGGAGGCGCGCACGTCTCGATGGCCGCTGCCTCCACAAGTTGTGGTGAGAAGGGGGTAAGCCAGTACCACATCGCCAGGGCGTGGCGGGCCTGAGGAGAAACGCGCGACCACTCGATTTCGGCCACAAAACGCTCAGACCACATCACCATGTCGGCAACCGTGAGGATGCGAAAGACAAAAGAAGCGCGTCTCATGTGGAAGTACAGGTGGTCCAGCATGGCTTCATGCCCCAGCGTGTAAGCGGTCACGCCAGGGAGGGAAAAGGGGAGCGCATCTGGCTGGAGCGCTTCCAGGGCCGTAGCCGGAGATCCCCGCTCGTACAAGTTGTAGTGCAACTCCACCACAACTTCGACGCCCTCCACCGTGCGTCGGGCGGGTGGGAGGTGCTTGGGAGGCAAGACCCCGGGCACCGGGGCGTCGAAGCCCAGCCGGGCTAGCAGGGCCTGTACCTCCCTCACCCGCTTGCGGCTGACCAGCACGTCTACATCGCCCATAGGGCGCAGCCCGGGCGAAGGGTAGGCGATGTGGGCCAGAGCCGCTCCTTTCAACACCAGGGCTTCGATGCCGGCCGCTTGAAGGGCCGTGAGAATCTCGGCAAGCACAGTGGCCCGCACCCGGTTCGCGTGGGCGTGTTGAGCCGCGCGGGCGCGCAGCCAGTCGGCCACGGGTTCAGGCGGGGTGATGTTGGCCGCGCGCAGGTGGGCCTCCAGAAGCGGCGCCATCCCGTGACCGTCGGCGAAAGCGGCGAGCCGACGCCAGTCTTCGGCGGAGAGGCGTTCTGCCGCCGTGCGCAGGCGGTCGCCCAGCAAGGGGGAGCCGGGTGCTGTGGCACAGAGTGCCAGGAGCTGGAAGTCACGGCGCGCCGCGTTCAAGGGGCACCTCCGCCGTGGCTCAGGCCACTGTCAGCGTTCGGGGCGAGCGCGCTTTGCCCATGCCAGGAGGCGGGGCACGACGGCCTCGGCCTCGCCCCGGGCGGTCTTGATGGCCGTGGCCTGCATGACCGTCTGCTTGAGAATGGGCATGGAGTGGGCCGGGTTTCCCCGGGCGGCTACCGTGTGTTCCATCAACCCCAACAGCGCCTGGCCAGGCGTCAACCGCCGGGGACGCCACGCGGCGCCGGGGCGGTAGTGAGTGAAGGCGATGAGCCGCACCGGCAACGGTTCCCGGCCAACGGAGGCTCCCAGCGCGTTGGCCGACACCTGCTGTTCCTGGCCGTCTTCGCCGCGCAGGCAGAGGGGGCGCGGGTAGGGGTGAACGCGCCCTTCCCGGTCGAGTACGGCGAATTCGTCGGAGTAGTACGTGGCTC
>WFWG01000185.1 GCA_015491235.1 Ardenticatenaceae bacterium
CTCTCTTTCCCCTTTTGGGTGGGTGGGCGGGATGGCGGTGCCGCACGACTTCTGTGAACAGGAGACGTTACCAAACGCAATTGGTATCACTCGCCAAAAACGCAATTGTCGGTAAAATACCAGTGTGCCTGTTTGCTCGTTGGGCAGCCCACCCAACCTGATTTGACCTGTTCTGTCAGCGTGCCCGATGGACGAGACGATTATCCGCGCCAATCTCGCCCGCATTTGGGAGCGCATTGCCAGCGCCGCCACTCGAGCTGGGCGGGACCCGGCCAACGTGAAGCTGGTCGCGGTCACCAAGAACCGCCCACCCGAAGCCGTGCGGGCTGCCTACGCCTGCGGCGTGCGAGACGTGGGGGAAAACCGCGTCTACGAGGCCCTTGAAAAGCAGGCTGCCCTGGCCGACCTGCGGGACCTGCGTTGGCATATGATCGGCCACGTGCAGCGGCGCAAAGCGCGGGACGTGGTGGGCCGCTTCGTGCTGGTCCACTCGGTGGACTCGGTGCGGTTGGCGCGGGAGTTGGACAAGCGAGCCGCCAGGGCGAACGTCTCCCGCGTGGACGTGCTCCTGGAAGTCAATGTCAGCGGGGAGCCGACCAAGTACGGCTTTCGCGTGGTCACGCCGGAGGACGAAGGCCCTTTTCTGGAAGCAGTGGCCGAAATCTTATCCCTGCCGCGCCTGCAAGTTCACGGCCTGATGACGATGGCACCCCTGGTGGCCGACCCGGAGGAAACGCGCCCCTATTTCGTAGCTCTTCGCCGGTTGCGGGACCGGCTGACAGAGGAATTTCCGGAGGAGGACTGGAGCCAACTTTCGATGGGCATGTCCAACGACTTCGAGGTGGCCGTGGAAGAGGGCGCCACCATTGTGCGAATCGGCACGGCTGTTTTCGGTGAACAGTGATCAGTAAACAGTAATCAGTAAGCAGTGATCAGTAAGCAGTGGCCGACCATGGAACTGATTACTGATCACTGCTTACTGATTACTGGAAAAAGGGGGAACAATGCGCGCTTTAGTTGACCTGATCAACCTGCTCTTCTACTTCCTTGATCTGGCCATCTTTGCCCGGATCATTTTGTCCTGGTTGCCACTTGCTGGCATCCACGTGGACCCGTATAACCCCATCGTTCGATTCCTCTACCGCGTGACGGATCCCATTTTGGAGCCCTTCCGGCGCATTATTCCGCCCATTGGCATGGTGGACATTAGCCCTATCGTGGCCATTCTGGTGCTTCAGGTGGTTCAGTCCATCATTGTGCAGACGCTGCTGGCCATGAGTTGAGGTCCACCACCTGGCCCCGCTTGGAGGACTCGTAGGCGGCCAGCACGATAGCCAGGGCGGCCCGGCCATCCTCGCCTGTGATGGCTGGTTCGCGGTCTTCCAGGATGGCGCGCACGAACTCGTCCACCAGGCCGTACACGTCCCGCCGCCACCAGGGGCGCCGTTCGAGGCCCTCTGGCTTGTAAAGGGTAAAAGCGTGGTAGGGGCTGTCAATCAAGTACGTGCGTTGAGTTGCCAGTACCTCGAAGCGCACGTCCAGCCAGGCCGGGTGACTCTCCGGGTTCACCCACCCGGCGCTGAGGACGCCCACCACGCCGTTGGCGAACTCGACGGTCATCACGCCCAAGTCTTCAGCCTGAAGCTGGGGGTGAACCAGCGTCCCCATTCGGGCATAGACGCGCACGGCTTCGGCACCGGCCAGCCAGCGGAGCGCGTCCACCGCGTGAATGCCAATGTCGAGGAAGCCCCCTCCGCCGGACTGCTGCGGGTCGAGAAACCAGTCGGCTTGTTGAGGGCTCCGGGCCCAGGTGGGCAACTTGCCATACTTCACGGCGTAAATTGCCACCAACTCTCCCGCTTCGCCGCTTGCCAGTTCCTGTTTACACCGCATGACCGGCAACTGGTAGCGCGGGTTGAAGGGTACCATCAGCTTGATGCCGGCTCGCCGCGCCGTCACCACAATCGCGTCGGCGTCGGCCAGGTTGGTGGCAATGGGCTTGTCACAGAGCACGTGAACACCTCGCCGAGCAGCCTCCTGGACGACTTCCAGGTGGCGAGTCGGTTCGGTGCCCACGTAAATGGCCTCTACTCCTGTCTGGTCGAGCAGCGTCCGGTAATCGTCGAAGTAGGGCACGCCGTACCGGTGGGCCTCGTCGCGGGCCACGCCGTCGTTGAGGCCAGTGCCGGCAATGCCGGCCAACTCGGCCAGGGGATGCTCTGCGACAGCAGCCGTGTAACGGGGGGCGTGAAGGTGGGCATAGCTCACGATGCCCAAGCGTACCCGGCGGTTCATGGGGCTTCCTCCAAGGAGAAGGCCACGGGTTTGCCTGTTTCTGCGGAGCGTTGGGCCGCCAAGGCCATTTCCAAGGCTGCCCGCGCGTCCTCGGGCGAAATGGAGGGCGAGCGTCCCGTCCGCACGCACTCGACGAAGTGGCCAATTTCCGCCTGGAATGCATACTCAGTGGTGGACATGAAGCGGAAGTAGCGGGGCAGGATGGCGCCCTCCTCCGCGTCGTAGATGAGCAGTGGGTTGGTGTCCCGATCGCTGTAGTGGACTTTGCCGGCTGTGCCCACCACGTCGAGTTCCGCGTAGAGTGCTCCACCGTAGTTGGGCTGGTAGGCCCAACTGGCCTCGGCCACGCCGATGGCCCCATTCCTGAAGTGGAAGGTCATCAAGGCATGGTCGAAGCTGTTGGCTTCCCGTGCGGCCCGGCGCACCTGCCGGCCCACGGCGTAGACGCTTATCGGCTCGTCCTCCAGGTACCAGCGAAACAAGTCGGCGATGTGGACGCCGATGTCCAGGATGACACCCCCACCAGCTTCGGGACGCCAATACCAGACATCGGCAGGGAATGGCAACCACTGGCGCTCGGCGCGCCGCAGGTAGACGGGCCGTCCCACCTCGCCAGCCCGCAGGGCTTCTCGAATGGCCGTGTAGCGATGGTCGAAACGGCGCACGTGTCCAACCATGAGCACCCGGCCGGCTTCTCGGGCGGCTGCGATCATGGCGTCGGCTTCGGCCAGCGTGCGGGCGATGGGCTTCTCACACAACACGTGTTTGCCGGCCCGTAGTGCCTCAATGGCCACACTGGCGTGCTGGTCGGTCGGCAGGCAAAGGTCCACGGCGTCCACGTCTGGCCGGGCGAGCACTTCCCGGTAGTCCTGGTACGCCGTGGCCCCGGTGAGCCGGGCCACGGCCTCAGCTCGTCCCGGCAGGATGTCACACGCTGCCACTAGCTCGACTCCGGACACCGAAAGATAGGCCGGCGCATGGCCGCCGGCCCCAATGTTTCCACAGCCAATCAGCCCCACACGCACTTTATCCGACACGTGCGGCCTCCACAGCTTGGTAGTCAACTGGCAATGCTTTGCCGGTTTGAGCGTCAAACCAGCGGATCTTCTCAGGCACGAATCGGATCCAGACGCGCTGGTCGGGCGCCAGGCGCAGGTCAGCAGGCGTGTTGACCTTGATGATGTCACCGTCGGCACGCGCTGTCACCAGGTTGTGGGAGCCCAGGGGCTCGACGACGAGCACCTGAACGGGTATGGCCCCTTCCTGCTGCTCGGTGAAGAGTTCGATGTTTTCCGCCCGGATGCCCACCAGCGTGCGCGGCGGTTTGAGGTGCTCCAGCACAAGAGGCGGCACCTCAATGGGCGTGCCGTGAACGACCACGCGCCCATCCTCCACGTCGGCCACCAGGAAGTTCATGGGCGGGTTGCCAATGAAGCCGCCGATGAAGCGGTCGGCGGGATAGTCGTAGACCCGCACAGGGGTGTCGAACTGCAAAATTTCGCCCTCGCGCATGACGGCAATGCGGTCGCCCATGCTCATGGCCTCCACCTGGTCATGGGTGACATAGACGACCGTGGTCTCCAGTTCGGTGAAGAGGCGCTTGAGCTCGGCACGCATCTCCAGGCGGAGCAGGGCATCCAAGTTGCTGAGCGGCTCGTCCATCAGGAGCACCTCGGACTGCACGGCAATGGCCCGGGCCACAGCCACGCGCTGGCGCTGGCCGCCGCTGAGTTGAGCTGGATAGCGATCGAGCAAGTCCTCGATGTGCATGAGCGCGGCCGCATCCCGCACGCGGCGCTCGATCTCGTCTTTGGGAAGCTTCTTCATGCGCAGGCCGAAGGCGATGTTGTCGAAGACCGTCATGTGGGGGAAGACGGCATAACTTTGAAAGACCATGGCAATACCCCGCCGACGGGGGGGCAGGTTGGTCACGTCCCGGCCGCCGATGGAAATGGTGCCCCGGTCCACTTGCTCGAGCCCGGAAATGCACCGCAGGAGCGTGGTCTTGCCACACCCGCTGGGACCCAGCAGGATGACAAACTCGCGGTCCTCCACCGTCAAGGTCACATCCTTGACGGCCACCACCTTGCCAAACGTCTTCCACACGTTCTGAATGCGAATCTCGGCCATGATGACTCCTCTACCTGTTCGAGCAACGCGAAAGCCGTTACCGTACCACCCGTCCCCACAAGTTGAAGAGGTAGCGCCGGATGAAGAGCATGAAGATCAGCGCGGGCACCAGCAGGAAGAAGCCACCCGCAAAGCGGAACGGCAGGGGCGACTCGTTGAGCACGCTGAGCACGTGGGCTGGCAGCGTGCGGTTGCGGAGCGTGAGGATGGCAGCAGCGAACACCTCGTTCCACGAGAGCACAAAGGTGAAGATGGCGGCTGCCGCCAGGCCGGGCAACGTCAACGGGAGGGAAATGCGCCAAAAGGCGCCCAAGCGGCTACATCCCAGCGTCATGGCCGCTTCCTCCAGGTCCACGGGGACACTGGCGAAGACGCTGCTGGTGACCAAGATGGTGAAGGGGAGTGCCAGCGCCGTGTGCATCAGAGCCACGCTGATCACCGAGTCGTACAGGCCCAAGTTGATGAAGGAGACGGCCAGGGGAATGGAAAGAATCACAATGGGAAAGGCGCGGGTCGAGACGATGGCGATGCGAAAGGTGTCCCGGCCAGGAAAGACGTACCGCGCCAGCGCGTAGCCAGCCGGCGCGCCCACGGCCATCGAAACGGCGAGCGTGAGCAGGGCCACCACAATGCTGCGCCGCACCGAGTCAAGCACGCCGCTGGAACGGATGAAAAAGAGCATCGTCTCCAGGGAAACCTGAGTTGGGAACAAGGGTTTGGGGTACTTGTAGATCACATCGCGGGGGCTGAAGGCGGCCACAGCAATCAGGTAGATGGGCACGATGACCCACAGGGCGAGAAGAACGGCCAGCACGTGCAGCCACACCCGCGACCAAGACCAGCGCCTCATAGGCTCACCTCCTCGGGCGTGCGCAGGGTGCGCAAGTAGAAGACGGTGGTGGCGATGGAGAGCACCATGATGAGGCCGGCGTAGGCGGCGGCCACGTGGGGGTTGCGGATGTCCGTGTACCACTTGTAGGCCTCTTTTGCCAGCACCGTGGCACCTTGGCCGGCCAGGGCCACGACCACGGCGAAGGCTTGGAAGGCCAGGATGGTGCGCAGGATGAGGGCCACCTGAAGGCTGGGGCGCAGCAGCGGCAGGATGATCTGCGTCACCCGCTCGAAGAGGCCAGCGCCGAAAATTTCGGCGGCCTCCAGGTAGTCGTTGGGGATGGACTGCAACCCAGCCACCAGAATGACCATGATAATCGCGGTAGCGCGCCAGACCTCGGCAATGACAATGGCCATCAACACCCACAGGGGCTTCTGGTAGTTGAGGAAGATGATGGGTTTCTCGATCAGCCCAATCGCCTGAAGGATGGTGTTCAGGTAGCCACGCTGAGTGAAGATGGCAAACCAGACGATGCCTGCTGCCAGGTCCGAAATGGCCAAGGGGACGGCATAAAAATACAGGAAGAGGCCAGCACCCCGGGGGCGCGCGTTGACCACGAGCGCCATGGCTAAGGCTACGAGAAATTGAATTGGCAAAATGGCCACAATGAGCGCGATGGTCGTGATAACGGCCTCACGGAAGAAGGTGTCGTTGACCATGCGTTGGATGTGTGCCAGTGTCCAGCCGCCGTCTTCCCCGCGCAGGGCCAGGCTGAAAGCTTGCAGCATGGGCCAGCCAAAGAAAAAGATCAGGTAGAAGAACGAGGGCAAAAGCAACAGGTACGGTTCCCAGTTCATCTTGCGAGTCATGATTCCCTCACAGAAGGTAGGAAAACCTCCGATCGTGGCCCCATCGTTCGAGCGCCCAAAGACCAGCCAGGGAAAGCGCCCGCCGCGGGATACTCGGTCCCGCGGCGGGTGGAACCGGCGCCTGCTTTACTTCACCTGGCACGGCCCCTCGCTGGGCGGGTCGGGCGGCCAGCACGGTGCTCCGGTGGCGTCGAGGATGGCCTGCAGGTTGGCCGCCTCCTCTTCCAGCACGGTCTGAATGTCCTCGCCGTTCAGGACGATGCGCGTGAAGGTGTCGCGGTAGACCTTGTTGAACTCACCGCCCTTCTCGCCCAGGCCAACGGGCAGCAGCGCCGGAATAGCGTTGGGCGCCGCGGCTTGCTTGGCCACAGCCTCACCCTCCTTGCGGATGCCCACGGAGACGTAACCGGGGAAGTCCACGCTGGTGACCGGGAAGAAACCGATCTCGCGCAGGATGGCGATCTGTGTCTCTGGGCGCGTGAGGTACTCGATCATCGCCTTGGCGCCTTCGGGGTTGGGGGCGTTCTTCGGAATGGCGGCGCCCACGATGACCGGCATGAAGCCCAAACCGGCCGGGCCGGAGGGAGCCGGGAGTGCCACGAAGTCGTCGGGCCGCTCCTTGAAGGCGTTGATGAGGCGGGCGGTGTGGTCAAACGCCACCCACACTTCCTCAGCCAGCAGCGGCTCCTGCATGAACTCGTAGGCCACCGACTGCACGTTGACGTACTGCCAGGTGTCCCGGAACTCGCCCCACATGGTCGCGGCCTCTGGGCTACGGAAGCCCGTCACCATCGTGCCGGTGTAGGAGGGGTAGAGATAGCCCTCCAGGAAGCGGTGCATCAAGCCACGCTCGCCAGCCGGGAAGCCCAGTTTTTGCTCCCCAGTGGCTTCCTGCATGTTCTTGCCCCACTCGCGAAGCTGCTCGTAGGTCAACTTGTCGGGATCAGCCCCTTCGGGCAGGTATTCCAGGGCCGCCTTGTTGGCCGCGAAGATGTACGTGGCCTGCATGATGGGGATGTAGTACTGGGTGTCGGTGCCGAGCTTGCCCAACTCGACGAACTTCTCGGGGATGCCGCGGTCCGAGAGGTCGGCCATCAGGTCCGAGACGTCCATCAGCGTGTCCTCAGCCAGCAGGACGGGGAAAGTGCCGTGTAGGGCGATGATCACGTCCACCGAGCCCTTGCCGGCCTGAGCCTCGGCCACCACGCGGTCAATCAACACGCCCTCGTCCTCGGCAATGAACTCTGGCGTGCCGGGGAAGTCGGCCAGCACAACGCCCCGCATCTTCTCCTGCTCTTCGATGGGCTTGGCCTGAGTGGACAAAATGACCACGTTCCCGTAGTCAACAGGCGTCGGGGTCACCTCAACGACGACCGTCTTTTCGACCGGTTTCTCCTTCTCGACAACGACGGTCTTCTCGACAACCACAGTCTTCTCGATGACTTGAGGCGTGGGCGGCTGGGCTTGCTGCTGCTGGCAGGCTGCGACAACCAGAGCAACCAGCAAAATCAAAAGCGGGATCAAAATTGTGCGTCTCATCACCCTCCTCCTTTAACATCCTTTAAATAACCTTCGCTTTTCGGCAACCTTCTTTTACTTTTGTTCCCTTTCACCCCCTTTCATGAGCACCTTTGGAAAGTTGACAGGAAACATGAAACGACTACAGTCGAGCCGATTCCCGCACCACGATCTCAGGCTGGAGGAGCAAGTGAAACGGCTCATCCAGTTCGCCTCGAATGAGAGCGATTAGCGTTCTGCACAAGTGTTGTCCGATCTGGTAGATGGGCTGACGGAGCGTTGTGAGGGCCGGGTGAATGTGTCTGGCAAGGGGAATGTCGTCGAAACCAACCACAGCCACGTCATGGCCGGCCCGTAGCCCACGCTCCTGAAGCGCCCGAATCGCTCCGATGGCCATCTGATCGTTGTTTGTCAGAACGGCCGTGGGGGGCGATGGCAGCTCGAGCAGGCGTTGCATGCCCCGATACCCCCCGTCCTCAGTAAGCGCCTCGTGCACAATCCAAGACTCATTCACCGGGAGATCATGGTGCGCCATGGCCGCACGATATCCGCGTTCCCGAAATCGAGCGAACATGATCGGCAAATCGGGTTGCAACAGGGCAATGCGTTGATGACCAACGGCAATCAGGCGGTTAACCACTTCGTACACGCCCCGCTCCCCGTCCACATCAACCCACGAAAAGCGCTCAGCACCTGTCGAGCGCCCGAACGTCACAAAGGGAAATTGCTGTTCCAGCAAGAATTGCACACGGCGATCGGCAACTCGCGTGCGCACGAGAATCAGGCCGTCCACCCGGCGCCCTCGCACCAGGCGCCGGTAGGCTTCCACCTCGTCATCGGTGTCGGGCGGTGTAGTCGCCACAAGCAGGTCGAACCCCTCACGAGCGGCCAAGTTTCCGATTCCGGCCAGCAACTCGCTGAAGAGCGGGTCGGAAAAACGTGGCCCAAAAATGTCCACCACGAACCCAATGGTATCGGTGCGCTGACGTTGAAGGTGGCGCGCAGTGAGGTTGGGATAGTATCCCATCTCCTGCGCTGTTTGGAGTACAAGTTGTCGAGTCTGTTCAGCCACATCGCTGTATCCGGCCAGCGCGCGGGATACAGTGGTGACCGATAGCCCTAGCCTTTCCGCAATGTCACGCAGCCGAACAGCGCTCATTCGCCCTCACGTTGGTAAAGAGGATTGGGTCGTCGAGTGAGGAGAACAGAAGTAGACGGTAGCCAGACACCGCCTGCCCCTCACCAGACGAGGGTTTCCAAAACGTTTTGGAACCAGTATACGACAAAAGCGGACAGGTGTCAAGAATTTGCGCGGGCGATTTTTGGGGGACCTTCAATCTCCAACAATCATTCCTGCCAAACACGCAGGGAGCCGTTGAGTTGACCCACAGCCAAGGCAAGGCGCCCAGTTGCGGTGGTCACCGCGCTCAGGTTTGTGCTCAGCATGCCGCTCAAGGGCAGGGTCCAGGCAATTTCTGCCCCCGCATCGGTGCGGCGCACCATGCCCAACTCAGTGCGCGCTTGATTGGGCAAGAGCAAGCCGGGCCTGCCTAAACCGTCAAAGTCCCCAGCTACCGCCATGTCCATGTTGCGGGAACGGATGACGTGGGACGTGTAGCCCGTCACCTGGGCTACCAGCCGGAGCGCACTTTCTTCCCACCGGAAGAACTCCACCGGCCCGCCGATGTGGGGAGTGAGCACGCCCACTAGTTCTGGATCACCGCCAGGGGCAAAGGGGGCAACCGCGATGCCATGCCGCCACCGGAAGCCTTGGCCAATTGCTTTGCCCTCACCCAGCCGTTCCCCATCCTGGCCGTAGACCACGAACTGCGCGCCTGTTTCCGGCTCCGACTGGGTCAGAACAATTTCCCGCTGACCGTCGCCGTTCAGGTCCGCCCACAGGGGGGCAATCCCTTCTACGACCTGGGATTCAGGCAGAACGATTTGGGTTTGCACCGCAGGCGGCTCCAAGTTCACCAGGAGCACGCGCCCCGCCTCTATTGGGTCCCCCAACGCACCGTGGGCATACCGTTGTGTGGGCTCGGCCAGCAGGAGCAGGTGTCCCTCACCGTCGTAGAGGAGGCGTGCGTCGGGCAAGGCGTTGATCGGAAGGCGCGTGGTCGTTCCGCCTTGACGGATGACTAAATCACCGTTGGTTGCAATATAGGCCATGCCGCTGGGGATGAGCACAGGGTGGGTGAGGGGTGAAGCTTCATCCGGAGGAGTCAGCACGTCGGGACGGCCATCCTTCAAGTAGAGCACAGGGGGCATACCAACGGGCAGGATGGAGGTTGTAAGTCCACGGTAGGGCTTCGCTTGCTTGTTGACTGTGTAAACCCCCTGCACGCGCCCGTTCTCCAGGGTGACGGCCCACAGAATGCCATCTCCCCACGGCAAGCCCACGACCCACACGGGCTTCCCCTCTAGCGGAATGTCCAACGGCGCCAGTTCGGGCAATCGCCCCTGACCCGCAGCCCAATGGTTGCCGTCTGGCCGGGGGTAGGTGTAGGCGGCCAAGGGGGCCGCTCTCGACTCGGACGGCAAAGCCCGCTGGACCTCGAAGTCCGGGCCGGCAGGTTTTGTGAGGTCCACGATGACTTCACGGCCGCCGTAACCCGTGGGGTTTTGGTGGGCCCGCACGATGACTTTCGTCACGCCTGGAGGAATGACGAGCCCCTGTTGGCTCCGAGTGAAGGGCTGCTCGTTCTCGTGCGGGTGCAGCAACACGCGAGTAAAGGCATCGCTCGAGTTGACCTTGATTACTTGTCCGTCAGGTGTGACCACATCCCAGCCGTCGGCGTAGTTGTCCCAACCGGTGTCGGGGCTGCGCACGGTAACGTAGAACGTCCACGTGCCATCCTCAGCCTGTACAGCTTTGACGAAAATTACATCCGCAAAGCCCGTTGAAGCGGGGTCGGGCGTGATTTCAGGCGTTTCAGTAGCAGTTGGCGAAGTAGGGCTGGTCGGAGCCACTGGCGTGGACGTGCCAGACCGCGGAGGCGTTGGCGCAGGAATGGGGCCACAGGCCAAAAGCACTATCGCGGCGAACGCCAGCGCAATTGGGAGAAAAGGGGAACTTTTCTTCATTGTCGCTCTTCTCTAAATCCACTACCCGGTTATCGGTGGTCTCCCTCATTTGTGTTGATACTCGGCCTCCTCCAGCAGCGACCACGACTTTGCCGTCGGGGGTGGGAGGAGAATGGCCGGGGGGACACCGCCGTGCCCCTCGGCAGGGAGCTCTGC
>WFWG01000186.1 GCA_015491235.1 Ardenticatenaceae bacterium
CTCTCTTTCCCCTCCCGCCCCAGAGGCAATCAGCACCTGCGCACCGCCCACACGGGGCGAGCGTACCAGACGGCGCAGGGCCTGCTCGCTTTCCCGGCTGCGCTCCAGCGCCATGCGCACGAGCAGGGGCACGGGAACGCCCGCCAGTTGCCGGTCGCGCGTGGGGGCCATCGTGGCCAGCACCGCAACCTGAGCCTCGTTGAGGCCAGCCGTCAGGCCCACCCAGCCGGGGAGGGCCACTCCAAGGGAAGCCAGGCCCCGCTCAGGGCGGCGCTCCACGAGGAGGGGGTGGGGGCCGGCCGGATACGCTTCCAACAGGCCAGCCAGGAGCGGGCGGCGGTCGGCGGTGGCGTCGTTCCAGGCAGCCAGCCAAAACCCGCTTCCCGGACGGCGCCCCGCTTGTCCGCTGGTGGGCCAGGGGCCGGGCGCCAATGCGGGAAGCCCCCGCTGGAGGCGAACTTCCGCTGGTACGAGCAGTCCCGGCCGGTCGGCCAGGGTGCGGTTCACCCGGCGGGAGCGGCGCCAGTTGTCGTCCAGTTGCTTCCACCCGGCGCCTCCCAGGAACAAGTCGGGCCACAAGTTGAGGAGCACAATGTCCGCTGGGGCCACGCCTGCGCTGTCGGCGATGCCCCGCGCCTCTTCCCACAGTGGCGCCGGCCATTGCTCGGCGGCCAGGCGCGTTGCCTGGATGAGCCAGGGACCGTCCAACCCCTTCTCCAGCAGGGAGGGGTAGACGGCATGGCCCAGCAGCCAGCGGATTTGGGGGCCGAGCAGGGCGCCTTGCTGGTAGCCCATCTCGTAGGGTGTCCCTGCCAGGTGGAGAACAATCCGCCCACCCTCGGCACGCAGGCTCCCACGTCCGGCGCGCAGCTCGCCGGGGGCCTGGGCCGGCAGGGGCGCGCGGAGGGGAAGCGGCGGCACCAGAAGAAGGGCCAAGGCAACGATGGCCAACAGGCGTTTGAGCAAGTCGCCAATCATGGTTCGCCAGAGCTAGCCAGCAAGTGCGTGTACTTGAGTCCGCTTCCCGTCAGCAGGAGGACGACATGGTCGTCGGGGGCCACGAAGCCATTTGCCACCAGGCGGCGCAGGGCCGCCACGGTGGCGGCCGCTTCAGGGGCCACGAAGAGGCCCTCCGTGGCGCCCAGTTCGCGCATGGCGGCCAGGATTTCAGCGTCCGGCACGGCCACAGCCGTGCCCCCGCTCTCGCGTAGGGCACGCAGCATCAGGAAGTCCCCCACGGCCGAGGGTACGCGCAGCCCGGCGGCCACGGTGGACGGGTTGGGCCACGGCTCGGCCACCTCGGCGCCCTCCAGGAAGGCGCGCACGATGGGCGCACAGCCGCTGCTCTGCACGGCCACCAGCCGGGGGCGCGGTCCCTCCACCCAGCCGAGGCGCTCCAGTTCCTCAAAGGCCTTCCACAGGCCCACCAGCCCTGTGCCGCCACCCGTGGGGTAGACAATGACGTCGGGCAGGTGCCAGCCAAACTGTTCGGCCAGCTCGTAGCCCATCGTCTTCTTTCCCTCCAGGCGGTAGGGTTCCTTGAGGGTGGAGACGTCGAACCAGCGCCCCTCGGCAGCGCCGGCTTCCACGATGCGGGCACAATCGGTGATGACGCCCTCCACCAGTGTGACGCGGGCGCCCAAGGCTTCCATCTCGGCGCGGAAGGGGGCTGGCGCGTCCTGTGGTAGCACGATGTGGGCGGGAACACCCGCGCGGCTGGCGTAGGCGGCCAGGGCGCTGCCAGCATTGCCCGCGCTGGGCACGGCCAGGGCTTGCGCGCCCAGCTCCACGGCGCGGGAAACGGCCAGGCAAAGCCCCCGCGCTTTGAAAGAGGCCGTGGGGTTGAAGCTTTCGTCCTTGGCGTAGAGGTGGCGCAGGCCCAGTCGCTCGCCCAGGCGCGGCAGGAGCAGGAGGGGCGTGCCCCCCTCGCCCAGGGTGAGGCGGTGGGCCGGGTCGCGCACGGGCAGCAATTCGGCGTAGCGCCAGAGGCCCGGCGGGCGGGCCGCCAGGAGTTGGGGGGAAACGTGGCGGCGCGCCTCCTCCAGGTCGTACCGGGCCAGCAGGGGGCGCTGGCATTGCGGGCACAGGTTCCAGAGCTGGTCAGGTTCGTAGTGAGCCTGACACCAGCCACATTCCAGGTGGGAAAGGGTGCTCTCAGCGCTCAAAGCCATACGGGCAACTCCTTTGTTCGTTATTTACCCATACCGCTCGCGCAGGAATTCCAGCACCAGGCGGTCCACCACGCCCTCGTCCGGCTTCCAGCGCATCTCCAGGTTCTCGGTGCCGATGAGGGCGTCGAGGGCGGCGCGCACTTCCGGCGTCATGGTGCCGCTTGCCTCGCCCTGGTAGAATCCCGCTCGCCGGGCCAGGTGGGTCAGTTCCCGCACCACCGCTTCCGTCAGCGGAAGCAGGTCCTCCGGAGCAGGCTCGCCAAAGTAGAGCTGGTGGAGTTCGTAGAGGGCACGCAGCCGCCGAATGGGGGCGGGGTCGTCGTCCACGCGCAAGTCCACGGCCACGTCGTTGAACCCGCCGTAGCCGGCCCCCTCGCGCACCACCAGGAGCCCGGCCGCCTGCTGGCCGCGCCGGTCGCCGCCGGCCGCCTGGCCGGCCTCCAGGGCTTCGATAAGCCGCAGCGGGAAGGGGCTCCGGGAGCCCTGGAAGGCTTCCGCCATGGCCTGCACCACATCGGGCCCTGCCAGAATGTTGCCCTGGCAGCAGAAGCCCTCGCCCACCACGTGCCCGGCCCACTCGTAGCACTTCTGCCCCGTGAAGGCGGCCGCGCGTCCCTGCCGGTCAACGAGACCCACCTGGCGCAGGTCCCGCTCGGGGTCGCCAGCGACCAGGGCCTCGACGGTTTCCTGGGCGCTCATGCCCAGGCGCATCATGTGCAGGCCCAGGGGGCCGTAGCGCAGGTTGGCGTAGCTCTGCGTGGCGACCGCGCCGGCGTTGGCCTCCGCGTAGGAGACCACGGCTCCAGCCGCCAGGAATTTGGACTGCACGGCTACACCCCACGACCGGCTCTCCGGATCGTAGGCCACGATTGAAAAGGTGGAAAGAACGGGCATGGCACTCCCTCCCTTTATTTTCGCTTTGCGCGTGTGGGACGGCCTTGCGAACCATCCCCCTTGACCTTGCGCCATGCGAACCGTGCTGGCTTGATCCAAAATGCGGTTGGAGCATAGCAGAGAGCACCGCGTTTGGCAACTTGTGAGCAGGGGATGCGTAGAAGAGAGCGGATGCCGACGACTCGTTGGCGAGGAGAAAGGCAGCCAGTCGAAATTGCAGAAGCTGTTCCCTTTTGGTATCATTGAACCAACAAGCGCCAGCCGTGTACGTCCGCCCGATAAAACCTATAGAAAGGACGGTGAGAGCCATGGGACTGTTGTCTCGAATGATGGCCGTCATTCGCGCCAAGATGAGCCAGTTGTTGGAGGGGGCCGAGGATCCGGCTGCTATGCTCGACTATTCGTACCAGCGGCAGTTGCAGTTGCTCCAGGATGTCAAGCGGGGCCTCGTGGAGGTCACCACGTCACGCCGGCGCCTGGAGCTTCAGGCCGCCAAGTTGCGGGAGAACATCGCCAAGCTCGACGATCAGGCCCGCCGCGCGCTGGAAGCCGGGCGGGAAGACCTGGCACGTTTGGCCCTCCAGCGCAAGCAGTTGGCCAAAATCCAGCTTGACGACTTGGAGAAGCAAATTCAAGCCCTTCAGCTTGAAGAACAAAAACTGCAGGATGCCGAAAGCCGCCTCGCTATGAAAGTCGAAGCCTTCCGCACTCGCAAGGAGACCCTCAAAGCCCAGTACAGCGCCGCCGAAGCCCAGGTGCGCATTGGAGAGGCCGTCACCGGGCTTTCCGAGGAAATGGCCGACATCGGGCTGGCCATTCAGCGCGTGGAAGAGAAGACCGAACAGATGCAGGCGCGCGCGATGGCCATTGAAGAACTGGTCGCCGTGGGCAGCCTGGAGGATCTCACCGGGGGCGGGGACGTGGTGGAACGCGAGTTGCGCCAGCTTGCGGTGACCCAGTCGGTGGACGAGGAGTTGGAGGCACTCAAGCGGCAACTTGGCACGTCTGGCGAAACGCCCAAGCTTCCGTCCGGTGAGAATGAATAAGGAGGCAGAGCCATGATTGTGCGCATTTCTTTGGAAGGACAATACCGCGTGGACGAGGCGTTGATAGAACGCTTGAACGAGCTTGACAATGAAATCGTGGACATCATCGCGCGCGGGGACGAGGAGGCGTTCAAGGAGAAGTTTCACGCCATGCTGGAGCTCGTTCGCCAGAACGGTGAGCTTGTTCCGCCGGAAGAAATCGTCCCCTCGGACCTCGTGCTGCCCCCGCCGGACCTGACGCTTGAGGAGGCCCGGGCCTTCTTTACCGGGGAGGGGGTCATTCCTGGGTAACGCGGAGGGGCGCACGGAAGTGCAAACGCGCGAATGCCGGTTTGAAAGGTGCGACGCACTCCCAAAGTGCGTCGCACCTTGACTGGCACATGTTGTATCAGGTGGCCGAACAGTATGACGTTCAAATCGTAGCCACCACACACAGTTTCGACATGATACGCGCCTTTTACGAGTTTGCCCCTGATGCCTCTCGACGCCTGATTGCCCTCCGGTTTGCTGAGACGGGCGAAGTCGTGGCTCTGCCTTATGAGGCTGACGCGCTTGAAGCCGTTGTCGAGCACGCCATTGAGGCACGCTAGATGACCGAAAGAATTCTCCTCGTGGAAGGGACAGACGAAGTTCACGTTGTGCGCCACCTGTTGCAAAAGCACAATTACAGTGATAAACCTCTCCAGATCGAACCGTTGGACGGCTTTGAGGCTGGAAAATGGAGAGAAACGGAAAATTGAGGGCCTCGTATCGGGAGATCGGGAGCCGAACCGTGGTCACGACCAATTCCCTTGCCAATCGAGTGCGCGCGTTCCTCTCCATCCCCGTCGTGGAATGGGGGCTGGTGGTCATCAACTTGTTTGGGTTCGTCATCGGGGCGATCTACTGGTATGGCCCACAACTTCGCCAGGTTCCGCCGCTCCTGTGGCCCTGGCTGGTGGATTCGCCCCTTTCGGTGTTGGGGTTTGCTGTCGCGCTCCCCTGGATTCGCCGTCGGCCCCACGATTGGTGGGCGCGGCTGGTGGCCACGTGGAGCGTGATGAGCAACGTCAAGTACGGCCTCTGGACGGTCCTCTTCTGGCTGCTCTGGTGGCGCGGCCCGGGATATTTCACCCTGGAAAGCGTGAGTATGACCTTCACCCACAGCGTCATGGTGCTCATGGGGCTGAGCCTGCTCCTCTTCTACCGCCCATCCGTGGCTCACGTCGTGCTGGCAGGAGCTTGGTTTGCCCTCAACGACTACCTGGACTACTGGGGCGGCATTGCTCCCACGGTTCCTCCGGGGGTTGACCTGCGCCTCTTGCAGTGGGAACAGGTATTCGTGACGGCTCTTCTGGTCCTCGGTTTGCTGGCGATTGCCCGACGGGAGACCCCCACGCCGTCAGCCGAATACGTCTGAGTCACGCCTCCCCAAAGAGGCCGAAAGCCTTGTATTCCGGCGCACCTGACTTTGGTGCGCCGGCTTTGTTTTGCAATATTGTGCATCTTGGCTATTAATAAAATACAGAACACCTCTTGCTGAGAACGTTGTTCGTTGCGTTTCAACGGAAATTCAACGTTCGAGGAGGAGGTGTGGCGATGCGGACCCTTCAACGTCGCTTGTTGGGACTGGGTATCCTCTTGTTGGCTGTCCTCGTTGTCTTAGGAGGAGGGGCCGTCGCGAAAGCGGCAGTGGATGAACAGGCACTCTCGTTCGCCCCAGCCGGGAATGGAAGTGTCCTTGCCTTTGCTCCCCCAACAGCCTGGCAGGTGGAGTGGGTGGACGCCCCCAAGGACTTTGCGTGGATGGGAGATCGCAGTCTCCGGCTGGACGCGGCCGGCCGACCACACATTGCCTACGGCGGAGACCACCTGTACTACGCCTCCTACGACGGCAGCCAGTGGCACGTGCAAACGGTGGACGGTGACCAGAATGTGGGGTGGTTCGCCTCGCTGGCGTTGGATGGGAGTGGCCGACCTCACATTAGCTACTACGACGACTTCAACGGCGACTTGAAGTACGCCTACCATGACGGCAGCCAGTGGCAAATTCAG
>WFWG01000187.1 GCA_015491235.1 Ardenticatenaceae bacterium
AGGAACGCATGGGCGCCGAGTTCGAGCGCGTGTGGGGTGCCATCAACGAACTTACCCAGGCCCAGAAGCGCACCGAGGCCCAGGTGGCCGAACTCGTCGCAGCCCAGAAGCGCACCGAGGAGGAACTGCGCCAACTGGTCGAAGAGCACCGGCTTACCCGGGAGCGCGTGGAGGGCGTCTCCAACGCCGTGGGCTACACGTTGGAGGACCGGGCCATGCGCGCCTTGCCCGCCCTGTTGCGCCAGGAGGGCATCGAGGTGGAGGGGGAGTTGGTGCGCCAATACGTGCGCGTGGGCGACCGGAAGCGGCAGGTGAACATCTTCGGCTACGGGCGCCGCAACGGTCAGCGGGTGCTCATCCTGGGGGAGGCCAAGGTGCGCCCTTCCAAGAAGGAAGTGGACCGCTTTTTGAAGCTGGCCGCTTTCCTGGAGGAGCAAGAGGGGCTGCCGGCCGTGCTCCTGTTCGTGGCCTACGACTTCCGGCCTGAGATGGAAGCCTACTTGCACGAGAAGAACATTCGTCCCATCTGGTCGTATAAGCTGCCCCTGTAAGGGAGACAGCCGCCCGCTGCCACCGACAGCACGGGCGGGAAGCCCGTGCTGTCCCTGGACAACCACCGGTTCCACGTCAGGTCTCGTATGTGTCAGCCCCCTTTCCCAAGTCAGCCTTGCCTGTTTCGACATTACGATGATAATACCAAACACAGCGCACATGTGCGCCGTCAAAAGGCAGTTGGTGAGGTTGAAAAGTAGGCTTTTAAAACGCGGGGGAAACACCTGGCTTTGTCGCCTTTAAGCCGTCCTTTTCACTGGTTCTGGGTGCTGTTGATAAGTGCAGCTCTGTTTGTGGAGTGGTCGCCTTCTCCGGCCGTGGGGCTTACTCCGCCCGCTCAGGTCCTTGGCGGTCCTCTGCCCCTGGCCCGCTACCCCCGCCCGCCCGACGACAACGGCTGGGGGGTCCACTTCTCGCCCGCCGCCGCCCGCGTCGAGCCGCAGGTGATCGAATACTTCGTGCCCGAGCTGCGCAGCATGGGCATGCGCTGGACGGTCCTCCTCAACGACGGCCTGACCCCCCAGCAGGACGAACTGGTGGACCGCCTGGTGGCCGCCGGCATCGAGCCCATCATTCGCATCCACACGCCCAACCAGCCCCTCGACCCCCAAGCCCTGGAACGTTTCGTGAGTCACTACGTGGCCCGGGGCGCGCGCTACTTCCAGCTCTACAACGAACCCAACCTGGAAGGGGAGGCCGGCGGCTGGCGTCCCGGCGAGCCCATCTCCGTGGAGCGCATCGTGGACCTCTGGATTCCGGCCGCCCGCATCGTGCGGCAGGCGGGCGGCTACCCCTCCACGCCCCCCCTGGCCCCCGGCGGCCACTACGACGACCTGGAGTTCTTCCGCCGCTTCCTGGACCTGGTCCGCGAGCGCGGGGCCGTGGACGCCTTCTACGGCGCCTGGATCGCCGTTCACAATTACGGCCTCAACCACCCCTTCGACTACCCCGAAGAGCCGGTCAACCTGCTGGGTCGGCCCGTTACGCCCGAGGAATTGGCCTTCTACGGCCTCACGCCCGAGCAGGTGGACGTGGAAGAACTGAACTACTGGCGCGCCGTGGACCGCTCGCCCAACCGGCCTGACGGCGGCCGGCACAAGGGGGACACCATCTTTGAGGACTCCAACGCCTTCCGCAAGTTCGAGGCCTACCATCGGGAGTTCGTGAGCCGCTTTGGGTTCGAGATCCCCGTCATTGCTACGGAGGGGGGCTGGTTGCCGGGCGAACAGCAGGACAAGCGCTATCCCCCCGTGACCCTGGAGGCTCAGACGCGCTGGCTGCTGATGGCCTACGAGTACATGCTGGACCGCGCGCCAGACTACTTCTTTGCCTTCAACCCCTGGATCGTGGCCAACTACGCGGCCAACGGGGTGACGCCCTGGTTCGAGCCCCACGCCTGGTACAAGGTGCGGTGCAGCACCGACCTGAACCGCCCCCTGACCATCCGGGGAGAGACGCTCCCCTTTTGCCGCGACGGTGACGTGCTGCCCATTGTCTACGCCCTCAAGGGGCACCCCCGCAAGAACGAGACCCGTCGGCTGCCCGCCGAGCGGTCACCAGTGGTGGCAGCCAGCCGGCCGGTGCGCGTGCCTCCGCCGCGAGTGGAAACGGGGTTGATGCGCTTCGACCTGGAGACTTGGAACGCCGTTGCCACTCTGGCTGCCAGCCTTTCCATCTCCCCCACCGAGGTGCTTCGGCGACTCTACCCGGACACCACGTTCGACGAGCCCACACTGGAAGTGGCTACGTTCAAGGTCACGTCGCCTGACCCAGCCATCAGGGTAGAGCAGCGCGACGACACGGTGCGGCTGGTCAACGTGACCGACGAAACCGTGACGGTAGAGGTGCTGGGACAAGTGTACCAAATTGCCCCGCGCGGGTCGCTGGTGGCTTTTCTGCCGCGCGTGCAGTACATCGTGGTCCCCACAAGTCGCACCGTGCCGGGTTCAGCACCTCCCGCCCCGTCACCCACACCGCCTCCCACGGGGCTAACCGTGCGCCCAAGCCAAGCCACACCCACGCCACTTCCCACCCAGGAGCCCACAGGCTGGCCGGTCTTCCCGCCAGCCGCACCGTGGGAAGGAGCCTGGCAGCCGGGCAGAGGCCGCACGCCCCCTGCTGCCTGGTCGCCCCAGGAGGTGTGGCCCCTCCCCAACTGGCCCCGTCCACCGGGCGACACGGGCCTGGGGTTGCACTTCTTCCCGGTGGGCTACGTGCTCCCCGACGGCTCCGACGTGGACCAGTTCATTCGTGACCTGAAGGCCATGCACATGTCCTGGGCCACCGTGCTCTACGCCGACGAAAACGCCCTGAAAATTGCTGCTCCCCGCTTCCGCCAGGCCAACATTATGGTCCTGTGGCGTCCCGTGCTGCGCCCCGACGAGCCCTACATCTACGCCGAGCGGGACATCCGCCTGCTGGAAGATGCCGGCATGCCCCCCTACATCCAACTCTACAACGAGCCGGACGTGCTCTCCGAGTGGCCCCGGGAAATGTGGGACCTCTCGCCGGAGGAGCGGGACGCCATCTTCATCCGCAACTGGATCGCGGCGGCCGACCAGGTGTGGCAGCGGGGCGGCTTTCCCGGCATCCAGGTCACCAGCCCCGACCTGCTGCGAACGCTGCTGCGAACGCTGCGGGCGGAGGGGAAGCTCTACCTCCTCAGCCACACCTTCTTCGTGCCCCACCCC
>WFWG01000188.1 GCA_015491235.1 Ardenticatenaceae bacterium
CCAATGGCGTTTGGTAACGTCTCCTGCTCACAGAAGGGGTGCGGCGCCGCCATCCCGCCCACCCAAAAGGGGAAAGAAATTGTGGCGTGCCGGGGCGGCGCCGAGCCATTTCGGTGACTATATGGCATTTGCAGACCCAACTGGGATTCCACTGCTCAAGGCGACGGAATCACCGTCACCCGCCCGAAGGCGCCAACGTCGCCTTCGATCTCAATCTGAACCGGCAGGAAGCGCGTGATCACGTGAGCGTTTGTGACGAGATGCTGGGTCACGCAGTCGGTGCTGAAGGTGGAGGGACCTTCGGCCAGGGCCAGGGGGAGGAGCAACTGGTCGGCCAGGTGGCGGTCCACAGACGCCGAGCTCTCGATGTAAGCGCGCAGCCGGTCCACCGCCTCCTGTGCTACCACTTCGGCCCGCTTTCCCTTTTCGCCCAAGGCGGTGTAACACCCCCGGCCGTGCTCCTTGTGGGCTTCCACCAGCGTGAGGGTGCCCGGCGAGGGAGCCTGGAGCCGCTGAACGGTTATTTTCGCGTCCTGTCGGTACTTCCGGAGGGCGGCCAGGGCCGTCAGCTTCTGGCGCCGGGCAATGTGGTCGGGCAGGTTGGCGATGTACACGGTGCCCCCGAGGCGGAGCAGCGTTCCCCCCTCTGGCGCGTGGAGAGGTCGCAGGGGACGCCTGGTTGGATGCACGGTGACTTCCACCTCGCCCCCGCCACGAGGGTAAAAGCCGGCCCGCTTGAGGTGCAGGCGGGCCGAACAGCCAATGCGCTCCATATACGGGGCCCACTGGCGCTCGACGTAAGCCCAGGTGGGGCTCCAGGGAACGTGGGTTCCCCCTCGAATCGTGAGGTGGGAGGTCTGTTCGGCCAGGGCCAGGGGCAGAAAGACCGTTTGGAGCACCAGGGTGACGGCCCCAGCCGTGCCAATGTCCCACCGGTATCGCCCTGGTCGCACCCGGTGGGGGCGGAAACGGACCTCCCGGCTTCCCACCGCGTCCCCTTCGACGTCGGCGGCACAGATCTCCGCGGCCGCCCGCACGGCCACCAGGTGCTGAGGGCGCAGCCCTGGCTGGGGGCGCCCGGCGCGGATGTTCACGATGTGCACGGGCGTTCCGGTGAGGATGGCGCAGGTCAGGGAAGTGCGCAGAATCTGACCGCCCCCCTCGCCGTAGGAGCCGTCAACCGTTATCCAGCCCTCGGCCACGGTTTTCGCCACCTCGCTACGCTTTCGGGGGAGGCGCATAGGAGCGCTGGAGGGCATCGGGCGGCGTTCCCCGAAGCTCCACCCGCGCCCCCTGGCCAACGCCGGCCCACAGCCCCCAGGCCAGGTGTTCCACCTTCCGCGGGCGCACCCCCATGAGGCGCGCACAGGTCACGTCCACAGCCAACAGGTCCTTGCCGACGGCCAGCAGGCCGTGCTCCACGGGCGTGCCGAAGAGGGGGCCGTCCCCCTCCATGCCCACGATGCCGTCCACCACGGCCACCGTGGGCGGCAGCGTCTGGCGCAACCCCAGAATGCTGGGCGTGACGCCGTTGATGTGGAGGATGTTCTTGGGCCACCCGTAGCGAGTTCCCGGCACCACGCCGAAGAGGTTCTTCAAGCTCACCGAAATGCCCGCCCAGTGGTGGGTCTTGAGCTTGGGCACCGAGACGATGAGGTCAGCCTCTTGCACGTGGCGGGGCAGCCACAACACAGGGGCCTGCCGCAACCAGCCGTCCCGGACCGGCACCGGGCGCGGCGCGTCGTAGTTCAGATCCACGAAGGGCACGCCGCGCCGGGCCAACACCTCGGCCAGCCCGCTCTGCTCCACGAGGGGCCACGCCTCGCGGCGAAAGGCGGGGCCGTCCCCCACCACGATGGCGGCGGCTCCTCGCTCGGCCAGCAGGTCCACCACAGCGGCCACCACTTGGGGAGCCGTGGTGCTGGGATACTCCTCGACGATGTCCACCAGGTTGGGCTTTACCAACACTCGCCGGCCCCGCACGTCGGGCATGTCGGCCTGCGACCAGAGGTCGCGCAGGCACTCCTGCACGTCCTGGTACGAGGGGCAGTGGGCCAGGGCCACCACGGCCGGCGGGTCGAGCACCGCCCGCCGCTGCCCCCGCGCCAGCCAGCGCACGTAGGTGGCCGTGCCCACCGGTCGGGCCGCGTACTCGGCCACGGCCAGCCCGGCGCCAATGCCCGCCAGGGCAGCCAGGCGCAGAAACGCCCGCCGCGAGAGCGTGGGGTTCACAGGCGCCCTCCTCTCAGGCCCATCAGGGCAAGGGCCGTGTGATAGGGGTTGTGCTCCCAACTGCCGTCGTCCCGCTGGGCGGCCACCAGGCGACGGCGGGCCTCGCCGTCATCCTGGCCCAGGTGCGCCAGGGCCATCAGGCCCAGCGCCAGCGCCGACGTTCCCCCGTCACGGTGCATTTCTTCCTTCAGGGCCGCCACGTCGCGGGGCAGAATGGCCTCTGGAGCCACGGCGTTCAAGGCCATCAGGGCCCAGGCCGTGGGATGAGCGCGTGGCGGAAGCGGCGCTCCCAACATGACCGGGTTGCCCACGTTCCAGCCTCCGGCGCGACAGCGGCGATCGTTCAGGTACTGGACGGCTTCGGCCAAGCGCTCGGCAGCCCGGGGGGCGAAGGGGCCGGCGGCCAGGGCCAGCATGGTCAGCGCCGTTGGCTCCACCCACGACGCCTGCCCTGGCAGCCACGGCCAGCCCCGCAGGGCGGGGTCAATGTCCAAAATGCGCTCGATGTCCCGCTGAAGCTCGTCGTCCGTGAAGCGGAGCGTCTTCACGCTCAACAGCCATTCCACGCTGGCGGCCAGCTTTTCCGGCGGCTCGCCCGCCCGGGTGAGTGCCAGCACGGCCCAGGCCGTCTGCCAGCCACCCTCGGGGTCGTCAGGCGCAATGCCCCAACTCCCGTCCTCGTGGTACGCCCGCCACAACCAGCCCACCGCCCGCTGGCGGGCCGTCTCGCCGGCCGAGAGGGTTGACAGCGCCAGCAGGACAGCACAGGTGGGCTCCACCGCGGAAGGCATCTCGGGGGAATACCCCCACCCGCCGTCGTCGTTTTGGGCACCGGTCAAAAACTTGAGACCTTGCCGGACCACCTCTCGCATTACTCACCCACCAGGGCCACGTTTCGGTCACAACACGTCAACCTTCTCAGGAAATGCCACCTTTCGTCAACCGCAGGCGCAACACAGTGCCCATAGCCTTGAAGATCTCCTGCCTGGAAATCTTCGAGGCCCCCTCCCGTCGGTCGGCAAAAATGATGGGAACTTCGCCGATGCGCCACCCCTGTTGCTCACACCGGTAGATGACTTCCAACAAGAAAGAATACCCGTCGGAGACGATCGAGTCCAATCCGATGGACTCCAGCACATAGCGCCGGTAGCAGCGAAAGCCGGCCGTGCAGTCGTGGGTGCGGAGCCCCAAAAGCGTGCGCGTGAAGGTGTTGGCCCCCCAGCTCAGCAGCACGCGGTACCAGGGCCAGTGGCGGGTCCCGCCGCCGTCCACGTAGCGGGAGCCGATGACCACGTCGTACTGTTCGCTGGCAGCCAGCAGATCGGGAATGTAGCGCGGGTGGTGCGAAAAGTCGGCGTCCATCGTCAGGATGCGCTGGGCGCAGTTTTCCATGGCGTAACGGAAGCCAGCCAGGTAGGCTGTGCCCAAGCCCAGCTTGCCAGGGCGATGAATCACGTGGACCCAGGAGTGGCGACGGGCCAACTCCTCGGCCACCTGCCCGGTGCCGTCGGGGCTGTTGTCGTCCACGATGATCACGTGGAAGGGCGTGCTCAGACAACTCAGGTGATCCACAAGTGCCGGGATGTTTTCGCGCTCGTTGTACGTTGGAACGATGATCGCCGTTTCCATCGGCATTCCTCCACGAATTCGGCTGCTCATTGTACACGTGGGCCGCAAATTTGCCAATCGTCCAGGGTCTGGCTTTTGTCCAACTTTCCAACATCGGGTAGAATTACAGGTTGCAAGCACCCCGTTCCACAGTCGCAAGAGGCCAAATGGCCCCACTGCGGGAGGAAACCGATGAGCTGGACAGGCCAGGCCGTGCGGGAGCGCCTCGAAGCGCTGGCGCCCCCAGCGCTGGCCGAATCGTGGGACAACGTGGGCTGGCAAATCGGTCACGACGGTGTGTCCGTTTCCCACGTCCTGGTGGCGCTCGACCTGGACGAGCGCGTGCTGGAGGAAGCCAGGCGGGTTGGTGCTGACCTCATTGTGGCGCACCACCCGCTTTTTTTTCACCCCCTGCGCCGCCTGGACACGTCCACCCCCCACGGGCGCCTGGTGGCCGAACTGGTGCGCGCCAATGTGGCCGTCTACGCCGCCCACACCAACCTGGACGCCGTGCGGGACGGGGTCAACGGGGCCCTGGCCGAGGCGCTGGGGCTGTCACCGGTGGCCCCCTTGCAGCCCGTTGACGGTGCGCCCCACGGCTGGGGGTTTGGGGCCATTTGCGAGGGCAAGCCGCTGAGCACAGGGGAGCTGGTGCAGCGGGTCAGAGCCCGGCTGGGCACCCCCGTGCCCCGCGTAACGCCGGGCCGTGTCGCTGCTCACCGTCGCGTCGCCCTGCTGGGCGGGAGCGGGGCCGCCTTCATCGAGGCGGCTGTGGAGGCAGGTTGTACCTGTTTGATTACAGGCGAGGTCAAATACCACGACGCCCAGCGGGCTCAGGCGCTGGGCCTCACCGTCATCGAGGCCGACCACTACTACAGCGAGGCGCCCGTGCTCTCCCGCCTGGCCGAGTGGCTGCGCCCGCTGGGAATGCCGGTCTCGGTGAGCCGCGTCGTCACGTCCCCCTTCGCGCCGGAGTGGGCAACAAGTGAGATCGAGACGACATAAACGGCGGCTGTGACGTCGCATTTGGAC
>WFWG01000189.1 GCA_015491235.1 Ardenticatenaceae bacterium
GCTCAAGATGCCCACCCGCCCCCGCACGCGAGTGGGGTGTTTGCGAATCTCCCACGTCTTCTTGCCCTCCACGATGAGGGAAGCGTACGGCTCACGCACGAAGAGCGCCCGCTCGGGCAGGCGAGGAGCCTGAGCCTCGAACGATTCTGCCACCACAGTGCCGTACCCCACCATGTAAATCATGTCCGGCTCCAGCACCTCGATAATCTCGTGACGGTGGGTCACCAAGACAAGGGTAATGCGCTTCTCACGCGCCAGTGCGGAGAAACGGCGCGCCACCCGCATGGCCGTGAGCGTGTCCAAGTGAGCGGTAAACTCGTCCACGAGAATCAAGTTGGGGCGGTGGGCCAACAACCAGGCCAGTCGGGCCCGCTCCTTCTGACCGGTGGAGAGTTCGCCGAAGGGCGCCCGGTACAACACGGCGTCCGAAATGCCAGCGTAGTTGAGCAACTCCACAACTAACGTCTCGTCTTCCGTCAGGCGATAGAGGGCCTCGCTGATGGGCAGGTCACCGAACGCTGGCTCCAACTCGCCGGGCACCAACGCCTGGGCCCGCACGTTCTCTGGCACCTCGGCCTCACCAGTGTCCATCCGGTAGAGTGGGTTTTCGCTGTCCACTGTCAGCCCGTAAATCATCCTCAAAAGTGTCGTCTTGCCGCTCCCCGAAGCGCCCACAATTACGTGGACAGTGCCGGGGGCTAGTTCGACGTCAGCGTTCCGAATGACGAGCTTCTGAATGAGCCGCTGTCGCACGCCGAACGCTTCCAACATGCGGCGCACCGGCTCCGAAAGGTCCTCCAGGGTGAGGCGGTTAGTGTACATTTTGGTCAAGCCGCGGATGACCAGAGGGCGAGAAAGGGGCTCCACAGGCGTAAAGCGGGGCCGGTACAGGTGGCCACCATGCTGTTGGGCCACGGGGTCCTCGTGAAGAAAACGGTCAACGGCCTGCTGTGCCCGCTTGCTCAGGGGATAGTAGAGCACTGGCCGCCCGCTGGCCGTGTCCCACAGGTAGATGAACCCCACTTTTTCCAGAAAGGGATTGTAGCGAGCCATCATGGCGATGACCTCGACGGCCTGCTTGGCCACGCGCATTTCGGGCGTGCGCCGCTGTCGAATCCAGTCAATGAGCGCTTTCACGGCCTGTTGGCCCAAGCCGTCCACCCGGTAGTCGGGGTGAACGACGACCCGGGCCAGCCGCGAGACGGGCGAGCGCACCTCGCGCAACGCTTCCTCCTGCGCCTTCCACCAGTCCTTGATTCCCTCGGCGTCGGGGTGAAACAGGTGGGCAAACCAGCCACGCGGGAAAATGCGCTCGCGTATGCGCTGCTCAATTTGTCCGTCGGGCAGGCGGCGATTCATGAGCGGGACGGGAGGATCCAGGCGCGCGTACCCCACGTAGCGGGGCTCGTAGGGCGCCCGGTCCAGCAACTCCAGCACGAGAAAGCGGGAGGCTCGCGTGGCGCTCTTCAATTCGTGGAAGCGCATGGACACCCCGCACTGGGAGCACGTGGGGCGCAAATTGGCCTCCTCGTAGCGGAAGCACTGGGGGCAGAACCAAACCGCCAGCACCTCCTCGTCTGAGGCGTAATGGTACTGTTCCAGCTCCACGATCGCTTCGTAGTCACGCTCGAAGCGGGCTTCCCGCGCCACAACGCGGTAGGCGTAGAGCGGGTTGCCCGTAAGCGGGGAAAGGCGCTCGAACACGTACTGGGCCCGAAAGGGAGGCCAGATGACCAACCGGCCACGCTTCAGGCGGTAATCGTCGAACCCAATCTCGTCCCCTTGGGCGCGCAGGTCGAGTTCGTAAGAAGTTCCCACGTCGAGCCACTGGGCCACCGTGCCCGGCATGGGCAGCCTGTACACCTGGCCCCCTGCCCCCTCCACAATGATGGACCCAGCGTACCGGTAGGTGGGACGGGAAACGTGCACATCCTTCAGCATCACGCGCATCGTCCTACCTCCAAGGGAGGAGTGGAACCGTCAAAAGGGCAACCAGTGACGTGTCCGACGGGACGAAGGCGGTGTGGGGCAAATAGGAGTTGAAATAAAAGGTGACGTTGAGCAGCACCACCAGCGTCACCGAGAGGGCGGTGAAAGCCGTCACGCGCAGCGCCCGTTCTGCCGGGGGCTGGCCGTGGAAGAGGGCTTGCCACACGGCCTGGCTTCCCACGGCCACCAGCAGGGCCACTGCGGGGGCTCCGAACAGCAGCACATGGCTGGAGGGCGCGCTGAGGGTCAGCCCGTCGGCCAGGGCCACGAGGACCAACCAAC
>WFWG01000190.1 GCA_015491235.1 Ardenticatenaceae bacterium
GCCGGGGGCTGGCCGTGGAAGAGGGCTTGCCACACGGCCTGGCTTCCCACGGCCACCAGCAGGGCCACTGCGGGGGCTCCGAACAGCAGCACATGGCTGGAGGGCGCGCTGAGGGTCAGCCCGTCGGCCAGGGCCACGAGGACCAACCAACCACCCAGCCACAGAGCGCGCCGCTCGATGCCACGAGCCGCCAGCGCGCCCAGTCCGGCCAGCATGAGCACGCGGCTTACCACGTCCAATAATGGGCCTGACACGCCGTACAGGCGGCTGTGGTCGCCGTAAGCCAACCATCCCAGGAAGGCGTCCCTGGCCTGTCGCACCACGACCACCAGGCCGTCTGCGCTCCCTCGCGTCCACTCCCCCAGCGCCGTCACGCCGGGCACGAAAGCACCCGGCCACACCAGCCCGCCGACGGCCAGGCCAGGCGCCACGGCCAGGCCAGCGCCGCCGATTCCCCAAATCAACCGTGACCACTGCCCGCGCCACTCGCCCGGCTCCAGCCAAGCCGTCAACACCACCCACCAGATGGCCACCCCAACCACCAGCCAGGCCAGCGGTGAAATCATCACCCCTACACCCAGCAACACGCCAACCCCTCCCCACCAACGGGGCGCTGCCGTGCGGGTAGCCCGCACCAGAGCCCACAAAGCCGCCACGCCGAAGAAGAGAGCTGGCCCGTGCTCCACGGCCAGACGGCTGTAGTGGACGTGCAAGGCCATGCTCGCCAACACCAAGGCAACCGCCAACGCCACTGTTCGGCCGTACAGCTCGTCAGCCAGGCCACAGAGGAAAAGCACCGCCCCCACACCTGCCAGGGCCGAAACGGCTCGCGCGCCCAGCAGGCCGTCGCCCAGAATGCGCATTCCCGAGGATTGAAGGTAGACCAGCAAGCCCGTCGTGCCCAAAGACATTTCGTCGAATGGCGACGCCCCTTCGCCGGACAGCAGGCGGGCGGCCTCGAGGAGCGACCGGGTCTCCGGCCCGGTCACCGGCCGGGGGGCTTGAGCCAATCCCATCCAGCGCCACCAAAGGGCCAGCAAGGCCACGAGGGCCAACGCTCCCATCGCCGAACGGGACCAGCCACGGTGGTTCGCACGCACGTTCGGGGGTGAGGCCAGAGCCCAAACGTATGCAAGCAGGCTCCCAGCCCACAAGAGCACCAGCACGTCGGCAGGCCAGCGGGACCAGGGCGCCTGCCGGGTCACCACGGCGGCCAGCGCCACAGCAGCCACAGCCGGCTTCCAGCGAATCACGTTGGTTGCGCCGGAAATGCCCACGCCCTTCCGCGCCCGCTCCAGGGCCTCAGCCACATGCTCCTCCATGAGCGCCAGCGCGGCCACTGCGGCGCTCCCCAACGCGGCCAACAGCCAGGCGGGTTCCGCGTCCTGCCGCGCTCGATACACGAGCAGGCCGCTCCCCAGGATGCCAACAAGGGCCAAGAGCAGGTGAAACGCCCAGCGCCAATCACGCACCAGCGGCCAGGAGGCCCGTGCGGGAAGCGTCTCTTCACGACCGTCGGAGGAGAAAGCCATATCCCTCCTGCCACATCAAACCATCACATCGCCTGACAGGCCCCAAACTCTGCCGCACTCTCCTACTCCGGCGGCACCACGTACAGGATTGCCGCCACGTCCCCGTCAGGCGGCAAGCGAATTTCCTCAACGTAACCGGTGGGGTACGCCTGACGGATCAACGTCAACTCATCCGCCCGCGCCGGCACCAGAATGAACACAGCCCCCCGCCCTTCGGGAACCAGGCCAACCGGTGGCTCCTGGATGGGTTCCACCAGGTTGACCGCCTGCGCGTCGGGCACCAGAAACGTGAACGTGGGGAACTCCCAATAGAACCAGGGGGCGGCCACTACATAAACGTTGTGCGTGGCCGAGAGCGGGCGCAACACCGGTGCCACCTGTGTGGCCAGCCGAGCCACTGGCCCGCCGTAGACGGCCGATGGAATGTAATCCCAGAAGTACGTCCGCACGCTCAGGAGGCCGAAGAGCACCACCCCTGTGGCCAGCACCGCCTCGCTCCGAACGGCGTAGAGGGCGCGCTGGGCCAACAGGGCCAGGCGCCACAACGCCAACGCCACGAAGAAGCAGGCTGGCACGCTCAACGTCACCAGGCGGTGGCTGGAAGGCGGACTTTCGGTGAGCATCCCGCCAAAAATCACGCCGCCCCACCACCAGGCTACCATCGGAAAGAGACGTCGGTCCGCGTTAGGGGGCAGCAACCGGAGCGTGGCGTAGAGGAGTCCCACGACAAAAAGGGTGCCGAAGAGGGGGTCGAGCAGTGGACCGGGCAGGCCGTAAAAGGGGGACCGGTCGGGGTAGAACAGGAAGGCCAGCGCGGCCCGCTGAAACTGGTCCCACAGGATACCCCAGGCACTCTGGCCTCGCACGACGACTTCCCGGCTCAGCCAGCCACTCTGAATGATGCCCACCTGGTTGATCCGGCCGTTGAACTCGTCGGGAAAGCGAAGGGCGAACTGAAGCATGGGCGCGGCCACGATGAGGAAGCTGCCCACGGCGGTCAGCAAGCCGGTACGATACTCCGTCCAGAAACGACGCCCCTTCCCCACCCAGGCATAGACCATCACAGCCGCCACAATGAGAATGACCAGCCGACCACCAGTGTACACGTAGAGACCAGCCGCCGTGCTCGCGCCAACCAGAACCCAGTCAAGGGGGCTATGTCGGTCCAACGCTCGCGTGAGCAACAGGAGGGCCAACGCGGTCACGAAGGGATCAGCGATGTTGTTGAGGTGGAGGCGAGAATAGTGCACGTGCAGGTGATAGGTTGCCAGCAGAGCAGCCGTGACCATGCCCAGGCGCACGCCCTTCAGGCGGCTCACCAGCCAGAAAGTCACCAGCACCGAGGCCGTGCCAAGGATGGCCCAGGGCAAGCGCAGCGCGGTCACCGAGAGGCCCAGCCACCGCACGAAGAGGGCCACGTAGAAGAACCCCATCGTGGGCTGAGAAAGCCACCCCGTGGTGAAGGGGTTGCGCAACTCGCCCCGCAGGACGCGCATCACCTCGCGCCCGAAGGCGGCCTCGTCGCCGCCGAGCGTGGCCGGCGCGCGGTCCAGCCCCCAGGTGCGCAACAGGAAGGCGAGGCCGACGATAGTTGCCAGCACGAGCACGTTCCAGCGGTTGACCTCCCACCAGATGCTCCAGTCGTGGCGGGGACGAGGGCGGGGAGGGGCCACGGCCAGGGTGTAGAAGAAGAACGCCAGCCCCCAGGTCAGCACCACAGGGGTGTAATCGTCCTGGGCGCTCATCTGAGGCAGGCGGTGAAGCGTGGAGGCCAACAACGACATGGCCGCCAGGAGGGCCACACCACGCCAAGGGCGCTCGGCAATGCCGTCCCAGGCCACAGCCAGAAGCGACGGCCACCGGGCTACAGGCCGCTCTTCGGCTGCCGAAAAGGCCAGCGCGAAGAAGGCCACAGCGCCCAGCGCCAAGACAAGGCCGTCCCACACCGCCTGCGGCCGGCGGACAAAGCTGGAGATCGCCAGGCCAGCCAGCACCACGGCGACTCCCAGCCACACCGCCGACGACGCAGGTCTCCCGGCGTGCAGTCGTTCCTTCATGAGCCCTCTGTCTGATTTCACGCCCCTTGCCGTCTGTCCCTACTATACTCGCCACCCCCCGGTTGTCAAGAGTATCAAAGAATTGCGCGAAGGCACTTAAATTCTGGAAAGCCCTGCGAGTCGGGTGTGTCCTCGCACAGATTTGCGCAGGAACCGGTGCGGCCGGCCACGACTTGCTGCCCCTACCGGTCACCACTATAATCACCTCAAGTGGTCGAACGGGGACACGGCCGTGCGCCCTCTCCCCCACAGCCACTGGGGAGGGGAACCACTGTGGTTGCCTGCGGCATGTCGCGCGCCGCCCGGGCACTGGCGGCGCGGAACTTCGAGGTGGTGGCCTTCGACCGCTCCCCCACGGCGATCGCCCGGTCTCGGCAAGCCTGCGCCGGCTCACCCGTGCAAGTTCAACGTACAGAGGTGGTCCAAATGGCCCTCATCCTGCACCTGCGAACCGAAAACGCCAGCGTGCGCCCCTGCCTGGACGGTCAACCCTTGGCCCCGCCCACACCCCTGGCCGACCTGCCCGACCTGGACACCGTGCGCCGCAGCCCTTACACCCACGGTCAGGCCCTCTTCCACGCCCTGGGCGGCGAGGCCTTACGGGAGCGACTGGACGCGGATCCCGATCGCGTGCTCCTGCTGCAGGCCGACGAGGCCGCGGAGACCGTGCCCTGGGAGTTCGCGGCCCTGCCCGACGAGAAGACCCTCCTGGCCGTGCACTACGGCCTGCTGCGCCTGGTGGACCGTGCCGCGCCGCCCCCGCCCGCGAGCCAGGCCCTCCACTTCGTCGCCCTGGCTGCCGACCCCCTGGTGGACCGGCAGGGCAACCCCCGCGAGGGGTATCGCCTGGGCTTCGGGACGGAACTGGCGGCCATCCGCCAGGTTCTGGAGGGCAGCGGCAGGGCCGTCATCGCCGAGCGCATCCCGCCCACCCGCAAACACCTGCGCCAGGCCCTGCGCCGCGGCCCCGCCTGGCTGCACGTCACCGCCCACGGCGATGTCATCCAGACCGACCGCGGGCCCGTGGCCGTTCTTTTGCTGGAGGACGAGGACGGCCAGGAAGAGCGCCTGCTGGGCCCCGACCTGGTGCGCATGGCCCCGCGGGGCGTCCTGCGCCTGGTGCTGCTTAGCGCCTGCCGCACCGCGGAAGGCGTGGACCAAGCCCGCCTGGCCCGCGCCCTGGTGCACAACGGCGTGCCCGCGGCCGTGGGCATGCAGGGCCTGTTCCCCGACCTGGGCAGCGCCCCCCTGGCCGAAGCCCTTTACGACAGCCTGCTGGCTGACCTCAGCCTGGCCGAGGCCGTGCGCCAGGCCCGCCTCACCCTGCTCCAGGACCTGGGCGAGGCCGTGGCCGGCCTGCCCGTGGCCTACGTGGCCCGAGACGCCTGGGGGGCGCTGGTCATTCCCGAGGGCCAGCCCGATGTCCGCGGCCTGGTGGAACTGGGCCGCGCGGCCCTACCCCCCGAGGTGCAACCGCCCAAGGTGCTGCAAGGGCGGAACCGCGAACTGCACGACGTGGCCCGCCTGTTCAGCCAAGGCGCGCGCGTGGTCACCCTCATCGGCGCGGGGGGCATGGGCAAGACCGCGCTGGCCGCGGCCTTTGCCCGCCGCTTTGCCTGGCGCTGGCCCCAGGGCGTGCTGGCCCTCAGTTTCGCCGCGGAGGAGCGCCTGGACGCGGGCGCCTTCCGCCGTGAACTCCTGCGCGGCCTGCTGGGCGAGCAACAGGCCGCGCGCCTTGCCGAGGCCCCCGCGGACAGCCAGGAAAAGGCCATCCTGGACGCGCTGCGCGGGTGGCAGGGCCTGCTGCTGGTGGACAACTACGAGAGCGTGCTCCAGGCCCTGGACGCGGGGGGCGGCCGGTCGCGGGAAG